>DASRJP010000084.1:0-46443 GCA_035649415.1 Pirellulaceae bacterium | reverse complement strand
GAGGACCTGGTCTGCTTTCTCGACCTGGCGCCGACGGTGCTCTCACTGACGGGGATTGAGCGGCCAAAGCATTTCCAAGGGCAGGTCTTTCTCGGCGACGAGCGGGCCGCCGAGCGACAGTACATCTATGCCGCCCGCGATCGGATGGACGAGACGCTCGACATCATCCGCGCCGTGCGCGACAAGCGGTTCAAGTACATTCGCAACTACCGCCCCGATCTGCCGTACGCGCAGAACATTGCTTACATGGATGAAATGCCGACAATGAAGGAGTGGCGGCGGCTGGCTGCGGACAGCAAGCTCGCCGGCCCTCGGCAGATTTTCTTCGAGCCGACCAAACCGGTCGAAGAGCTATACGACACCGACTCCGATCCTCACGAGATCCACAACCTGGCGGACGATTCCAAGTTTGCGGACGAACTTTCTCGGCTGAGAATGGCACACGAGAAGTGGCGCGAGGAAACCGGCGATCTCGGCTTGATTCCCGAGGCCGAATTGATGGAGCGCGTTCGCCCCGGCGGAAAGTGGTCCGTGACCGCCGACCCCAGGATTACCGTCCGCGGAGGCGGGGCCATCATTGCTTGCCAGACCGAAGGTGCTTCCATCGCCTATCGCATCGCAGGCACTGACGAGCGTCCGCTCGACATACTACCGAAAGGAAATAAGCAAAAGCGCGGCAAGAATGCCGCAGCAGGACCGGGCGAGCGATGGCTACTGTACACGGGGCCGATCGAAGTCCCTGCGGGCAAGACGCTCTACGCCAAAGCTTGCCGGTTGGGATTCCGGGATAGTCAGGTCGTCAATTTCCCATGACGCCCGCTGAAATCGCTACTCCTCGTCCGCCGGATCGGGAACCGGCCGCGGAGGGCTGCCCGGCGTGCTGGTCGTCGCCGTGGGCGCCGCGCCGTCCCTGGCTGCTGCCGCGGCCGTGGCGGCGGCCTTAGCCGCTTCTTCGGCGGCTGCCTTTTCCTCAGCCAGCTTGGCCTTCTCTTCGTCGCTGAGGATCGCGTCCTCGGGCGTGGGGTCGATATTCAGCCACTTGTGGCGCGTCTCCTCAGGTACCGATTCGCGCCAGATGGCCAGCACTTCCTTGACGTCCATGTGCGGATTGCCCCGTTCGTTCCCCTTCTTGCCCCCTTGCACGGGCTGAAGCGGCGCCCACAACATGTCGATCCGCGCGCTGTCGCCGTAATAGCGGCCGCCGGTGATTTCCCCCTTGTCATCCAGGTCGAGGACGTAGTGGAAGTACATGGTCTGGTTGGCGTCCGGTCCCTTGTCATACTCCCGCGGCGTGTTCATGCGATAGCGGATTGACATTTTCACTTCGGACTGGCGGTCGGCGAGTTTGGTCACCGTCGATCCATAGGTGTAGATCGGGTAGTTGATCACAACTTCGCCGACCGCCGTCTCCATGCCCACGGGATGATCGCCACGGCCTAGCCAGTTGGTGATTGAGAGGTGGAAGATCGCCGGATTGATGACCGCGTCCTCGCCGCCAAGGAACTCGGTGTCAGTGTACATGTAGAGGTCGGCAAGCAAACCCTTGATATCCGACGGCGTGAAGACCACACCATTGCGGGTCACGCTGTGCTGTGGCTCGGCGTGACGCATGGAGGCGGCCGTCCAGCCGTTGCAATGGCCATACCAGCTTGGCGTGCGCGGGCCGCGGAAGCGACCAAACAGACCGCGGCGGGGAAAGTCGTCTCCGAACCGGCCGCCGCGGTGGGCTCCGACGTCGCGGCGCTCGTACTCGGTAGCCAACGGCTGGCCCCGATAAAATGCCATGTCGTATTTCCGCATGGCGACAATCGTCCCACCTGCCTTATCTGGATAGTCGTGACCCGCGTACGGAATGCGAAAGCCAGGGACTTTTCCTTCCAGCGGCAAGTCGGCGAGCGTCAGCACCAGATCACTGCCCCACCACTGCTGGTACGCCTGCTTCTGGTAGTCCAGCTCTTTTTTGGCGATCGGGCCTCCTTGAGCAGTGAGCGATACGGCAATTGCCAACGCAGAAAGCGTGGAGTACATGGCGAGGTCCTCAAGGGGGAAGGATGCGCGTCTGGAAGTTTGGCATTTTCATCGTGCAACCGTCGGCATTGGCGTGACCAAAACGGCTGCGCTGGTCGGCTAGGTTACACTCGTTATGACCCGGCTGACTCGCCATGGCGAGCGAAATAAAAACACCCTCGGCTAGATCCTAGCCGGAGGGTGTTGGTTGACAAATTGTCCGCTGCGTCGCCGCGCCGAAATTCGCTTAGCGTCCGCGGAAGAAGCCCACGCGAGCCATCTTCACATCGCCGCCCTTCTGGACTGGCGACTGAACCGGCTTCTGCGTCGGCGCCTGCACCGCCTTCTGAGCGGGAGCCTGCACCGGCTTCTGGGCCGGCGAGACTTTTTGCGTCGGGGCCTGCACCGGAGCCTGCACCGCCTTTTGAGCGGGGGCCTGAGCGGGCTTCTGCTCCTGCGCGGAAGCCAGCGTGGCGCTAAAGGCAACCAAAGCACATCCAAGGATCATCGTGAAACGCCGCATTCCTGTTTCTCCTGAAGTAAATCGAGGATACCGTCCACCAGCCGGCAATCTTAACCCGACTTATGCCATTTCGCTAGATGGTGGAAACCCCCTAAACGTTAAACTTTTGCAACTGTTCTGCCAACCGGGTCAGCAACTCTAGCACGTGGAATGCCGCAAGTCCCGACCATAGCCGGATTTCTTTCGGGACTGTAACGCTTAGGGGGGGAATTTCGCGTAGTTGCGACGGATTCAACCACTCTATTGCCCAATTGAGCGGTGATATGCCGGCATAACCTGGTGGGCAAATAGCTCCAAACTGTGCAGCCAGCGCTGGCGATCATCCCAATCATGGGCCACCACCACCAGCGACCCAAACGGGCCGGCTTGCTCGCGCAATTCCAGGAGCTGCGCCGTCACGTGTGGCGGGTCGCCGGCAATGACCACCTCCTTCAGGAAGTAATCCAGATTGCAGTCGCTCTCGGCCATCTGCGGGCTGGGCTTCCACATCGCCAGCCCAGTTGGCGATGTGCGGCGCGTAAGATTGAGAATGTATTGAATACACCGACCGAGCGAGTTGTCTGCCGCCAGTCGCCGGGCCTCGGCCATGTCTTCCGCGACAAAAATGTTGCGGGCAATGCTCCAGTCGCGCGGACTGGCAACGCGTCCCGCAGCAGCAGCGGCCGTGCGGTACGTCTTCCACTGATCGGCCAGCACGTCGCTGCGAAGCATGTGATGGCTGATGAAGCGAAACCCGCGCGCCGCCGCCGATTCCAGTCCCTTTGACGCGCGGCTGATGCTCGGCACGTAGATCGGCGGATACGGCCTTTGCAGTGGCTTATGCAGCGCGCCGATTCCCATTTCCGCGTCAATGGCCATTTTCAGGCTCATTTTCCAGAACTGCCCGGAAAATTCGTACGGCGGATCGGATGTCCACAGGCGCAGAATCATGTCGATCGCTTCCGCCACGCGAGCGCCAGTGTCCTGGGGCTGAACGCCGTAAACTTCCATGTCGGTCGGCACGGCGCCGGGTCCAAAGCAGACGTTCAGCCGCCCGTGTGAAAGATGATCGAGAAACGCCAGGCGATTGGCGACGTGAACCGGATTGTGATACTGCAAGCAAACCGGAGCCGGTCCCACGCGAATCGATTTCGTCTGCCCAAGGACCTTCCCCAGAAATATCTCTGGCATGACGATGTTCTCGTAGGTGGACGAATGATGCTCTCCCACCCAGAAGTCGTCAAATCCCAGCTCCTCGCACTTTACTGCCAGTTCCAGATCCTCGTCGAAGCACTGCGCCAGCGGCTTTGCCGGATCGTGGATCGGCATCACGAACATTCCCAATCGCAGTGGCTTCTCATTCGCGGTCATGTAGCAACGCCTTCCTTCCACGGAATGTGCGCGCCCAGCCGACGAGCCCATTCGCTCATGGCTGAGAGCGTTGGCTCGTCAATTGGAATGCCTTCCGCCAGTCGTCTGTTACGTGTGCGAAACTCCAGTTCGCCAGGAACTAGAACCTCCCTCACCCCCGGTGCCGGCGGGGACGATTTGATGTAGAGAATCGTCTCATTGATCCGCCTGAGAAACTCCTCGAGTGGACAAAATGTCGCGGGATCCACGACAAGAAGGCAAACCCCATTGCCGCGAACTGTCCCGTCCGTGGCGCTCACCCCCGCCAGCGCGCTCCCCAGCACTTCGACCAACAGGCCCAGCGCGAACCCTTTGTGCCCTGCGGCCCCTCCCAGCGGCAAAATGCCACCGCGCGGCGGGCCGTAGAACGCGCGCGGATCGGTCGTGGGGTTGCCCGCCGCGTCGAGGATCCACCCTTCCGGCACCGGCTTTCCCTCGTTCAAGCAGACGCGAATTTTTCCTTCCGGCGCGACCGACGTGGAGAAATCGGCCACGATCGGTTCGCCGCCGCTCGGCAATCCGTAGGCGATCGGATTGGTCGCCAGCCGCCCCGCCCGGCCGCCAAACGGGAGCACGAAGTGTCCGCTCACGGGCGAGTTGCACGTCGCCAGCGCTATCAGTCCGGCGCGGGCTGCCGACTCGACGTATGCCCCCAGCCGGCCCACATGGCTGCACCGGCGGGTGATGACGCATGCCGTCCCCTGCTCGCGCGCCAATTCGACAGCGACCTCCATCGCCCGCTGGCCGCCGACGGCGCCAAACCCATAACCGCAATCGACGCTCGCCGTCCCGCGCCCAGTGCGGCAGACTTCCATCGTGGCCCGCGGCTTGAGCGAACCATCCTCGAGGAACCCCAGATACTCGGGGATGCGTAGCACGCCGTGTGAGTCGTGCCCCATCAGGCTGCTCTGCACGAGCGCGCCTGCGGCGATTTCGGCTTCTTCCCGATCCGCTCCCAGCGCGCAAAACAGCGCGGCCCCGAAATCAGCAATCGGTTGATGGGGAAATAAGCGGCCCATGGAAATCATCTCGCGGCCGCTACTTGACCGCGATCGGATTGCCGGGCGAGCCGGTAGCCCCCTTCAGCCGCAGCGGGCTGAATACGAAGGCGAACTCGTAGACTTTGTCCTTGGCCAGCTCCTCCAGATCGAGATTTTCCAGGTGATAGACGCCGTGTCGCGTCAGGTCCCACTGATGCACCGGAAAGGCAATGTCCGGGTTTTCATGCGGCACGGCCTCGATGGCCCACGTGTCCGCGCCGATCATGGCCACTTTCTTGTCAGTTAAAAACTTCGCCGCCGCCATTCCGATCCCCGGCTCCCCTTCGCCGTAGGCCGCGTTGTCCTTCATCCACAAATTCCCGTGGCCAGTATGGATGAGCACGATATCGCCGCCGCGAATCTCGAGCTTCGCCGCCTCGAGGCAGGCCTTCAACTCATCAGGCGTAATGACGTACCCACTTGTTAGCCGTTCCGTCTTGCGCAGCGCTGCCACGTCCAGCAAAATTCCGCGGGTGAAGAACACGCCGACGTTTTCCACGCCCAGTTTTGACAGGCCGTAGGGGGTGCCGAAATCGGATAGCTTGTTGCCGTTATAAAAAATGTCTTCGCCATCGACGCGGCAACCGACGTGTCCCAGGCCGTCGAACTGCGTCCCGACCTGCCCGATCTCGCCGCTGACCAGTTCATCGTTAGACACGACCTGATTCTTGCCGATTGGCGGGCCGGTCGGCAGTCCGGGTATCGTCAGACTGAAATGCCGCTTGCCCGGCAGCGGCATTCCCTGCTCGTAGAGGCGTCCGAGCTGGTAGATCTTTCCCTGCTTGATGAGGCGCGTCGCCTCGAGCACCTTCTCGGGGGTGATCCGATTGGCAGCGCCGCGCTGGTCCGCTTCCCCCCACTCCGACGGCCACCACCGCTGCCCGATCGGCGTCTGCCCGGCCTGAAAACCGAAAACCACCCCCGCCAAAGCGCCCGCGAAGATGGCGGCCGCGATAGCGCGTGTCTTGATGGCGCTCATGACGCTCTCCGTGATGATGAACTCTGAAGTTGAAAGCCTAGGTGCCCGTTTCGCACGATGGGTGAACCCTATAACGTCGGAGGGCAAGCGCCAAGAAGTGCCCGGCAAACGCGGCGACAAAATCATTGTCGGGATCTAACTTCCGCAGCGGCAAATGGCCGCGTTAGGTCGCGGACTAGCTCCAAAAATCCCGCGCGAAAAGGCCGTGAGACGCGTCATACCCGCTGACCCAGCCCTTTGGTCAGCGCCATGAATGCCGACTCCAGATTGACCTCCTCCTCGCGAAACAGGCGGATCTTGTGCCCCGCCTGCACCAGCAGTGGCGAGAGGTCCGCATACTCCTCGACGCCGGCCTTGAGCGTCACCACGATGTGCTCGTTCTTGAGCGCGACTTCGTCCACCAGCTCGTGCCCTGCCAAACGATTGCCCGCAGCGGCCTGGTCGCCGGTGACGGCGATGTGCAAGACGACTCGCTGGCGAACCTGCTTCATCACGTCCGCCACCGTCGCGTTGACGGTCATTACCCCGCGGTCGATGATGCCGACCTTGTTGCACATGTCGGCCAGCTCTGGAAGGATGTGGCTGGAGACCATGATGGTCTTGCCTTGGGCTCCGAGGCGGCGCATCACGGCCCGCATCTCGATGCGGGCACGGGGGTCGAGTCCCGACAGCGGCTCGTCGAGCAACAGCACCTGCGGCTCGTGCAATAGCACGCGCGCCAGCCCCAACCGCTGCGTTTGTCCGCGCGACAGCGTATTGGCGTACGCGTCGCGCTTGAAATCGAGGTCGACAAGCTCGAGCTTCTCGTTGCACACCTGCCGCCGCTTGGGGCCTCGAATTCGATAAGCGGCGGCAAAGAACTCCAAGTATTCGATCACTTTCATGTCGTCGTACACGCCAAAGAAGTCGGGCATATAACCGACGAGGCGGCGAATCTCACGCGGGTCCTTATAGATTGAGTGGCCGCAGACATAGGCCTCGCCCTCGGTGGGATTGAGCAGCGTGGCCAGGATTTTCATGGTCGTGGTCTTGCCGGCGCCGTTGGGGCCAATGAACCCAAACAGATCGCCAGCGTCCAGATCCAGGTTGATCTCCCGGATGGCATACATCTCGCCGTATTTTTTGGTCAGTTCAACCGTCTTGATCACGGGGCGCCTCTATGGTTGGCCGCGCTTGGCGACAGGAAGCACCAAGCGCACCCAGGTCCACGGCTCCGCCTGGGAGCCCGCGGCTAATGGTTTACCGTCCACGGAAAGTTGCGTTACCCCCTGCGCGATTCGTCCGACCAGGATCGCCCTCCCATTTCGCACGCGCGGCGTCATGTCGAGGTAACCCTGATAGAGGTGCGTGAGATTTGTGTAGCTTCTGCCGCGGGCCGACTCATGGAACATGATCATCTGCATGATCCGCGGCACGTCGACAGAATCCGCCTCCCAGGGGCTGACGACATCCTTGGCATTGGCGATTGTACGCTGCTGGAGCCTGGCTTCCAGGTTCAGCGGATCGAAGTCCGACAGCCGCACGCGTTGTCCCGGCGAGAGAGACTTCAGCCGATACAGCCATTCATCGAAGACAAGCAGGCAACTGTCGAGATCCACCGGAAGCGGATTGACGATCTCACCCTCAAGCAAATCGTACTGGTTGAGAGTGAGTGCCGACTTCTCGAGCGGTCCTGTCGCACCCCACCATAACGCCGACATCGATTTCGATCCGGCAATTTGCAGGGGCAGGCCGGTCAGGGTCATCTGCGGGCCGGGGGACGAAATCGCGTAGGGCGCTAGCTGAGGCGCACCGATTTGATTTGCCGCCAGACCGCCCAGGCCGCTTCCCGGCAAACCTTGCCAGGTCAACCAGCCATTAGCACTGCCTGTCAGTCCTACGGGAGCGCCTTGCACGGCAAGCGACACGTCGTGTGTACTCGTCTGGTTGCCATACAGATGGATCCACGCCGTCCCTCGCACGGCTTGGCGATCAACGTCCACGTCGATGACTTCGGCCAGATTGGCCCTGGCAACACTGCCGTGCGCCGCCTGCCTCACGAACCAACCCACAGCACAAAATGCCACGATTAGAAGCGGGAACGAGAACCAGGTGATAGGACTCGGCCATTTGATATGCCGCTGGATCAGGAAATCGATCGGGCCGATGAGCACCAGGTAGCCCAACGTCAGCAGGGCGACCGTCGTAATGTTGATCACGCGCACGTTTGGAAAATGGTCCATCGCCATCCGCAATTGCCCGACCAGGTCGTCGTAGCCCAGCCGCGAGCCGCCGCGCATTCCTGGCGCATCGGACGAGCTGGTATTGGCCGGATCGTTCATGGCCGCCGCCAGAAGCCGCCCGCGGCCGGGCCAGTTTTCCATGACCGTTCCGTCGCAATCGACGCCTAGAAAGACCAGCTCACCATTTCCGTGGGAATTTCGCACAAGCAGCGGCACTTCTCCCGACAACCCGGTAATCGTCGCTTCCACGCGGCCGTGCACTTCGGTCAAGCGCGCCACGCGAGGACGTGCCGTATCGCCGGCCGCCAGCGGGGGCTGGCCGGTCAGTTCCTCGAGCCTCGCCAGATCGCGCAGCGGAGCAACCTCGACCAGCTTGCCGGGGACGAATGCGACCAACGGACTGTCAGCGGCCAATACGTCCTGGCCACGCTCGCCAACGCAGACCACCAGCCTGCCGCCGCCAATTTCAACCCATTGCTTTAGTGCCGCGAATTGAGCCGGAGAGAGCTTTGAAACAATGCTTCCCGGCCCGGTCGAAAGTACGATCGTTGCAACCCCTTCCCAGCCCCACCAAACTTCAGGCACGCGGTTGGCGTCCGTGACGGCGGCGGCCACGATGCGGTGATCCTCGCTGTGCGGCAATTGTTCGGCCGCGTCAACCGTCGCAGATGACTCGCCGAGCGATACGACGAGTTCCCATTTCGCAGGTAAGGGTTCTTGCGCAGAGGTGGGCAACCGTTCTTGCCACAGGACGTTGTTCGTTTCCGCATCGCGCAGTCGGGCCGACAACACTCCTTGCTGGGGACCGATCTTGGCATACACGCAAATGGTTTCATCCTCGCCTGCGTGAAACGTGCTGTCCGACTCCTGCCCGTTTGCAAGGGACGAAAAAGCGGCCGGCGCGCCGTCGCCATCGGGAGCCAAAACTTCCAAAACCCCCCGCACGTTCTGCGGCGAGCGAACCGTCAGCCAGATCGGCGCCCAAAACCCTGACTTGTACGTGCCGCCAAAGCCGATCTCGACGTGGCGAATCTCAATAGCGAGCGGCTCGGCCGCATCGGCCGGCGCGCCCACCGGTCCCTGGACACAGAGCAACGCCGCGGCCATCGCTGCCAGGTGCTGAACTCGAAGGAATAGCGACACTTGCCGGGACATTTGCCGATTCAGGAGCGGATACGCAATCGCGCCGCTGCAAGATGGTTTGCTGGTGGGCTCATCAGAATAGCGACCTTCAGGCAATGCGAAAATGGCCACCGCGCTACGGTTTCTCGCTATCGGGACAGACGCAAACCAGTTGCCGGCAGCCCGGGCAGCCCGAGCCATATTTGCGCGCGACCGCCTCGCTCAGATCGACGCCGACGACATTGGCGATGGTCGTCAGCCAGGCCAGCACGTCGGCAAACTCCTCCAGCCGCTGTTCGTGAGTCCCACTGCGCAGCGCGGTTGCCAGCTCGCCCACTTCCTCCATCAGCCAGATAAATGTCCCTTCCGGACCGCGCGCGACGTCCTTTTCCAGATACATGTTGCGGATCAGTTGCTGAAAGTCAGCCAGCGAAACGTTCGCTCGCACGGGGGAAACCGATGACTCGGGCACGTCACTCACGTTTCAGTTTCTCCAGCAGAGCGTCAATCCCGGGATAGTCGTCGTCTTGCTGCTTCACTTCCTCGGCCACGCGGCGGGCTTCGTCTTTTTTCCCCAGCTCGGCCAGAACGCCGGCCCAGGCAAACCGCCAGTCATTTCGCTCGGGCTTGAGGGAGACGCACGTCTCATACTCCTCGGCAGCCAGCGCCAGATCGGCAAGTCCCTGCGCTGCTGCCGCCAACTGGCCGTGCGCATCGTCGTCCTTGACGTCCAAATGGATGAGCTGCCGCGCCCAGTTCCGCGCCGATGCGAAATCCCGCCGCGCAAGCGCCAATTCGGCCAGCTTCTTACGAATCGACTGGCTTTCAGGTTCAAGGTCGGCGAGCTTTTCCAGCACTGGCGCCAGCCTGGCCCCGTCCTGCTGCGCGAGATAAATGCGGGCCAGGCCCTTGAGCCAGCGGTCGCTGGCGGCGAAATGCTTCTGCCCAAGTTGATGCAGCCGCTCCGCCTCGGCCAAATCGCCCCCTTGCAGCTTCATGGCCGCCAGTAACGCCAGGTGATCCTCTTGGGGCCGTTCTGCATCAACTGTCTTCTCCAACAGCTCGAGCGCCGCCTGGCTATCCCCAATGGATAATTGCAGTCTGGCCAGAACGTAGGCCGCCAGCGGATCTCCTTCGGCCTGCTCGCGGGCGGCAATTGCCCATCGGCGAGCCTCGGGGAGATTCTTGCGGTCCAGATGGGCCCGCGCCAATGCCGCCTTGGCCGCGGCGTCGGCTCCATCGTTCGTAGCGGCCTGTTCGAGGTCCGCCAGCGACGGAACCTTTTTCTGCGTTACGACTCCCTGCTTGGCCAAGTACTCGCCGACATATTCCCGATAACCTTGCTCAAACTCGGCCTGCTTGACGCCGAGCGCTTGCTCGATGGCCTCGGCCGTCGATTTCCGCTGGGCATAGGCCGCGAGCATCGCCGCGCTGGACTGGGGCCCAAATTTGTCGTGCATGTAATCGACATGCAGCGCCGCCTGGCAATAGGCCAGCGACCACTCCTCGCTACTGGCAGGACGAACGAACCCAAACGTCAGCGCGTCGAGGTCAAACAGTTTCTTTTCGTGTAAACGCCGCGCCAGAATCTCATTCCACGAGCGCGCACGCGGCCCCCCTTCGCTATGGACGGCCAGACCCTCGGTGAACCAGTGCGGAATGCAAAAGTCCGTTTGCTGTAGATTGAGGACGTGCACATACTCATGCCGCAGCACACGAGCCCAGTTGAGTTTCTTGGGAATCTCGTCAGGGCTGGTCAGGGCGATCATTCGCCCGGCACATGCTCCGACCGTCCCGATGGCCGGCAGGCCCACCATTCGCGCGCTGAACCAGCCGTGACCGCTGGTGCTCTTGTGACGACTGAATATTTCGATCAGCGTCTTTCCCTCCGGACGGAAGCCAAATTGTTCGACCAGCTGTGGATAGACCTCCCGTTCCAAATAGCGGGCGGCATACCTGGCCAGCAGCTCGTCGCTGCCGCGGTCGAACTTCAGCACGAAGTGCTCGGTCTCCAGGACCGCATAGCCCTTGAGCGTTTCGAGGACTTCGAGCGTATTTTTGACGCGAAAGTTGAATGGATCGATCGTGAACGCCTCATCGAGCAGCACGGCCGCTTCCGCTTCCTCTCCCAGCCGCATCAGGGTCATTCCCAGCTTGCCGCGCGTCTGAACTAGCTGCGGCATTTTCTGCTGCGCCAGACGATAGTGCTCGGCAGCTTGCGGAAAACGCCTCATCCGGTCCAGGGCGTCACCAGCGGATAGATAGAAAACGCCGCAGTGGGGGTTGGCCTTGGCCACCTGATCGATCAGCTCCTGCATCCGCGCAGCCGGCCTGCCATCGGGCATCCCATCGACGGCGGCATACGCCGCTGCCAGGCGGCCGAGCGTCTCCTCATCCTGCGGCTGGAGCTTTCTGGCCCCCTCCAACACGTCCACCGCTTCCGCGGGACGCACGTCGGCCAGCAGGATGTCCGCACGAATCCGCTGCGCACCGAGGTGGTTGGGATTAATGGCCAGAGCTCGCTCGAGCGACGATCGTGCGGCTGCCAGGTCGAATTGGTCTACCGCCAGTTGCGCTCGGAGCACGTGCAAATCGGCGGCCTGGGGATTGATCGCCAGACCGGCGGCAATCGACTCGGCCGCGTCCGCCTGGTTGTACTTCTCGGCAAACAGGCGCGCCATTTCCAAGTGAGCCGGCCAGTACTTCGGCTCACGCTCCAGCAGACCTGGATAAAGGTCGGAAATCAGCCGCTTGAACTGCGTGTGGTTGCGCGTCCAGCGGGCATACTCAGCAGTTGCCAAGCCAACGAGGTGCAGGTCCTCGCTGCGGGCAATGGGTGCGCCGCTGTTGTAGTGGCGAATGAACCACTCGAACGCGTCTTGGGCGGCTTCCATTCGTCCGTTCAAGCGGTGCAGCTCCGCTTGGACCCACCTGGCCGGCAGGCACTTGTCGTCGAGTTCTAGCGCTGACTCTGCCAGACGTAGCGCAGCATCGTAGTTGCCGCACTCCAGCTCCAGGCGAGCCAGCTCGCCCGCAAGCAGCGCCTCCTCGGGCTGCCGGCGGATGGCCTCCTTGAGTACGGCCCGTGCCCGGTCCGTGTTGCCGGTTGACAAATGGCACTGGGCAAGATCGGCATCGTCCTGAGCGGTCCGCTGCTGTTTTTTCTGATACTCCTCGACGGCTTCGTCAAAACGCCCGGATAAGAAAAGCTCTCGCGCCGAAGCCACTGGAGGAGCAGAGACATCACGCTCCTGGCCGCGGGACGTGACCGGAGCAATTGCCACCACGATTGCCAGACACGCCGCCAGTGCACAGCGGCAAATGACCCTCGGCTGCGGCGATGAAAAGTGCGCCCTGTAGTCCATCTGCGTTGGCCGGTACAATTTCACGAAACTTAATTCCAGCGCAACGATCTTACTCCACGGCACCAGGACCGGACATGTCCGACTTTGTCACCGTCGCCAAGGTTGGCGAGATTGCGGAAGGAACTGGGACAGCGTTTGCCGTCAATGGCCGGATGGTGGCGGTCTTCAACGATGGCGGGACGTTCTTCGCGATCGATGACTTTTGCCCGCACATGGGAGCTTCGCTGGCCGGTGGATATCTGGAAGGGGGGATTGTGACTTGCCCGTGGCATGCCTGGCGATTTTGCGTCCAAGATGGGAAGTGGTGCGATAATCCCAAGGTCAAAGTGGACAACTTCGAGGTGCGTGTCCACGAAAACGAGATCCAGGTTCGCGTTCCACCGAGGGTCCTGCCCCCAGCGCCGGATGCCCAAGCGTACCCAGTGCCCTGAACGAGCTTTTTCTGGCGTTTATTCTCGTTTGGCGCGCCGGTTGCTTCCTACCCCCAACCAGTTGCGGAGGGGGGAGACCTTTGCAATGACGTTTCGCGAAGCCATCGGGGCCGGAACAGAGAGGCGGGTCCGATGAATCGGGGCCGGTTTCGAGAATGAGGCAATAACGGCCACCGATCGACAGCTTGATTCTGCGAGCTAAACGCTCTCAGCAACAAGAGTTGAGGCACGCGAAGCGGAGAGTTTGAGGCACAGCGGCCAGCCCTTGACCGCTGCTTTATGGAAGGCGAGTTGAGTCCCGTTCGAGGTGGGTTCAACTCGCCTTCTTTTTTTGCCGCCACACGTGGAATGTATCTTTACGCAACATGTGTTGCAAAACGATACAACAGCGCAAGTGGCGAACTGTAATCAGCTTCTGCTACGCTAGTGATGGATTTTGCGCGGCTCCGGCGGAGCAACCCATGCTTTTGGGGTACAACACCAACGGTTTGGCAAACCACGATCCATTTCAAGCAATCGATTTGCTTGCTGATGTCGGTTATCGTTCGGTGGCGTTAACCCTCGACCATGGGCCACTAAATCCATTTGCCAACGATTGGCCCGAGCAGCGCTCAAAGCTTCGCGATGTACTTGGCAAACGAGATCTCGCCAGCGTCATTGAGACGGGCGCGCGCTATTTGCTCGATCCTCGAGTCAAACACGAGCCGACGCTGGTTACGGCCGATCCCCAGCAAGCGGCCAAACGAATTGACTTTCTTTGTCGGGCAATCGATGCGGCCGAGCTTCTCGGCGGCCGCTGCGTGTCCCTCTGGTCTGGCGTTGTGCGCGATGCGTCGCCTGCTGAAACAATTTGGGCGCGGCTTTTGGAGCGGCTGTCTTTGGTGCTCGACCATGCTCAGCGTCGCGGCGTTGCCGTGGGCTTTGAACCTGAGCCGGGGATGTTCATCGACACGCTCGAGAAATTCGCCGAACTGAAGTCGCGATGCTCATCGCCTCAACTCAAGCTCACGCTGGACGTGGGACATCTACACTGCCAGGGCGAGCTGCCGATTCCAGAAAAAATCGCCCACTGGGGCTCGTTGCTGGTCAACGTGCACATCGAGGATATGCGCCGCGGCATTCACGAGCACTTGATGTTCGGCGAGGGAGAGATGGATTTTCCGCCGATCATCGCGGCCATGGCCGAGGCGGGCTACCGCGGCGGCATTCATGTCGAACTAAGCCGCCACAGTCATGACGCGCCTAATGCTGTGCGCAAGGCCTTCGACTTTCTGCATCCCCTGGTCAAGCCCTATGCGGCTGGCTAGGGTGAGGCGCGATGGCTCTCGATGTTGATTCTCTCACGCAGCGGGACGTGCCATGAGCGATGTCGTTGTGTTCTTATCGATCCCCGGTCTGCGCGGCCAGGATCTGTCGTTGATGCCGAGCCTGTCGCAGCTTATGGCGGGTGGTGATCGAACGACGCTCGTCTCCAGCTTTCCTGCGGTCACGTGGCCGGTGCAGGCGAACATGCTGACCGGCAAGCTGCCGCGCGACCACGGCGTGGTCGCCAACGGTTTTTTTTGGCGAGACAAGTGCGCAGTTGAAATGTGGACCGCCTGGAACGACAAGATCCAGCAGCCGCAAATCTGGGACATTCTTCATCGGCATGACTCGCTGCTCACGTCGGCCGTCTGGTTTCCGATGCTCAGCAAAGGGTGCGGCGCCGACTACATCTGCATGCCCGCGCCGATCCATAATCCCGACGGCAGCGAATCGCTGTGGTGCTATACGAAGCCGGTGGAGTTGTACGGCACGCTGCGGGACGCGCTCGGGCATTTTCCACTTCAGCACTTTTGGGGACCAATCGCCAACATCAAGTCGAGCGCGTGGATCGCCGACTCGGCGGCGCTCGTCATGCAGTCTTTTCGCCCGCGGTTCTTTTACATCTATTTGCCGCACCTGGACTACGCCGCGCAGCGGACCGGACCGGACAGCCCGCCAGCTCAAAAGGCACTAGTTGAGCTCGACGAGGTGATTGGCAAGCTGGCTATTGCGGCGCAGAAGGGATATGAAACCGCTCCGCTGTGGCTGGTCGCCAGCGAGTACGTGATCACGCCGGTCAATCATGTGACGTATCCCAACCGCGTGCTTCGCCAGGCTGGATTGCTGGCCGTGAGCGAGAGGGACGATGGCGAGCGGATTGACTTCGCCGCCAGCCAGGCCTGGGCGCTGGTGGATCACCAGTTCTCGCACGTCTTCGTGAAGGACGCAAATTCCGCGGTTATAGGTCGCGTGGTCGATCTCTTTCGGGCAAAGCACGGCATCGCCGAAGTGCTAGCTGGCAAGGAGCGGGCAAAATATGCCATGGATCACGAGCGAAGCGGTGAAGTGATTTTGATCTCCAGCGCCGAGAGCTGGCAGGCGTACTACTACTGGCTGGATGATTCCAAATCGCCGAAATTCGCCCGCAGCGTCGATATCCATCAGAAGCCAGGGTACGATCCGGTCGAACTGCATTTCGACATGGCTACCAAGAGCATTCCCTTGGACGCGACGCTCGTAAAAGGCTCGCACGGCGCGCCGGTGGCAACCGACGCCCAGCGCGGTGTCCTTCTCTCCTCGCAGTGCGGGATCTTTGTCCAGCAGCCGACGGCGGACACCGACGTGTGTGAAATAGTCCTGAGACAGTTCGGCATTTAGTCGCCCCGACCGAACGGACATGCTGACCTATTTCGCTTCCGTGGGTCGGCCCGCCTTGCTCGCCAGGTCTTTCACAACCCGCACAAACTCCGATTCTGCTTGAGGTGTAAACGTGCCGATGCCGCCCGAGTAGAGTCCACGCGTTTCATAGCCTCCTTGCTCAAGAACGCGGGCCGAGGGGAGGTAGCCGTAGACGTCATGGCAGTAGGCGGCCAGCCACAGCCGCCCCGGCCCGAGCGCATCCTCCAGCAGCCGCACGTAATCGACCACGACTTCGCCCGACAGCGCAACCAGCGTCAAATCCTCACCGAATTGCCAGACCGCCTGGTGACATGTGTAGTCCGTGGGCAGCATCTCGCCGCGGCCCAGCCGGGCCAGCATCTGCTTCGCCATCCAAGGGCTGGTCCCCGATCGGCCCTCAGCCAGCCGCACAAGTTCGTCGCGTGACGGTGCGGGCGCCAGTGGAAGTTTGGCATCCCCCCAGGCGATGCGCAACGGGCCGCGGACCGCGGCAAGTTTTTCCTTGTCCGCGGAAACGCGGAGGACCTCTGTCGCCAGTTCCTTTCCGTGCTGCTCGGCAATCGCGTGACTGCCGCGAGGATACGGGTTGGCATCGCCGGCCAGGCCCAGGATGAACATCGCTTGGACGCCAGGCTGCTCAGCTTCCACGAGCCGCTGGGCATGGCCGGCATAGTCTCCGCTGATTTCGTAATCGCGGGGCCCCAGGGTGGTGTTGTGCGAGGCGGCGCCGAAGAGAATCGCCCGCGGGCTGCCGTCAGCACCGTCGATCCGCAGGACGGGAACGCTGCGGTCGGCCTGTCCGCGCGGGTTGACGCCGAGGATGATCCCGCGATCGAGGGTCACCTCGCGGCGGTTCATCACGAAGTGGACGACGCCAACACTCCACGACAGGCGCGCCGGCTGGGGGTCCTTGGCCGCGGCGACGACGACCTGCACGAGCTTGTCTTGCAGCTCCTTGGTATAGCCGGCGGTCCGCTCCGCATCAGCCAGCGAGCGGCCTTCTTCGGGCGTGGCATCCAGGCTCAGCGAAGGACCCGTGTGCGTGTGCGACGAGCTGAGCAGAACCGACGCCCTTGGAATGCCGGTCTGCTCCTCGATTCGCTGGCGGATCGGGTCGGCAATTGCCGCAGTCAGGCCAATCAGGTCGGTCGTGACCAGAGCAGCGCGGGTTCCCTCCCGATCAACCAGCACCAGCGCCTTGGCGTACAAATCATCGTGAACGCTCTCGAACGGCCGATCGCGCGAGGCATAGCCGGCCATGAAAACCGGCTGCGGCGGCGTGATCTTCACGCGTGCCAACCCGACTTTCCAGTCGGCATCCTGAGCCGAAAGGGGCATCGGACCGGAAAGCATCAGCAGAGCCAGCAGCGAAACGTGCGATCGCAACATGGTCGAGTCTCCTGAGACGCCATAAATCAGCAGTTATCGGCCTTGATCGTAACTGGGCCAAGTGCGGGAGGTCCAGTTGCTCCAGCGGCGCGTTATGCTATCGCTCGCGAGACGGCCGCCTCTGCTGCACGAGGGAGAATTCATGAACGCATCGATGCTTCGAGCAATTGCGCTGACGCTTCTTGCTTGGGCCCCTTTCCTTCCCAGCAAGCTGGCCGCCGATGAAGTTCCCCCCTGGTCCCAGCCTATGAAACAGGTGCATGCCCGTTTCGCCGGCGCTCCCAGGACGCTGGCTCTCTTTGGCGATTCGATCAGCGTGTCGATGGCTTTTTGGGCGCCGCTGCGGGGCGAGCCCAAAGGGATGTCGCCGGAAACGGCCGCGGCACACGATCGCGTCAAGGAGTACCTGGCCGACGAATGCTGGACTGGGTGGCGAGGGCCGGAATTCGGAAATGAGGGCCGAATGACGATTCGCTGGGCGCACGAGAACGTTGACAAGTGGCTGGCCAAACTCAAACCCGAGGCGGCCATCATCATGTTTGGCAGCAACGACCTGGGCGAGTTGGAAGTGGCCGAGTTCGAGCAGAAGACGACCGAAGTTGTGGACCGCTGCCTGGCCGCGGGCACCGTGGTGCTGCTCACGACTCTGCCTCCGCGGAGCGGGCTGCTCGAAAAATCCAAACAGTTCGCCGAAGCAGTCCGCCGAGTCGCCAAGGAAAAACAAGTGCCGCTGATCGATTATCAGGCTGAGATTCTCAAGCGCCGGCCGGACGACTGGGACGGGACGCTAGCGAAATTCAAAGACGTTCCTGGAAGCGAGTACGAAGTGCCGACGCTCGTCTGTCGTGACGGCGTTCATCCGTCGAATCCCAAGGCCCACCAGGAATTTTCCCAGGAGAGTCTCAACAAGAATGGTTTTCTGCTGCGGAACTACCTGACGCTGATGGCCTACGCGAACGTCATTGATCGCGTCCTGGCCGAGCGCGGGCAGGCGGTCGCCAGAGCCGTGCGGCCGGCCCGTTTTCCGCATCGCATCTGGGCCGCCTGCGACTTTGAGGGGCAGACGCCGGACTACGCCTGGTTCGGGCCGCCGGAAAAAACGAACATTCTGCAGTACCCTGGCAACACGACGGCACTCGGCGCCCAACCGAAGTCTGGCGGCGCGAGCGCCGCACTGAAGACGGGCATCAATCCCGTCCCCGGGCCGATGATGGGCAAAGTCAACAAGCTCTATCTCCGCTATTTCTTGCGCGGCACGACTGAGGCCACGTTCCAGCACTTCAGCCTTACCAGCGAGGACAACAACCACGTCCGCGTCAGCGGCCTGACCGCAGGCAAATGGTCGGAGGCCTCGATCAACTTCAGCCGCGATGCCCAACGCAACGACGGCACTCCCGGCGTTCCCTTCAAGCAAGGGGAGCGGATGGATGATTTTCAGCTCTATGTCGGCAAGCCAGGGGACGGCAATGCGTACGAAGTGCTCATCGACGACGTCATTTTCTATTGCGAAGACCCGGCCTTGCCCCCCGAGGACGAGCCGTTTCCCAACCGGGTCATCTTCCTGGCAGCGTTTGACACCGGCATCGACGCCAAGAGCAAGCCCAAGTATTGGCCCGGCGAATTCGACATCCTCACGCCGGCCAAGGGAGCGCCGGCAGGATCCTATTGGGGGGTGGCACGGGCAGTGCCGCGACGTGACGCCAAGGGCAAATGGATCCGCCTGCAAATCGCACCGCCGCGACCGGTCGGCGAGCATACCAAGTTGCGACTCCGCTATCATCTGAGCGGAGCGACGGCATTGACGGCGCAGATCTTTGACGCGACCGACCAAGACAATCGCCATATCCGCGTGAATGGACTAAAGCCGGATCGCTGGGAAACGCTCTATCTCAATTTCGCGACCGACGGCAAGCGAAACGACGGTTCAAGCACCCCCTTTGCCGCCGGCCATTTGGTGGACGACCTGTTTTTCTTCGTCGAGCCGGAAGGAGACAAGGAAGTGGATCTCTACGTCGACGAAGTGGTGCTCTACGACGCGGTTCGCTAATAATGAGCGTTTCCAGCAACATCTAAACCCAACTTCGAGGAGACAGCTATGTTCGCTTCCAGAGCCCTGCTTCTGCTGGCCGCCGCGTCTGGTCCGGCGTTCTATTTCCTGAGCACCTTCGAAGCTGTGGCGCAAGAGAGCGATCCGGCTTCGATGACCGTGAAGCTCAAGAAGGGAGACGTCATCCTCTTCTTCGGCGATTCGCTCACCGAACTGGCCGGCCGCGAAGCGCCGCCGGAACATGTCACCAAAGGCTACGTGCGGATCGTCCGCGAGAAGCTGGCGGAAACGCACAAGGAGAAGAATCTCACCGTGGAGTGGGTGGCCACCGGCGGGCATACGGTACCGGACCTGCTCAAGCGCGTGGACAAGGACGTGATCGCCAAGATGCCTTCGGTCGTCTTCATCCAGATCGGCTGCAACGACGCGCGGCGCATCCCCAAAGAGACGTTTCAGACTGGACTGGAGGAATTGATCGATAAGCTTCAAGACGCCGGCATTCAGGTAATCCAGTGCTCGCTCACCAGCGTGGGAGAGAAGCACGACGGCACCAACAAGGACGACCCCAAGCTGGAGGAGTTTGCCCAGATCGAGCGCGAAGTCGCCAAAAAGAAAAAAGTGCCGCTCAACGACCTGCGCAAGGCCTTCGTGGAGTACTGGAAGAAAAACAACACCGAGAACAAGTCGCAGGGCCTGCTGACATACGACGGCAATCACTTCAACCAGACCGGCCACGACTTCGTGGCCGAGCAGATGCTCAAGAAGCTGAAGTGAAACCGCCCAGTGGCTGAAGCTAGTTTGCTTTCTTTCCCTTCGCCTTGGCCGCATTGAGCTCGGGGAGATCATCCCAGCGCGGCGCCTGCTGCTGAACTTCTTCGTATTTGGCCACGAGCAGGGCCGACAGCTCTTTCAGGCGCTGCGGCTCCTGGGCCGACAAATCGGTCGTTTCGCCCACGTCGCGGCGCACGTTGTATAGCTCGAACCGCGTGAGCTTTCGCGACTTGATCAGCTCGACGTCGCCGCGCACGACAACCCCCTGCGGCAGCGCCGTGTCTTCCCACGCCCCCAGCACCATCCAGTCGCCGGCTCGCATGGCCGCCTTGGGGCCCGTGAGCGAACGATAGTAGTGCCAAAACAAGGGCGTCTTGCGCGTTAGCGGCTTGCCGTCGAGCAAAGGCACGATGCTTGTGCCGTCGAGCGCGCGGTCGGCCGGCGGCTCGATTCCGGCCAGCTCACAGAACGTCGGCAGCACGTCGAGCGAGCAGACGGGCTCAGAAATAATCTGGCCGGACTTGATCCGGGCCGGCCAGCGGAGAATGCCCGGGACGCGAATGCCGCCGTCATAAAGGTGCAGCTTCATCCCGCGCAACGGACCGGGCGAGCCGTGCGAGCGCCAGCCGGTGGCATAACGGTTGAGCGTCTCCGGACCGTTGTCCGAGGAGAAGAACACCAGTGTGTTCTCGCTTAATTTGAATTCGTCGAGTGCCGCCAGAATGCGTCCCACCGCCCGGTCCACATTGGCCACGTTGGCATAGAACATGGCTCTTCCCAGGTTGTCGCGCTCGGGATCGGGGTCAACATTCGCCGAGGCGCCCGGTTTGCCGCGTGTATCGTCGATGGGCTTTTTGGCCAGCGGCTTGTACTCGTCCACCAGCTCGGGTGGCGAGGCAATCGGCTCGTGCGGCTCGTGAAAGCAGACGAATTGAAAGAACGGCTGCGTTTTGTCCCGCTTTTCCTTGAGGAAGACGATCGCCTCATCAGCCACGATCTGGCAGGAAAATCCCTGCTGCACGCCAATGCGCTCGCCGTTGCGGACGAAGTTCGCTGGATTTTCGTGGCTGGGACCGGCATTGTTTTGCGTGCTCATCCAGTGGTCAAAACCGTGGTCCCCTGGCTGTGGCTGCTCGGGCTGATTGAACTTGCCATTGAGGTGCCATTTCCCCACGTGGCAGGTCGCATAACCCGCCTGCTTCAGCAGCGACGCAATCGTGATCTCCTCGCGCAGCAGGTGCATCGGATGGCCCGCGGGGATCCAATCATAAATGCCGATGCGGCTGGGCGTGCGCCCCGTCATCATTCCCGCCCGGGACGACGAGCAGACTGGCGCGGCGGAATAGCAGTCGGTTAGCCGCATCCCCTCGCGGGCCAAAGCATCCAGGTGGGGTGTCTTGATCACAGGATGGCCGTAACCGGCCAGATCGCCATAACCCAGATCGTCACAGAGGATGATCAGAAAATTGGGACGCTCGGCAGCGGCTGCGGCGTTAGCCATGGCGGCCAGTGCCAGGAACACGCTGTGGAGTCCAAAGCGAATGAGCTGAAGGCGCATGATGGTCACCCCGATTTGTTGAATCACAACCTCTAGGGCGCTTATGCTATCAGGCGCACAGCGCCGTTTCACCTGCTGCCTCGGCCAATTTGCTGTGCGGTCCGAAAGGAAATGCGATGGCCCTGAGCTTGATCGCGGCATTGCCCGCATGGCTCGAGTGGTGCTTCATCTACTCGATACCCGTCATTGCCCTGGCGCTATTGGTCTTCGTTCCGGTTGCCTATTTGACCGGCGGGTTTAATTGGGTGGGCCGCAGTGCTCTGGCGCGGAGGTTCGAAGGAATCGACATTCGCTCCGCGCCAATCCCGGGAGACGTCGCGGTCCGCTATCACACGTATCGCGGCTTCGTCATCTACTTCATCTGCGAAGAATTCCGATTCTTTTCGTCGCCCCCCGAGGCGCGAAAGCTGCTCGGCAGGCTGCTGCGGTTCAACCTGACCTGGGGCTTGCCGACTTGGGGAATTCTCTTCATTCCCGCAGCGGCAATCATCAACTATTACTTGCAGTTGCGGTCGATTGCCGCTCAGCAAGCGCAGAACGAATTGAACCCCAATCTTCCGCCCATTCGCCGCGCGATGTGAGAACACTCAAGCTACGAGCACTTGACCTACCGTTTTGCCGTCGCCGTCGCAGCGGAAGTTGCTGGGACGGGGACCTCCGGCGGCGGCCCAGCGACCAGCCAGACGCAGAACGCGCCAAATCCCAGCGTTACCATCGCGGTGGCAATCAACCATCCGGCGGAGGGAATCGCCCATAAGATCGCCACCAGCACGAGGCCGATCAGGAATGCGGCAATCGTCGGAAAGCCTGGCGATCGGCCGATGATGCGGCCAATGAAGACACAGACTACCGTAGGCGCCAGAAAGCTGAGCCCAAACCATAGCAGGCCAGCCAGCGTGACGCCGCCAAAGAGACCGAGTCCAAGCGACGCGAGGGTCAAGTCGTCGAGACCAATGCTGCCGAAGAGCATCATGGCGACAATCGTCACCGCCCCCAGCGCCAGCATCACCACGATAAAGCCGACGAATCCCACGATGCCAGCGACAATACTTAGCCAGATGCGATGGCGAATATTGGCGGCCATTTCGGTGGTCCAGCGAGGGATCAGCAGCACGGTCAGCAAACCAAAGACGGCCACTGCGGCCATGCCTTTGAGCCGGGAGAGAGCCTCATTGAGCGGAGTTGGCTTGGGAGGTGGCGCGCCGGCAGCGCGCGGGGCGACGGCAATGTGTTCGACGCCGCCTGTGACCGCAGCAGGATCGGCAATGTCCGCTTCGCGAACCGACGTGTAAGTCAGCTTGCCGCGAATTTTTGCATCCTTTCCGACGTGCAGCCCCCCGGCGACGTGCGGTACGGAGAACCCCGGCGGCAATTGTTGAAAGGTCTGCGGCGGCAGCGCGTCGCCATTTCCGGTTTCCACGCGCACGTTGCCGCCAACTTCGCCATCGATCTGGCAGTTTTCCACACCGCCGTAGAGGTTTCTCCCCAGACTGCCCGCCAGCAAAGCCTGCATGGCGCCAACCACCATGTCCGTGGTAATCGTGCTGCCTTCTTCGCACTCCAGGCTCATGCCGGCCCCGAACAAATCTCCGGCAACATAACCACTCTTGGAAACCTTCAGGATTTGTCCGGCGACCCGCGCGTCATCCTCCACGCGCCCCTCGATCGACACACCTTGACCCGCCGCGAATAAGTCCCCTTTCACTGTTCCCTTCACGATGACGCTTTGACCCGCGGCAAAGACGTTCCCCTCCACCGTTCCATTGATCGTTACCGACTGTCCGGCGACGAACAGGTCGCCCTTGATCGTGCCGTCTATGACCACATCCTGGCCCGCGATGTACAAGTCATCTTCAACAACCTCTTCGGAAGCCACCGTCAACTTCTTTTCGCCGCTGCGAAACTCGGCGGCCCGCAATGTTGTAAAGGACATTGGTCCCATCAGCCCCGCCAGTACTGACACCAGCAACCACCGGTTTTGCAACATAGTCTCGCCTCACAAGTTGAAGTGGCGACGAACCCGCCCAATATCCTAAAGCTATTCGCCTCGCGTCGCATAGTCTTCTTCGTCCAAAGGCTGGTTTGGCCATACCGTTGCCGCGACTGCAACCGCCAAGGGCCATGCGCACAGCAGGTTAACCCCGCCTTTGACACCTGGGACTGTCGCGCCAATACTTGCAGTTTCCCATCGGCGTTCTAAGGTTGCGCCAGGGGCTCCTTTCTCGCTCAGCGCTGGCATAGGGCCGATGAACACGCTTTTTCTCCCTGAGCTGCGTGAGATGCTGGCCGAAAAGAACGCGGCCGATCTGAAGGAATTCTGCACCGCTTTGCACCCCGCCCGCACGGCGGAATACATGGAGGGGCTCAATGCGGCCGAGGCGTGGGAAGTGCTCCGCCATGCGGACCTCAAGCTGCGCGAGCAGACCTTCGGCTATTTCAGCCACGAAAAGCAGATCGAGATCATCGAGACGCAGGACCGCGCTGAGGTCGCGGAGTTGCTGGCCGATCTGCCGGCGGACGACCGCGTGGACCTGTTGCACGGGGTCAAGCCGGAGGTCGTGGAGGAGCTGCTGCCGCTGCTGCCTGCGCACGAGCGCCGAGAGCTGCTGCGCCTCCGCGAATACCCGGAAGACACCGCCGGGGCCATGATGACCACGGAAGTGGCGATGCTCGACGAGTCGCTGACCGTGCGGGAAGCGATGGCCGAGCTGAGCCACGAGGCGGAGCGCCTGGAGACCATTTACTACATCTACGTAGTCGATAAGGACTTGCGTTTGCGAGGCGTGGTTTCGACGCGAAGGCTGGTCTCCAAGCTTGGCAAGACCGACCTCCGTCTGCGGGACCTGATGGAGAAGGACCTGGTGACGGTGGGGGCCACCGACGACCGGGAAGACGTCGCTAACCGCGTGGCGAAATACGACCTGCTCGCCATCCCTGTCGTCGACAGCCAGCAGCGGCTGGTCGGCATCATCACCCATGACGACGTCATCGATGCCGTCCGCCAGGAGGCGGCCGAGGACGCCCAGCAGCTGGCGGCGGTTGCCCCGCTGGAAGAAGGCTACCTGCAAACCGGTCTGGTCACGCTGGCGTGGAAGCGAGGGGTTTGGCTGACCATCCTCTTTGTCACGGCCCTGTTTACTACTTCCGCCCTGGGCTACTACGAAGGCCAGCTCCACGACTGGAAATGGCTGGTCCTGTTCATCCCGCTCATCATGTCCTGCGGCGGCAATTCGGGAAACCAATCCGCCACGCTCGTCATTACCGCCCTGACGTCTGGTGACGTGACGCTCAAGGACTGGGGACGTATTTTCTGGCGGGAAGTCCGGGTGGGAGTGCTCCTGGGAATCGTGCTGGGGATTTTGGGCGCCGTCATTTCCTGGATCATGACGTTCAACGAAGCGGAGACCTACCGCTATCCCCTCTGGCCGCTGGTAATCCCGCTGACGCTCGTCGTGGTCGTCACTTGCGGCGCCGTGACCGGTTCGATGCTGCCGCTAATCTTCAAGCGGCTGGGGCTGGACCCGGCATTGATGAGCAACCCCTTCGTGGCGGGACTGTCCGACATCTTGGGGATCATCATCTACATGACGGTGTCAGTGACGCTGCTGTCGGTGCTGAGTCATGCCAGCGGCCCGTAGCGCTGGGGCGCAACGATTGGTCTTTTTGCTACGACCCGTATAATTAAGCGCATCGCTCGAGCGGGCAGACGGCGTTTTTGCATCATGGAACCGCACTTCTAGCGCGCCGAGCCGGACTTTCTAAAGTCGGCCGCCTAGTTCATACGATGCTAACATTCGGAAGACGTGTCCCGGGGGGCACTTGCGGACTCGCCATCCGCGATGGCATCCCGTGATAGCACGGTCTTCCAGGGGGGAATCTCGGAGCGCAACTAAAAAAGGCGCTCCGGTGCGGACTGCTGCCGCCGACCCAGGCGCATTCTTCACGTCCCCTCAGTCGTAAGTACCTCGCCGAGTACGGTCGGTCCTGGTTTGCCGGAATCCCGCATTGCCGCGGTCCAAGCACTGCTGGCGAAAATCGGGATTTTCCGCCGTGTTCCGGCAAGCCAGTGCCGATGTTGTTTGTAGGCGCGGATCAGAGGGAACTGAGCCCAAGCCACCGAAGCACAACTTAGCCCAACCCAGCTGTTTGCGTCCTCCGGCCATCCCACAGCCGGCACAGAAGGATCGAGACCCGCCGGTAGACGCAGGCAGGGGCGAAACGCAACGTCCCGCGGCTCCTCACCACGGAACGAAGCGCCACGAGTCAAAGAGAGAGTATTGGAGAGCCTGATATGAAGGTCTTCACTACTGGACAGGTCGCGAAGATCTGTAAAGTGGCCCCGCGCACGGTCAGCAAGTGGTTCGATTCGGGTCGCCTCAAAGGCTACCGCATCCCCGGCTCGCAAGACCGTCGCATCCCGCGCGAGTATCTGATCAAGTTCCTCAAAGAGCATGGCATGCCACTCGGTGACCTCGAAGACGAGGCGATGGCGAAAGTGCTGATTGTGGCGCAGGACCAGATTCTGATCGAAAATCTCCGGCGTGAACTCCCCTCCGAAAAGTCGTTCCGGGTTGCTGTGGCCGCCAGCGGATTTGAAGCTGGCATTCAGGCCGAAAGCTTCCACCCCGACTGCATCATCGTCGATTTCTCGATCGGCAAGGTCGAATCTCTCCAGATTTGCCAAAATCTGCGAAAGAACCCCGACTTCGCCGAGACGATCCTGATCGCTTTGCTGCCGGATGACGGGAGCCCGCTGAGCTTCGATCGCTCGAGCATCAACGAAACGTTCAAGAAGCCCTTCGACGCCAAGCTGCTGGCGGAACGCCTCCGCACGCTGATCGGCGCTCGCAAGGAACTCGTTTAAGACAACCCCGGGAAGCACCCTCGGGTGCTCCCCATCGCCGAATTCGTCCCAAATGCTCCGTCGCGGTTGACCCCCGCGACGGTTTTTTGTTTTCTTGCCGAGCGAGCCGCTAATTCGGCGGCGGCAGATAGTTGAACGACTGGAAGAAGCTCTCTGCCAGCGGGGAGTTCACCACTTCAGGCTCCCCATCGACGTGCAGCGTGATGATTGCTTTGGGGACCTTGATCTTCCACACGCGCCCCTCGCGCGGCAGCTCTGTCGTGTATTTCCGGTACTTGTAGGTGAACTCCCGCGCTGCAAATAGATCCAATAGCAGAAAATCACGCTGCTGCTGAATCACCCATTCGTCCGGCTTGCCCTTCAGGAATTCGTTGCGATAATCGATGGAGCGCTGGGCCGCGTCTCGCAGCAGCGCTCGATCCGCCGCCACATTCGACGGCCCCGCGTCATCGTCCAGCTCGGTGCGTTCGACTTCAAAGGACGTGTCGTACTGCCAGTGGAGGTGCCAGTCGTCGTCATTTTCGCCAATGAAGATGTACTGGTCCTGCCGCGGCTGATCGGGAAACATGACCGCAAAGTCATCCTCGCTCAGCAGGTAGCTGCACGCGCCGGCCAGCCGCCGCGCCTTTTCTTCGGCCTGCCGCTGATACGCCTTTTCTATCTCCGCTTTCTGGTCTACTTGTGGAATGTTCACCGCAAACCGGGCGGCGAGCACCAAAATCGCCACCAAGACGAGCGGTACGACTTTGCCGTAATTCATGACCTCTTCTCCAATTCAATTCCACACGACTTGGGCGGCCCCGCGCGCGTAGGGGACAAATAAGCCTAGCTCGCCATTGCCGACGCACCTGCGACCGCAGGACAATTGAAGCGATGATTCCAGCGCGCTGGCCGCCTGAATCGAGATGGCCAGCCGGCTAGCCGAGGCTGCTAATGAGCTCCGACGAACGCTCCCTCCTGGGGCTGCTCGACGACCTGCTTCAATCCAATGCGGTGCGAGCCGACATTGACAGGGTTGTGGAGCGAGTCAAGCGTAAGCTCGCGGCCGACACCGCGGCCGTGATGGCCTGGGAACCGCTTCCGTTGTCGATTTATCGCCAATCAATTCCCTCGGGAATCGCTTCGAGCTGGGTCTTCATTCTCCGCGCCGATGCGGCGACCGGCGCGGAGCGGCATCCCAACAGTTGCCAGCGAATGATGTCCTACCAGGGGATCGGCGACTTGCAGACCGGCGGGGAAGGGAATTGGCAGTCGCACCCTCTTTTCAGCAATCGGCAAGCGCCATGGGAACAGCGCTGGATTTCGATTCCCGCAAACGTCTGGCATCAGGCGGTTGTGCCGCCGGATCGTGACTGGGTGGTGGTATCATTCCACACTGTCGCGGCGGAGGAACTAATCGAGGAACGACCAATCGAGGGTGAGATAAATCTGACGCGCCAGCGGCGGTATGTTGAGGATCGATGATTGATTGGCCAGCGACGCCGCTGCGCCTTGCGATTGGCTGTATTCAGACCGACGGCGGTTAGTCCTACAATCAATGGTACTGGGCCACTCCCGGCTCTCGATTCATGGGGGCGACGTCTTGGGGGATCTGATGCAATGAAATTGCTCCTGCCTGCGCTGCTCATCGCCGCGGTCGTCGTCCAGGACACTCACTGCGCAGAGGCAGCGGAGGAAAGCCCAACGGGACTTTCCGTTGCCATCGTTCCCACCAAGGACGAGAACGGCACGAAGACCATCGATCGCGACGGCCTGTTTTCGGTCCTATTTACCAATAGGACGGACAAGCCAATTCGGCTCTGGAGCGAGAATTGCCAGCTCGGGTACGGAACTCTGTCGTTCGTTGCGAAGGAAGACGAACGGCCGGGATCGAAGATGTATCTTCACGAGCGGTATTCCTGGGATTGGAAGAACATGCCCCCGGAAACGATCACGATTCCGCCCCAAGGAACTTTTTCGTGGGAAGTCACGCCCGGCGCGATTTGGGGAGAGCGCATATGGAAGGGAGTCCCCGAGCCGAATACTGGCCAGCCCGTCACTATGCAGGCGGTTTTTGAGATCAAATCCACAGACCTGGCGAAGCAACAAGGAGTGTGGACTGGGCACATCACCAGCGAGCCGATCCAGGCGTTGTTCGTTGACCCCAAACTGACGACCCCGCATAAATACCTGAGGGAAGATTGCCCGCGGCAAGCGCTGCGAATGATCGAGGCAGACCCCTTATGGATCATCAAGCAGGACGACTATCAGCGAACGCCGTTGCATGTGGCGGCAAGCTGCGGCTATCCCGATGTCGTGCGTTGGCTGCTGGAGCACGGAGCCCATGTCGAGGCGGTTGCCTACAATCGATTCACGGCTTTGCACATGGCTGACGAGCCCGAAGTCGTCAAGCTGCTACTGAAACACAAAGCAAACGTGAACGCCAAGAATGTGAGCGCCCGGACGGCGCTGGAGGAACGGGCCAGCGACATCGCCCATCAGGAGCAAACCCCGGACTTTGCCGCCGAATGTGCGAAAAAACGCTCCGTGGTGAAAATCCTGCTGGAGGCCGGGGCGGAGTACGACATCCGCTCTGCGAGCTATCTCGGCGATGTCGAGCGAGTTCGCGTCCTGATTAAAGACAAATCGCAGGCACGCGACAAGGACGCAATGCGCGCGGCTGCCATGTACGGCCGCGCGGAAATCGTGAAGCTGCTATTGGATCGCGGCGCAGACCCAGAAGATGCCGATTATGGCGGACTCACCGTCTCCTACTTCGCGATCGAGCATCCGAGCGTGCTGAAATTGTTGTTTGATGCCGGCGCTGATCCAAAAGTCGTCGTTACCTACGAGGGGAGCGGTCGGGGGCCCCAGGGATCGACGCTGCTTCACAAGGCGGCCCAAAAGGGAGCCATTGAATCGGTGAAGTTGCTCCTGGACCGCGGGGTAAACGTCAATCCCAAGACGCCTGGAGATTTCACGGCATTGCACATGGCATGTAGTGAAGGAAACGTGTCAATGGTGGAATTATTGCTGGAGCGAAAGGCCAATCCCACCGCTCGCTCCAGCGGCTGGACGCCAATGTCGATGGCCGCCGATCAGGTCCGCCCTGAACAGGAGGAAGACAACGTTCGCTTTCAGGCTGTGATTCGGGCGCTACACCGCGGAGGAGTGGAACTCGATCTGCTTGCCGCGATCGCCTGTGATGACGTCAAGCGGGCAAGTGACATTTTGAAGGCGGATTCCAAGCAGGCTTTGGCGAAGACTCCTACAGGCCGGCCGCTGCTTCACGAAGCCGTAACGCTCGATCGCAGAGAGATTGTCAAACTGCTTTTGGATAACGGCTGCGACATCGACATTCGCAGCGACGACGACAACACGGGACACAAAGGGGGAACGGCCCTGCTCGACGCGGCATTCTGGGGCCGCCCGGAATTGGCCGAGCTCCTGATTCAGCGTGGCGCAAATGTCAACGCCAAGGCCGAGGGGGGAGTTGTCCCGCTCCATGAAGCGGCGCGAATGAATCAAATGGAAGTTGCAAGGCTCTTGCTCAAACACGGAGCCGACGTCCATGCCAACGACGATAGCGGCAAAACACCGCTCAATTGGGCCAGGAGTTACCAGGAAAACCCCGAAATGTCCGCGCTGCTCTGCAGCCACGGCGCTCACGACAAAAAGTCCAAATAGCTGGCCGCGGTATGTGTCTGCCGAATTTGAAGCTGCTGTTTGTTGCTTTGCTTACAACCGTATTCAGCGCTACTGCGGCGGCTGAGGATCGGTTCGACGGCGCGGATGCCTACGTCTCCGAAGTCATCCAGAAGTGGGAAATTCCCGGCCTGGCGATCGCCGTCGTCAAGGATGGCCAGGTGGTCGTTGCCCGCGGCTATGGAGTCTGCGAAATCGGCATGCAGCGGCCGGTCACGAAGGACACGGTTTTTTCCATCGCCTCGTGCACGAAGTCGTTCACCAGTGCCTGCATCGGCATGCTGGTTGAAGAAGACAAATTGAATTGGGACGATCCGGTCCGAAAGCATCTACGGGAATTTGAGCTGTCCGATCCGTACGTGACGGAGCACGTAACGCTTCGCGACTTGCTCTGCCATCGCACGGGGCTGGTTCGCGGCGACTTGCTGTTCGTCAAGGGAGACCTGCCTCGCGAAGAGATCCTCCGCCGGGTCAAGTTTCTGGGCCAGGCCGCGCCGTTTCGCACCAAGGTCACTTACAACAACGTGATGTATGCCGAGCTGGGAGAAGTGATCTCAAGTAAGAGCGGGATCTCCTGGGAGCAATTTGTCCAGCGGCGGATTTTCGAGCCGCTGGGAATGGAATCGGCAACAATACGTCGCCTGGAAGTCCCGGCCGAGAAGCTGGCGACGCGCCACCGGCGATACGAGGGAAAGGTCCAGCCGCTGCGAACGCCGATCCGCGATGAACTTTGTGCTCCCGCAGGTGCCATTCACGCCAGCGCCCTTGATATGGCCCAGTGGCTCAAACTGCACTTGCAGGAAGGCGAATGGGACGGCCGGCGGCTGCTTAAGGCGGAAACCGTCCGGGAAATGCACGCGATGCACCAGTCGATTCCGATCCAAGCACGGCCAGGAGCTAATGTTTACAGCTCCAAGATCGTGGGGACGGGATTGGGATGGTTTGTGCGAGACTATCGCGGGCGCAAGGTCGTCGCGCACGGCGGCGGCTGGGGTGCCGACATGGTGCTCGTGCCCGAGGAGCGGCTAGGGGTGATTGTCCTTTCCAACCTCGACCACAATCTGGTCGTGCAGATGATTTCCCTCGACATGCTGGATGCCTTTCTTGTCGGTCCGGAGCATGCATGGACCAAGGGAGAAAAGTGGGAACACTGGCTGACGATCGGCGGTCCGGATCACATGGAACGCGCAAGGGCAGCTCAAAAGGCCGACCTGGAAAAGAACCGCCGGCTGGACACCCGCCCGTCACTGCCGCTCGATCGTTATGCGGCCGATTATGAGTCCGAGCTGTATGGCCTGCTTGCCGTCCGCCGCGTCGGAGATCGCCTGCACGTGCGTTTTGGCGACCATTCCGCCGAATTGGCGCACTGGCAAAACGATTCATTCTACGCGCCGGCCGTGGTCGAACCTTTTTTAGACTGGCTGGTCAAATTCCAGGTGGAAGCAGACCGGTCGGTGTCCGGACTGGAAATCGTCCATATTGGCTGGAAGGACCCCGACGAGCGGCATCGATTCAAGCGAAGCCCGCGCTCGTCGGAGTAATGGCTGGCTGGCGGTCCCACTTTTGCTCCGGCCTCACCGTCAGCAGGGTGAAAAACTGCCTGCTGGCCGCGGCAAAGTGTCTACTCGAACCAGTCGGCTCCGCAGCCAGGCGCAAGCGGCACATCATGTGCATTCTTTCATGGGGTAGCGGAGCGCACGCATGAGCCTCGTGGAATATCGCCGCAAGCGCCACTTCGACAAGACTCCCGAGCCGGGGGCCGGCCGGGCAAAGCGCACGCCATCGCAGCGGCTCAAGTACGTGATTCAAAAGCATGCCGCCCGGCGGCTGCACTACGATCTTCGCCTGGAGTTGGAAGGCGTACACAAAAGCTGGGCCGTCCCCAAGGGTCCCAGCCTCGATCCGGGCGAAAAACGGCTGGCAGTCCAGGTAGAGGATCATCCCCTGGACTACGGCAAATTCGAAGGCCGCATTCCAGAGGGGGAATATGGTGCCGGCGAGGTCATAATCTGGGACCGAGGGACATGGAAACCGGTCGGCGATCCGATGCAAGGATTCCGCGAGGGGAAGCTGGAATTCGAACTGAACGGCGAAAAGTTGAACGGCGGATGGCTCCTGCTGCGGATGCGAGGCGGCTCGCGAAGGTCGGACAAACCACAGTGGCTGCTGATCAAAAAGCGGGATGCCGCGGCGCGCCCACTGCGCGAGGGGGACATCCTCGAGGAGCAGCCGCAAAGCGTAAAATCGGGACGTCGCCTGGGGGACCCGCCAGGCAAACCGGCAGCCACTTCGAAGCCGCGCGTCCGGCGAGCGAAAGCCTCCCCAGCTTCCTCGCAAACAGTCCCCTCCGTCAAGCGCGAGCTTCGCTGCGGCACCAGGCCAAGCGCGCCGCGATCTATTAACCCGGCGGCACTTACCGGGGCCCGGCGCGCACCGTTGCGCGGCTGGATCGAGCCGCAACTGGCGACGCTCGTCCCCACTCCACCCAGCGGCGACCAGTGGCTGCACGAAATCAAGTTCGACGGCTACCGCCTGCTGGCCGTTGTGAACCGCGGCCGCGTGCAGCTCTGGACACGTGGTCAACAGGACTGGACCGACCGCTATCCCGTCTTTGCCACGAGCCTCGCGGCACTTCCTGCCAAAAATGCGATGCTCGACGGAGAGGTTGTCGCGCTGCTCCCCTCCGGCGTGAGTAGCTTTCAGGCACTCCAGAACGCCATGCGGGATTCGCGTGCATCGCAGCTCTGGTTCTACGTCTTCGACCTGCTCTATCTGGATGGATACGACCTCCGCGACGCGCCGCTCGAGGATCGCAAATCGCTGCTGGAAAGGACCTTGAGTGCCGCTTCACTGCCGCAGGTTCGCCTGAGCGAACATTTCGCCGCCGACGGGCCCAAACTACTGGCGGAAAGTTGCCGGCTGGGTCTGGAAGGGATCGTCTCCAAGCGAGCCGACCGGCCGTATGTATCCGGACGCAGTAGCGACTGGCTCAAGAGCAAATGCATTTCCCGTGAAGAACTCATCATCGGTGGATACACGATCTCCGAAAAAATCCCCCGCGGCATCGGCGCGCTTCTGGTCGGGTACTTTGACAAGGGAAAACTGGTCTATGCCGGCCGCGTGGGAACCGGTTTCACTTCGCGGACCCATGCCGAGCTTCGCCAGCGGCTCGAAATGATGCGGCAGAAAGAAAATCCATTTGTATCGGTGCCCGCCAAGGAGCGCGTGCCGCAGGTCCGCTGGGTGCGGCCACAGCTTGTAGCCCAGGTGGCGTTCACCGGGTGGACAGAGGCCAACGTTCTACGGCATCCGTCGTTCGAGGGCTTGCGGGAGGACAAACCGGCCGCGTCCGTGAGTCGGCCCCCAACCTTGAAAAACACGCCAGCCGTGGGCGACAGCCGGCAGGCAAAAGGTGCTTCCATGACCAAAGCCGCCACGGCGCGAAAATCAAAAAGTAAAGGCCGCCGCGCACAAGTGGCCGCGTCGAGCTCCGTGAAGCTCACCAATCCGGACCGCGTGCTGTATCCGGACATCGGGCTGACCAAGCAAGGGCTCGCGGACTACTATCTCCAGGTCGCACCGTGGATGTTGCCGCACGTGGTGGACCGGCCGCTGAGCCTGGTCCGTTGCCCCGAGGGAAAATCGGGCAAGTGCTTCTTTCAAAAGCATTCAGCGGCCGGCACGCCCGAGGAACTGGGACGAATCGACATCCGCGAGAAAGACGAAACCGAGGAGTATCTTTACATCCACAACGTGGACGGTCTCGTGGCACTGGCGCAGATGAGCGTGCTGGAGATTCACGTCTGGGGCTCGCGGCGCGACCAGATCGAGTGTCCGGACCGGCTGGTGATGGACCTCGATCCCCACGAAGCCTTGCCGTGGCAGACGGTTGTCGATGCGGCACACGAGATGCGCGAGCTGCTCGACAAACTCAAACTGAAGTGCTTTCCACGGCTGACCGGCGGCAAAGGGATTCACGTCGTTGTCCCCATCGCTCCGCGGCGTCACGACTGGCCCGCGGTAAAGGCGTTTGCCAAGTCGCTCGCTGACGATCTGGCAGCTCGCTTCCCAGACCGTTATGTGGCAAACATGTCGAAGGCCGCGCGGAAAGGAAAAATCTTCGTCGATTATCTGCGGAACGACCGGGGCGCCACCGCCATCGCTTCCTATTCCACGCGGGCCAAAGCGGGCGCTCCCGTGGCCACGCCGGTCTCCTGGGATGAATTGACGCCCGAGCTTGCACCTGACCAGTTTCACGTCGGAAATCTAATGGGCCGCCTGGCGTCGCTGGCGCGCGACCCGTGGCATGGGATCGACCGGATTAAGCAGATGCTGCCGGAAATCGATTGATAGCATTTCGCTCCCCGCCGCTCTGCGTAGGTACGACTGCGCAAGATGTGCAAGATTGGAGGGCGCGTGAAGATTTAGCGTTTAAATCGACTGTTTCCTGCTGCGGCAGCCGCCCTCAAAAACTTCAAAGAATTTTGAAAGTCGTAAAGTGTTTTAAGACAACTGGTTGATAATGGCTAGCGTTACAGCTTGCCAAAAATCCGTTTGCAAACCGCGATATAATCCGACAAATTCTCCGTAGAGGATTTCCTCAAGTGCAGCGCCGTCATTGCCGACATGCGCCGCCCCGGACGGGCCAAGGCTCCGCGGTGGCGCCGGCAGCGCGAAGCTGCCTCTTGCGGCACGATTGAAGGCCGCAGGCGTTTGTGGTTGCTCCGGCCGGCAAGACGCTGACGTGCCGGATGAGATCGACCTCCTGTTTGTCAACTGTAGGAGCAGTCATGAATACCGCCCTCCGTCTCTTTGCGCTGGCCCTGCCGGCCGTATTAGTCTCCTCCGTTCACGCGCACGACTGCTGCATGCCGTGCGAACGGATCGTCAGCCGCGTGGTTTACGAGGAGGTGCCGTATACCGCCTGCCGGATCGAGTATGAAACTGTGACGGAGCAGCGGCAGGTGACGACGCAGCGTCCGGTCTATGAAACCGAGCAGCGCGTGCGGCGCTACCGCGTCGCCAAGCCGGTCACCGAAACCGCCACGCGCGAGGAACGATTCTTCACGCTCAAGCCGGTGTACGAGACCGAGGAGCGAACACGGGAATACGACGTGACGACCTGGGAAACGGTCACCGAGACGCGGCAAGACCGCGTGCTCGTCAGTCGCCCCGTCGTGGAAACTCAAATGCAGGAGCGGCAACACGTCATGCGAAAGGCCGTCCAGGATACGGTCTGGCAGGATCAGGCGTATACGCAGATGACGCCCGTTACCACGATGCGGACGCAACTCGTCGATCAGGGGAGCTTCGTAGACACCGTCAACTACGTCCCCGGTCATAGCCATTGCTGCTTGGGATGGATGCCGCGGGGCGCCTCTACCAACGCCGTGACCGGCGAGACCTACTATCGGCGTGGCGGTCTGGCCTGGGTGCCCAGGACCTCGCCGGGCACCTATGCCGTCAGCCGGGCGTACGTCCCTAACCTCGTGGCGCAGCAAGTCCCCGTGACCAGCATGATGCCGCAGACCGTCGTGCAGAAGGTGCCGCTGGCGGTGACGCGATACGAAGACGAAGTGGTGACGGAGCAAGTGCCGGTGACCGTGGAGCGAATGGAGCAGTGCGAGGAGATCCGCGAGACGCCGGTGACTTACCAGCGGCCAAAGACGGAGCATGTCGTCGAGAAGATTCCCGTGCAGACCCTACGCTACGAGCGCGAAGAGCAGGTCCGCCAGGTGCCGTACACGATCCAGCGGATCGAATACGAGGATCGCGAAGAGCCGTATGAGGTGAAGGTCCTCCGCTGGGAAACGGAAACGCAAACCATCGAAGTGCCGGTGCAGCGGCAAAAGCTGGTGGAGTACACCGCTTACCGCCTGGTTCCGCGGGTGGTGACGATGCGGTTGCCGTTTGACGCGCCTATGCCGGTCGAGAACGGCGCCATCATCCGCCGCCCGGCACTTCCCGTGTTGCCTCCGGCATCGCGGTCGGTAGTCAAGAAGCCAGCGACCAATGGAACCAAAAGCGGCGAGCCCAATCCGGCCGAGAAGCTGGAAAAGATCCCGCAAGACAAAAACGGCGCGAAAAAGCCGCCGGCACCCGGCGAGACCGATGACGCCAAGCCGACTCCAAAGCCCGGCCTGGAAAACGGCGATGAGGATTTGAAGCTCGAGAATCCGGGCGAAAAGGCTAAGAAGGACTCGTCCAAGCCAGCAGATGAGTCAAAGAAGAAGGATGGCAAGATGGCGTACGGCGCCCCGCGACGTCAGCTGTAGACTTCGATCCGTCGTCGGAAGCTCAGACGCGGCATTGTCAGTTTCCACCGGCGACTTCAGGCTGTGTGCTGCGCAGCGTTTTCTCACTCTGCGAAATCCGCGCAATCTGCGGATCTCCAGGCCCACACGCGATATCAGCCGCGGCGAACCCTTGTTCCGCGGCCCTTGTCCCACTGGGCAGCGCCGTTTACCATACGCGTTTGGCTCTTTGGGAAGGCTTCATGCGTCACGTCCTGTCCGCGCTGGTGCAAAACGTGCCGGGGGTGCTGGCCCACATTTCGGGCATGCTCGCCTCCCGCGGATACAACATCGATTCGCTGGCGGTCGGCGAGACTGAGGACGCCAACCTCTCGCGGATGACGTTCGTGGTCGTCGGCGATGACCGGGTTCTGGAGCAGGTCCGCAAGCAGCTCGAAAAGATCGTGACGGTGGTTCGCGTCGATGACATCAGCTCCCGCGAGCACGTCGAGCGTGACTTGATGCTCCTCAAGGTCTCCGCTCCGCCGGGACCGAAACGTTCCGAGATCCGCGAGCTGGTCGAGATTTTCCGCGGCCGGATCGTGGACGTCGGCGAAGAAGAAGTGATGATCGAGATTTCCGGCCGCGAGAATAAAGTCGAAGCCTTCATCAATCGCATGCGCCCCTACGGCATTCTGGAACTCGTCCGCACTGGCCGGATTGCCATGGTCCGCGGCAAGAACCGCGTCCCCAAGACCGAGGAAGAATCCGAGGAAATGGACGCCGAGCTGAAGAAACAGGCAGGGTGACGATTGTCGTTCGCGCGCCAGGCCCGCAACCCAGAAAGTCCTTCATTGCAAATTTCTAACTAACGATTCAATTTGCAATTGTCAATGAACAATTTGCAATTGCCTCTCACCCGAACCCTCTCCCATGCCCGCCACGATCTTCTACGACAATGACGCCGATCTTTCCCTGCTCAAGAACAAGTCGATCGCCATCCTGGGCTACGGCTCGCAGGGGCACGCCCAAGCGCAGAACCTTCGCGACAGCGGCTGCAGCGTCATCGTTGGTCAGCGTCCCGGCGGCCCGAACTACGAACTGGCGCAACAGCACGGCTTCAAGCCGATGAGCGTCGAGGAGGCGACCAAACAGGCCGACCTCGTCAATATCCTGCTCCCCGATGAAGTGCAGGGAGACATTTACCGCGCATCGATACGGCCGAACCTCAAGAAGGGGGCCATCTTGATGTCCTCGCACGGCTTCAACATGCACTTCGGCCAGGTCGAAGCGCCGTCGGGCGTCGACACGCTGCTGGTCGCGCCGAAAGGTCCTGGGCATCTTGTTCGCAGTGAATTCGAGAAAGGGGGCGGTGTGCCATGCTTGATCGCCACCGGCCCGGGCGCCAGCCCTGAGACGTTCAAGATCGGGCTGGCTTACGCCAAAGGTATCGGCGGCACTCGCGGCGGCGTGATTCAGACGACGATTGCCGAGGAGACGGAGACTGACCTCTTCGGCGAGCAAGTGGTGCTCTGCGGCGGCGTCAGTGAGCTGGTGAAGGCGGGGTTTGAGACGCTCGTGGAGGCTGGCTATCAGCCCGAGATGGCCTACTTCGAGTGCATGCACGAGCTGAAGCTGATCGTCGATCTGTTCTACCAGGGGGGCCTGAACTACATGCGTTACAGCGTGTCGAACACGGCCGAGTTCGGCGACTACACGCGCGGGCCGAGAATCATCACCGACCAGACCCGCCAGGAGATGAAGAACATTCTCAAGGAAATCCAGAGCGGCCAGTTCGCCCGCGAGTGGATCCTCGAGAACAAGGCCGGCGCTCCGGCCTTCAAAGCCATGCGCCGCCGCGACCGGACGCTGCTGATTGAAGAAGTGGGCAAGCGGCTGCGGAAGCTGATGACGTGGATCAAGGCGAAAGAGGTGTAACCATTTAAGATTCAGGATGTCAGATTTCAGATTTGCAGTCGTGGCAGATCTCAATCTGAAATCTGAAATCTCAAATCCCATGACATATTCCGATACCCTCGAAGCTTTCGCCTCTCTCCAGCCCGGCGATCGCGTGCAGGTCGATCACGAGGTCAAGGTGGGATTCCGCCGCTGGATGACAACCACCATCGGCACCGTCGTCAAAAAGGAGCGCCGCCGCCACAGCCTCCACTTCCGCCGCAACTTCGACGACAAAGTCTATAGCGACGTGCTCATCCTGAAGCGCGACAATGGCGAGCTGACGACGGTGACGCTGGATGAGTTTTCGGAGCTACGGAAGCTATAGGCGGCTGATGCAGTATTGGGGCTGCGCGCGGCGCTTGCGTATAATCGATGTATGACAGCGCTGCCCCTTCACACCCGCCACGAACGTTCGTTTGAGTCGAACAAGTTCGTATATCCGGTCCTCAGCCGGCGGAGCGAGGGGATGTCGATCGGGGTGAACCTCAATCCCGACAAGGTTTGCAACTTCGACTGCATCTACTGCCAGGTCGATCGGACGACGCAAAGCGAGACGCAGTTCGTCGCCAGCGACCGGTTGCTTGCCGAGCTGGACGCCACGCTCGATCTGGTCGCCAGCGGCGAGATTTTCAAAACCGAGAGGTTCAAAGACTCCCCGCTCCGACTCCGCCGCCTGAACGACATCGCCTTCAGCGGCGACGGCGAGCCAACGACGTACAAGAACTTTGACGAGATCATTTCCACCTGCGCGGACGTTAAGCGCCGCCGCAACCTCCCGCACGTGAAGATGGTCCTGATCACCAACGCCAGCATGTTCCATCGGCCGCACGTGCAGCGGGGATTGGAGATCCTCGATGCAAACAACGGCGAAATCTGGGCCAAGCTCGAAGCCGGCACCGAGGACTACTTCAAGCTTGTGGATCGTACGCCGATCCCGTTCCGGCAGATCCTCGACAACATCACGGCTGCCGCGAAAGTGCGGCCGCTGGTGATTCAGGCCCTCTTCATGCGCGTCCACGGCCAGCCGCCACCGCTTGCGGAACTCGAGGCGTTTTGCGACCGGCTCCGCGAGATCGCGTCTGCCGGCAGCAAACTGAAACTCATTCACGTTTACACGGTTGCCCGGCAGCCCGCCGAGAGTTTTGTCGCGCCTCTTGCCGACGTCGAGGTGGACGCGATCGTCGAGTTGGTCCACCGACGCACGGGCCTTGCCGCCAAGGCCTATTACGGAACGAGCGTCTGACCAGCCCGAAACTCGGAACCCTAACCTGGACGCGACACCTTGAATCCTCCGGTCACAAACGCCCGCCCGCTTCGCTGGCTAATGCTCGCGCTGCTCGCCTGGGGCTGTCTCCTTGCGCTCGGCACGTTTCTGTACCGCATTAACCAGCCCGGCGGCACTGCCGAGGCGAGCAATCTGCCGATCTATCGCGGTCTGATCGTCCTGGCCTGCACGCTGGGCTTTTTGGGGCTGTGGCTGCTCGCACTAGCTGCTCGCAACCGGCGACCCTCGTAGTCGCTGCTGCCAGGCGGGACTATTTGCGACAATTCAGCTTTTCGTCTGGTATTCGCAGTTCTTCGATCACGCGGCCGTGGATGATCGTCTCTTCGACGATTCGCGGCACATCTTCCAGCTTGACTCCCCCGTACCAGATCGCCTGCGGATAGATCACCACGGTCGGCCCTAGCTCACATTGATCGAGACAACCCGCGGCATTAGCCCGCACCAGCGGCTTGAGCCCTCGCTTTTTAACCTCTTTCTTGAAGGCGTCTTTCAGCTCCTCATCGCCATCGGGGTCGCAGCAGCCGCGCGAGCTTCCCGGCTCGCGCTGGTTGATGCAGATGAAGATGTGGTGGGTGAATTGCGCCATTGTCGTGTCGGTCGCGCCATGTAATTGCAGCGGCCCGCATTGTAGCGGGCCGCCAAGATTTCGCCGAGGCCGCCGAACTCACGCACCAAGAGCGCTACTTCTCCTCGCTTTCTTTTTCTTTTTCCTTCTCCTTCTCCTTCTCTTTCTCCCTTTCTGACTTGCTCTTTGACTTCCCGCCGCCGGGCGTCGGGCGAGAGCGATCCGGCTCGGCTTCAGATTTTGATCGCTCGCTCCGCGGCTCGGCGCGCGGACTGGCTCCCGAGTCCGGACGTGGGCGATCGGATGCGGGCCGCGCTCCCGGCTCCCGCCCGCGCGGCTCGATGGAAGAGCGATCCTGGCGCGGACGCGGCCCCTTCCCCTCGTCGGGAATCTCGGGCCTCAAAGCCTCGCTGCGCGGGCGGCTTTCGGGAGTGCCGCGGCTGCCAGGCCGATCGGCCGTCCGTGGAAGCTCGCCCTTGGAGCGCTCGGGGCCGGGCCGGTCGGATTTGCCGCGCGGCTCGGCGCGATCGGGGCGCTCCGGTCGGGCGGGCGATGTGCGATCGGGGCGATCGGGCGCTGTGGCACGGTCCGGCCGCTCCGCACGGCCTGGCGGTTCCGTGCTATCTGGGCGCTCGGGACGCTCACCCTTGGTATCCGGCCGCTTACCCTTCGTGTCCGGACGCTCGCCCTTCTCTCCAGGCCGTTCACTTTTCTCGCCCGGGCGCTCAGGGCGTTCCCCCTTGGTATCCGGCCGCTCAGGTCGCTCGGGCCTTTCCCCCTTCACATCGGGACGGTCCCCTTTCGCTCCGGGGGGCTCGGGTCGATCACCTTTCGTGTCCGGCCGCTTACCCTTGGTGTCCGGACGCTCGCCCTTGGTGTCCGGACGCTCACCCTTCGTGTCCGGTCGCTTACCCTTGGAGTCGGGCCGCTCACCCTTCTCACCAGGACGCTCACCTTTCTCCCCCGGTCGCTCGGGCCGTTCACCTTTTTCCCCCGGTGTGCGGGACGTACGCTCCGGCCGCTCTCGCTCTCCGGCACGCTCGCCTGCGCCGGGCCGGTCGCGATCGGGCCGCTCGGGCACTTCCACTTTCGGCTGCCGGGTCGCCACGCGCGACTTGGCAAGTTTGAGCCGTACTTCAGCGGCAGCCCGGCCAGTCCCTTTTTCTCCGCTGCGATCAGGTACGTCCGCCGGTTGCGTTCGGGCGACGCTTCGCTCACTCTCGCGCCGCTGCTGACGAACCTCCTTGATCTCGCGGCCGATCTCCTTGGCTCGCTGCTCCACCTCGCGCTGTCGGCTTTCGTCCATTCGCTTTAGACGGACGGGAGCCTTATCCATCCGCGCCAGGTCCTGCACGCGGCCGGTGAGGAAATTCTGCCGCACGGCAACGTTCGTCACTTGATTGATTTCCGTGATGTTCGTGATGTTCGACTGCGAAATCAGTCGTGTTTGTTCGGCCCATGTCTGCGGCGGTCGGGCCTCGGTGTGCCGCTCATAGTAGTTGTGCCAGCTTGACATCCGATCCACGAAATCGACGCCGCGACTGCGGAAATGTACGTGGTTCCAAGTGAGTATCGGGTCGTAGAATCCACCGCGACCGGACCAGGAAGACCAGGGGCTCAGTCCCCAGCGGTCGTAATTGCCGTAGTAATTGCCGAAGTAATAGTGGCAATAGTTGGGCCGGATCCAGAAGTGGACGAACAAGTTCCCCACGTTGAGCCCGCACCAAGGCCGGTAGATGTATCCGGGCCGCGAGTAAATCGGTGAGTGATAGTAAATTGGTGCATAGCAGAAGCCGCGGCGCTCGAAGATGTAGTCCCAACGACCTGACAAGTAGATGCAGCCACGCGGCGTCCAGACCCAGCGCGCCGGTACCCACATCCAGTTGGGCCGATACAAGGCCCAATAACCCGCCGTCCAGCGAAAATCGTCGTCCTGATAAACCCAGTTCCCAGGAACCCAGAAGTGATCGTCGCCGGGCGACGGACTGGACGGTCCCTCTTCCAGGCTTTCCGGAGGGGTCTTGTAGTAAACCAGTTCCTCGGTTTCAATCGCAGTCCAGAAGCCGGGGTTCCACTGCCAGCCGTCCTCGACTTCCGCCCAGTACCCGGCAACCCACCGCATGTCAGGCGGTGCGACCCGATACACGCCGCTGATCCAGATGAAATCGTCGCGGTCGTCGTCCCAGGCCCAGTAGCCGGCGATCCATTCCGCCCCCTCCTCGTCAGGAGCATACTCCGGCGGCACTTCCTCGATGTCCTCGGGAGGCGCCTTCTTGATCACGAGCGTCGGCTCCGGCTCGGTCAGCGGCTCCGCGTAGGCTTCGTGAATCGGACCGCGCGTCAGCACCTCGGCTTCGTCGTCCCCTTCACTGGGCCGCGGCGGCGCTTCCTGAGCAAAGGCGGTGACTCCCGCCAAGGTGACGGACCACAGCATGGCTGCGGCCCAGGCCATCCCCAAGTGATGTAGCCGTCTCATCCGCTATCCCCCTGCGCAAGAGTTTTTAAAAAGGGCAGCGCCGTGCCGCGCGCACGCCAAGCCGTCTGCGCTGCCGAATTAGCAGGTCGCTAATGGAGCAATTGACATGCCACAGCGGCGATACGTGCGGGGCTGAAACCGCAATTCAAGCGATTGCCAGAAGTGCAATGATAAAAAGAGTTTGCGCCGGACTGACGAATTCTAGCCGCGCGCGAAAGGACATCGTCAAGTAATGACGATGCCCTCTGGTTTACCCCTCGAAAGCGGCGGATCGTCGCCGGATTGTCAGTCCCGCTTCCTGCTGTTGCTGCGGGACTCGCTGCGCGGCTGGGAACGCTCAATCCTGGGTTGAGGCCGCGTGATTTCCGCTCGGGGCGACGAGACCCTTGGCTGGGAACGCGGCGTTTCCACGCGGGGCTGAGGCCGCGAGACCTCCGCCCGCGGCGACGTCACGCGGGGTTCGACGCGAGGGGTTTCAACTCGCGGTTGCGGCAAGCTCCGCTCGACGCGCGGAGCATTGCCACTCGGCTGCGCGGATGCCGCCGGGCGGGTCAGCCGGGGGGCTGCGCTTTCGCCGCCTCCTGCGCTAGTACTCGGTGCTTTGTTTTTGGGGACGTCGATTCGCGGAGCAGGAAGCGACTCCGCCGGGGCAGCGCGTGGCGTTTCAACCCGCGGCGTTTCAGTTCGCGGCGTCTCGACCCGGGGCGTTTCAATCCTTGGCGTCTCGATGCGAGGCGTTTCGGTTTTTGGCGTCTCAATTCGCGGCGCCGCCGCTTCGGTCTTTCTCTTGCCTGGAAGCTCGACCTTGGGTGATCGGTCCGGCCGCGATGTTTCGCGCGGCGTTATCTCCCGCGACTCGCCCCCCGCAGCCGGCCCTTTCGTCGCCGGGGCTTTTGCCTTCTCGGGCAAGGCGATTCTCGGCGATTCGACCTTAGGCGACTTGTCACCGTCGCCACCCGCCTGGCGAGTCTTGCCTTTGGGTCGCGCGGGCGTTTCTGGTTGTTTCGCGGTCACATCACCAGTGCCCCCCTTCGCCTTCCCGCCCCCTTTCACGGTCTTGGACTTGGACAGGTCGTTGCCGCCCGCCGGCGTGCGAGCCGTGCCGCGAGCCGGCTCCGCTGGGACGTCGATCGTTGCCGCGATCGGTTTCACCTTCGCTTCAGGGAGCTTGAACTTGCCGCGGGCTGGGCCGCGGGCGTCAGCCGTCGCGTCCACTTGCGCCTTGCCGCCGCGATCTCCCTTGGCCCCTTTGGCCTCACTTCCCTTGGCGTCGCCTCCCTTGGCGCCTTTGGCCCCCAGCGGCGCAGCGTCCGCCTGTGCGACGTCGCCCGCGGCGCCCGTGGCCGGCAGCACGACTGCCCTCTCGAACTTCCGCCGCTGCTCGCGCATTTGCACGACGTCGTCCTGCATTAGCTTAGCTTTCTTCTTGGCTGCTTCCTGCTGCCCGGCATCGAGCTTCCGCAGCTTCACCGGTGAGTCTTCGACCTTGGCCAGGTCGTCCACCTTGGCCGCCAGGAAGTTTTGCTTCACGGCGACATTCTTGACGTTATTGATCTGCGTGATGTTGGTAATGTTCGTCTGCTTGACTAGCGTTACCTGCTCGTTCCAGGTGCGCGGCGGCCGCTCATGCTCGTGCCGCTCGTAGTGCTTGTGCCAGCCGCCGATCCGCTCGCGGTAGTTGATGCCGTGATGGTGGTAATGCACGTCGGACCAGGCCAGGATCGGATCATAGCAGTGGTGGTGATGGTGGTAACTCCACTGATACCAGGGAGTCAGTCCAAAACCGCCATAGCCGCCGTAGTAGTTGCCGAAATAGTAGTGGCAGTAGCTGGGCCGGACCCAAAAGTGGAGAAACAGGTTGCCGACGTTCAGCGCGCACCACGGGCGATAGTAGTAGCCGGGCTGGGCGTAATATGCCGTGTGGAAATAGACCGGCGCGTACAGGCAGCCCCGGCGAGCGACGCTGTAGTCGTAATACCCGGGAACGAATACGCAGCCACCGGGTGTCCACACCCAGTGGGCCGCCACCCACACGCAATCCGGCCGGTACACCGCCCAGTAACCGGGCGACCAGCGATAGTCCGTGTCATAGGCCCAGTGCCCAGGCACGTAGAAATAATCATCACCCGGCGACGGACTCGACGGGCCTTCTTCCAGAGTGGCCGGCGGTGGTTCGCGATACGACAGCTCCGCCACATCGGCCTTGATCCAGAAGCCGCGATTCCAGCGCCACCCCTTCCCCTCGACCTCATCCCAAAAACCGGGCACCCACCGCATCCCCGGCGGCGGCACCCGATGTACGCCGCTGATCCAGATGTAGTCTTCCCGCTCGTCGTCCCAGGCCCAATACCCTTTGATCCAAATGGCATCTTCCAGGTCCGGAGCATATTCCGGCGGCACTTCCTCGATATCCTCCGGCGGCTTTTTGGGAACAAGGATGCCCGGCTCGGGATCGGTCAGCGGCTCGGCATAGGCTTCGTGAATCGGGCCGCGCGTGAGAACTTCGGGACCCTCAGCGCCGTCAGCAGCCGGAGGTGGTGGTTCCTGCGACCACGTCGTCGGCACCGAGGCGACTGCGCCCCAAATGACAGCTCCCAGCAGCAAACTGCAAATCAAGATGCCAGCTTTCATCGATTTTCCCCTGTGTGATACCACGGCACCGCCCGAGCGGAGGGCAAGCGCGTGAGCCCTTGGCATGGCGCACTGTGGCCCCAGATGCCAGAGGCAAGCAACGTACCATGGTCGGAGTTGGGTGGCCAAGATCGATCGACGCCGGGCCGTAGCTCGCAAGGGAAGGTGGCGAAAAAGCCCAGAAAACCAGGCGTTTTCTTCGCCTCGGACCACCATCCCTGGAAGCCCACAGAGTATGCCTTTTACCGGCGACGCGCGGCTCAGCCCGAATGGGCGGTTGTCGTCAGAACGAGTACAGTTGCGATCAGTTTGACTCCGAAGCCTGCCGCCAGGCCCTACTCTTTCTTCGGCCATTTGAGGTGCTTATGTAAAAAATCAAATGTCTGCACGCCGTTGATCTTGTGCGGGCCGTCGAAGACCTCCATCTCGCAGCGATCGCCGATTTTCAACCGGTGATCGTAGTGGAAGAAGACCTTCGCGTATTCGAACGACACCCAGTCGTCGGTCGAGACGCCGTCGGTGTGGCCGCGCTCGACCATGAACGGCCGCGGGGCGATCAGGGCCGCCATCTCGGCATAGTTGAAGGTGCTACCAAGATCGAACTCGAAAATCTCGTACTCGCCGGTCCAGACGTAGCTCATCGGCAGTCGCGTGGAGGCGTTCTTGGAAACCCACTCGTTGAAGTCGGCCGAGCAGATCGACAGGCAATAATTCTTCACCAGCGGCGGAATCCGCATTGCGCTTTTGCCGCCGTAAGAGAGGCCGTAAAAGGCGATCCGCTCCTTGTCCACCATCGGCAGTGAGCCGAGCCAATTGGTGATCTGCTGGTGCTGCGGCACCATGATCGAAAACAGGGTCTTGCCCAGCGGATTGGCCTTCCGCTGGAGCGTGCGGAACTTGTCCTTGCCGATATAGATGTTCTGCGGCGCGAAGGTGATGAAGCCGCGGTCGGCCAGCTTGCCGGCAAAGCCGCTGTAATACTGCGACCCCTGCTCGCCGATCGTGTCCTGCGGCCGCCCTTCCAGGCCGTGCTGGCAAACGACGACCGGCCGCTTTTCTCCTTCCTTGAGATCCTTCGGCAGACAGAGAATGCCGTAGGCGAAGACGTCAGGGAAGACATCGAGGACGACCTCGTAGCCAACCCATTTCTCGGTATCGTACGACTTGCGGCTGCGAGGCTTGGGCTCCTCTAGCGGCAGA
>DASRJP010000083.1:0-3560 GCA_035649415.1 Pirellulaceae bacterium | reverse complement strand
CCTCCCCAGCCGCCAATGGCGCCGCCGGCAATCACGAGCTGTTCGCTTCCCGCCCCGCGCTGGGCCAGCACGAGGTGATCATTGAATCGCCGCGGCATATCGCCAGCCTGTCGGAGCTGACGCCCGACGAATGCACGCTGGTTTTTTCTGCCTATCGGGACCGGCTGCAAGTGCTTCAGGCGGCAGGGCAATTTCGCTACGTACAGATCTTCAAAAATGTCGGCGCTGCGGCGGGTGCGTCGATCGAGCATTCGCACAGCCAGCTTTTGGCCTTGCCGCACGTGCCGCTGCACGTCGCAGATGAGCTGGAAAATTGCCGCCGTTATCTTCAGCAGCAGGGGCAGGCGCTCTTGTCCGCGCTGCAGCAGGAAGAGCTGGCTCGCGGTGAGCGGATCGTCGCCGAAAGTCCCCATCTGGTCGCCTTCTGTCCGTGGGCCAGCCGCTTTCCCTACGAAATATGGATCGTGCCTCGGCAGCAGCAGCCGAGTTTCGCGACCGTGCCATCTGGCGAAATTGGAGAAGTTGCTGCGCTCGTGCAGGAGTTGATCGGTTGTATCGAACGCGCGCTGGGTCCGGTCGGATATAATTTCCTTTTGCACTCGCAGCCCTTTGACACGTCCCGCTACGATTACTATCACTGGCATATTGAGCTTTTTCCGCGCATCACGAAGGTGGCCGGGTTCGAGTGGAGCACTGGCGTGTTCATCAACACGACTCCCCCCGAAATTGCCGCCGAAGAGCTGCGAACCGCAAGACTTCCGGCTGGGAAAAATCTCACGGCAGTTCCGAACAGAAAAACTAGCTAAACGACGCAAAGCTTGCCGATTACCAGGAGGGCGCAGGGCGGCTTTCCTTGTTCAGGCATTCCAGTTGTGCTTGCCGCCGGCGCGCTAACTCATGTTTGATTTTGGGCAATGACCAATCCCCTCCGGCTCTGCCTCGTCTTGCACAACCACCAGCCAGTTGGCAACTTCGATGGCGTGTTTGAGCAGGCGTATCAGGACAGCTACCGCGCGTTTCTCGATCTGTTTGAGTCCTATCCTGCCGAGCTGCGGCTATCGCTGCATACCAGCGGCCCGCTGATGGAGTGGCTCGACGAGCGCCATCCCGACTACGTCGATCGCCTGGCGAGTCTGGTAGCCTCTGGCCGGTTAGAAATCCTGGGCGGCGCCTTCTACGAGCCGATCCTGACCATGATCCCGTCGCGCGATCGGATCGGGCAGATCAAGTCGTACACGGCGTGGCTGGAAAACCGCCTAGGAGCAAACGTGCAAGGGATGTGGATGCCCGAGCGCGTGTGGGAGCAGTCGCTGACGGGCGACCTGGCGGCGGCCGGCATCAAGTACACCGTCCTGGATGATTTTCACTTCAAAAACGCCGGCCTCGCCGACCACGAGCTGTACGGTTATTACCTCACGGAAGACGACGCCCGCCTGCTGTCCGTCTTTCCCGGCAGCGAACCGCTGCGTTACTTCATCCCGTTTCAGGACCCGCAGCAGTCGGTTGATTACCTCCGCGGTATTGCCGACCGGTTTCCCAATTCGGTCGTGGTCTTTGGGGACGATGGCGAGAAGTTCGGCACCTGGCCGGAAACGAAAAAGCACGTTTACGAGGATGGCTGGCTGAAACGGTTCTTCGATGCGTTGTTGGCCAACCGCCAGTGGCTGAAGCTGACGACGCTGGCGGAAGCGGCCGAAAACGTACTCCCGGTGGGCAAGGTCTATCTTCCCGACGGCAGCTACAGGGAGATGACCGAATGGGCATTGCCGGTCCCGCAGCAGGTCGAATACGACGCCGTCGTTCACGAACTGGATCACGATCCGCGCTGGCCGCGAATCAAGCGGTTCATCAAGGGAGGCTTCTGGCGGAATTTCAAAGTGAAGTATCCAGAAGCCAACGAGATGTACTCCCGGATGATGCTCGCCAGCAAGCGTCTGGCTCACGCGCAGTCGCAAGGCGGCGGCGACCCCGATCTACTTCGTCAGGCGCGCACGGCCCTGTACCGCGGTCAGTGCAACTGCCCGTACTGGCACGGCGCTTTCGGCGGCATTTACCTGCCGCATCTACGGAACGCGATCTACAACCAGCTTATCGCCTGCGACAATCTCGTGGACCAGGCCAGCGGACGCAGCGGCGGCTTCGTCGAGGCGGCGGTCGAAGACTACAACCTGGATTTGCGGCAGGAGGTTCGCCTGGCCAGCGACAAGCTGATCTGCCTCTTGGCTCCCGCTGCCGGCGGCCAGCTCTACGAGCTGGACGTGCGGTCGATCTGCCTGAATCTCCTGGCGACGCTCACCCGCCGCCCCGAGGCGTACCACCAAAAGGTACTGGCGGGCGCCAACCAGAACAACGCCGACGTCGCCAGCATTCACGACCGGGTCGTGTTCAAGCAAGAGGGTCTGGACCAGCGCGTCGTCTACGACAAGTTCCCTCGTAAGAGCCTGCTCGATCACTTTTACTACGTCGACGCAACTCAGGGGCAGGTCGCCGCCAGTCAGGCCGAAGAGCGCGGCGATTTTGTCAGCGGCGTCTTCGACGCCAGGATCCGCCGCGCCGCCGATCGCATCCAGGTGCAGCTCAGCCGCACGGGCCGCGTTCTAACCCGCAGCAGCAGCGAAGGATCTGCTGTCGAACGCGAGATCAAAATCACCAAGGCTCTCACCCTGGTCCAGCGCAGCCCGGCGCTGGAGGTCGTGTATCTACTCGAAAACCTTCCACCCGAGGAAACGCTGCACTTTGCCGTCGAGTTCAATTTTGCCGCCCTCCCTGCTGGGGCTGACGACCGGTACTTCCACGACCTGGCCGGGAAACGCCTCGGCCAGCTCGGCACTCATCTCGACCTGAGCGACGTTCAGAATCTGGGGCTGGTCGATGAGTGGCTGGGGATCGACGTGCAGCTTACGGCCAACCGCCCCACGCACATCTGGACGTTCCCGATTCAAACGGTCAGTCAGTCCGAAGGGGGCTTTGAGCTGGTGCACCAATCGGTTGCCGTCTTGCCGCACTGGCTGATCCGCGGCGATGCTTCCGGCCGCTGGACCGTGACCATGACGCTGACGGCCAATACCGCGCTAGCGGAAAGCCGGATGCAGCCAGCCCGAGCCGAGACGGTTTCGGCGGGAGCGTAGCCGTTCAAGGTCGAATGACGAAAATCAAATGTTGAAGGAATGTCGAAGCACAAATGACGAAGGATGAACTGCTACTGCTTGTCGTATTTGTCGTTTGAGCTTCGTCATTCGGATTTCTTTCGACATTTGATTTCGACATTCGTCATTTGCCCCTCGCCAGCGACAGCCAATCCACCTCCCGGTCGAACCGCTCGGTTCCATAGGCCAGTTGCGCCACGACCGGCGGGACGCAGCGCAATTCCAGCTCCAGTCGGTTGCTGACGACGCTGGGATCGGGCACTCGTCCCGGGGGATAGATATCGTTGAGCACAATGCCGGCCACTTTCAGGCCGCCGCCGTACGTCTCGGCGGCAATCAGCGTCTGTAGCGTCTGGTTAATCGTACCGATCTTGTTGGGCGCCACGACAATCAGCGGGAAACCAAAGGCCTTGG
>DASRJP010000082.1:0-6853 GCA_035649415.1 Pirellulaceae bacterium | reverse complement strand
CGCGCGTACTTGTCCACTCGCGGAGCGAGTGGACTACATTCGGAAGGTAGCCGGATACGGCTGGCCGGACCGCAGTGCTAATGCGGCTCCCAATTTTGGGATCAGGGTTCGAATCCCTGGCCTTCCGCTGAATGATGCGTTCCTGTCATGTGAAGGTAACCATGCGCGCCGATATGGCCAAAGTGATTGTCGAACGCCCGCGCCGCGGGTCGCGCAGCGGTGCGCTCAAGAAGGGGTATCTCAAGTCGTTGCAGCGCGCGAGCATCGACGAACTCCCGACGCGCGAGCCGATGCTCGGTCACTGGCGAGGGCGAGGTCGCTGGCTCAATGAACACCTGGGCCCCTTGCGAAAGTTCCTTCGCTCGTGCGTGGGACGCCCCTGGAACAAAGTACATAAGGAGCTTTGCGAGCATGTGAAGCTCGACAATGCCGTTCAGAACCACGTGCTGACCCACATCTTTCAGTACGTGGAGCTGCACGTCGAAATTCGCGACGGACGGCCCTGCTACGCGCCGGGACATGGTTGGAGGCAACGCTGGCGTCAGCCGCTTTCGGCGGGGCAGATGTATGTCTGCCCCCAGACGGGCCTGCTTCGCGCGGCGCGGCCCAATCGCAGCCGACGGCCGCCTACTCGCATCATGGGGGAGGGGCATATGCAGTTCCATCGGCGAGATGGTCAGTGGTGGGAGCTTCAGCTCCGGCCGCTTCCTGAAGCACCCGTCAACCAGCGTGACGTTTGGCTGGAACGGCCACTGTCGAGTATCCCGGTATCCGACTCGACTCGCATTTATGGAGGAAAGCTGTTTGCCATCTCGAAGCGACTTTTGACTCGGCACCAGGAGCGAGAGTTGTACCGGCGCCTGCGGATAGCGGAACGTAAGGGCCGACGTCCGCGCGACATGACACGGTGTCCGTAGTGTAGCGGCATTCGCACGCCTGGCTGTGAACCAGGAAGTATGGGTTCGAGTCCCGTCGGTCACCCTGTAGGACAGGTTTCCAACCTGTCCAAAATGATGCCTGAAAAGGACAGGTTGAAAACCTGTCCTGCGTTACGAGCGTGCTCCCGGGAGAGCTGGCAGCCTCCAAAACTGCTTCACGGGGTTCGACTCCTCGCGCTCGTGCTCAACAACAAAGAATTCGTCTCGATGGTGTAACGGAGCGCACGCGACCCTCCGAAGGTCGCAGTCCTGGTTCGAATCCAGGTCGAGACGCTGATCCCGCCCCCGGAGTGTGCCGGATTTCGCACGCGACCCCGCGAAGGTCGCAGACCAGGTTCGATTCCTGGCGAGGGCGCTGTGGCGCACGTGCGGGACGAATTGGTGTAGAACGGCATTCATTCCGTTCCCACGATGCCCGACGAGCGCCAGCACCGAGGAAGGCATCCTGAAGATGACCGGCTGTTTGCGCCGGATCAGTGGCCGTCCCTCCGCGCCGCGGTGGCCGATCTGAGCTGGCTGCTGTCGCGTGACTATTCTCCACCGTCGGCGCTGAAGATTGTTGGAGATCGCTACAGCTTAGAGCAACGGCAGCGGATTGCCGTCGCCCGCTGTGCTTGCAGCGATCAGGCCCGCGAGACGCGGCAGGGCCGGCGCGTTGAAATCATCGCCATCTGCGGCCAAAAGTTGGCGATCGACGGGTTCAACGTGCTGACTACGATCGAGGCGGCACTGGCCCACGGCGTGCTGCTATTGGCCCGCGACGGCTGTATCCGCGATATGGCCAGCGTCCACGGCACGTATCGCAAGGTGCAGGAAACACTGCCGGCGGTCGATCTCATCGTCAAGAGCCTCGCACAATGGCAGCCAGCGCATTGCATCTGGTATCTGGACGCGCCGGTCTCTAACAGCGGCCGGCTGGCGGCGATTCTTCGCACCGCGGCTGAACACGCCGGGCTTGCATGGCAAGTGGAGCTGGTGAACAGCCCGGATCGCATCCTGTCAGAAACGGACGCGATAGCGGCGACTGCCGACAGCGTAATCCTGGACCGCTGCGGAGCGTGGATCAACTTCACCAGCCACGTGCTGGCGGAGCATTCGATCTTGGGACAGGTTTGTAACCTGTCCTAGCCGCTTGTGGGACAGGTTGAAAACCTGTCCTACGCCAAAATCTCGCGCACGACGTTGCCATACACGTCTGTCAGCCGATAGTCGCGTCCCGCGTGGCGGTACGTCAGTCGCTCGTGATCCAGGCCCAAGAGGTGCAGGATCGTCGCATGCAGATCATGGACGTGCACCTTGTCCTGCACGGCGCGGAAGCCGAAATCGTCGGTCGCGCCGTACGCCATCCCTCCCTTAACGCCGCCGCCGGCCAGCCACATCGTGAAGCCCCAGTGATTGTGGTCGCGGCCGTCGCTCGATTCGCTCGTGGAAGTGCGGCCGAATTCGCCCCCCCAAATGACGAGCGTGTCTGCCAAAAGTCCCCGCTGCTTGAGGTCTGTCAGCAGTGCCGCCGTCGGCTGGTCGATGTCCTTGCACAACGTCTTCGTCGTTTCGTTGTGGTTGCGATGCGTGTCCCACGGCTGGCCATTGCCGTAGTAGACCTGCACCAACCGCACACCGCGCTCGATCAGCCGCCGGGCTAGCAGGCAACCATTGGCATAGTGCGTCGCGCCGTAGGCCTCGCGGACTTTGGCCGGCTCGCGCGATACATCGAATGCATCCGTGGCCGCAAATTGCATGCGGTACGCGGTCTCCATCGCCCGGATTCGGGCTTCGAAGCGGTCGTCGCCGCCGCGCTCGGCCGCGTGTGCCTGGTTCATTTTGGCGAGCAGGTCGAGCTGCCGCCGCTGCTGCGCCGGCGTGAGCTGCGGACTCTTGACGTGCGGCACCATCGCCTGCGGATCGAGGTTGGTGTGATTGATGTACGTCCCTTGAAACTCGCCGGGCAGAAACGCGCTCGACCACAACTCGCTAAAACGCACCGGCCGGCCGGGACAGAGGACGACATAACCGGGCAAATCCTCGTTCTCCGAACCCAGCCCATACGTCAGCCACGAGCCCATGCTCGGCCGCGTCGGCGAGATGGTGCCATTGTTCATCTGGAACAGCGCCGGGCCGTGGTTGGGATTGTCCGTATGCAGCGAGCGCAGGATGCACAGGTCGTCGATGCACTTTCCCAGCTTCGGCAATAGCTCGCTCACCTGTAGGCCGCTGACTCCGCAGTTCTTGAATCCGAACGGCACCGGCATCAGGCCGCCAGTCTGGTTCTCGGTGCGAAGCTGCACTTCCGCGGGGCGCTGGCCGGCAAACTCGTTGAGCTTGGGCTTGGGATCGAACAGATCGGCCTGGAACGGCCCGCCGTTCATGAAGAGCTGGATCACGCGCTTGGCGCGCGGCACAAAGTGGGGCTGTCTGGCCGCGTGGTCGCGGCGGCTCACATCGGCGTTCGAGCTGGGCGGCGTCGCGTGGACCCTGCGGCTAAGCAGGTCGTCGCCGAGCATCTGCGACAGGCCAACGAGACCCAGGCCGCCACCAAGGGCCTGGATCATCTGGCGACGACTATAGAGATCGAATACCGTCATGGGCCCAACTCAATCGACAAACAAGAACTCGTTGCCTTCCAGATACGCGTGACAAAGCTGCCGCCATGCTTCATCGGCACTTGCGCCGTCCTGAACAGCGGCGGCGATGAACGCGCCTCCGCTGGCGCACTCTTCCGTGGTGGCTTGGCGACCGAAAAGGGACTGTGTAAGCCACTGAATGCGGCCAGCACTTTCCGCAGGCGCTTCGCGAACCATCCGCTGCGCCAGTGCCGCACTCCGCTCGTGCATGAACGGGCTGTTGAGCGCATAGAGCTGTGCCAGCGGCGTCGTAGTTGGCACACGAGCGGCACTATGGGCGATCGGATCGGGAAAATCGTGCAACCGCTGCAAATCGTTCAGCTCGCGGCGATGGACCTTGCCGTACACGGTGCGTCGGCGGTTTTCCGCTTTGTCCAAATCGACCGCTGGGCCGCCGACAGCAGCATTCAGCTCGCCGGTCGCCGCGAGGATCGCGTCCCGCCAGGCTTCGACCTCCAGCCGGCGAGGGAGCATGCGCCAAACGTAGATATTGTCGGGGTCGACTGCGGAGGGTTCAGGGTTCAGGGTTCGGGGTTCAGGAATGGCACCATTTCCTTCCGCCTGAACGCTGAACCCTGAACCCTGAACCCTTGCCGACGCCTGCTGAAACGTCGCGGAACAGACAATTTCCCGATGCAACCGCTTGAGCGACCAGCCGCGAGCCACAAACCGCGCCGTCAGGTCGTCGAGCAGCTCGGGGTGGCTCGGCCGATCCCCTTGCGCGCCGAAGTTGCTGGGTGTCGTCACCAGCCCTCGTCCAAAATGGTGCTCCCAAACGCGATTGACGATCACGCGGGCCGCCAGCGATGCCGAATCGGTCACGATCGCATCGGCCAGTTCCAGCCGACCGCTGCCATGCTGAAACGTTCGCGCTGGATCGCTCGCCAGCACCCTCAGAAAACGCCGCGACACCAACGGCCCCTCATTGGCCGCACTGCCGCGGATTTGCATCGCCACGTCCTGCGCTTCGCCCGGTTTGTACTCGATCTTGGTGCGGTGCTCGCCGTCGGGGAGAACGGCAATGCTTGCTTCGGCGACCCCCGGCGCGACCGGGGTGCCATAGTGTGGCGTCCGCTTCAGTTCGTCAATCTCGTGGCGCAGCTCGTCGAGCCAGCGCTGGTCCTCAGCACCCAGCCCTTTCGTCGCGGCCAACATGTCCACGTCCTTCTGGATCTCTTTCACCTTGTCTCGCGCCGCTTTTGCCGCCGCTGCCAGATCGGCGTTGATCATCGGCCGATCTTCTAGCTTGATGCTGGCCAGCACGCCGGCCAGTGCATAGTAGTCTCGCTGCGAAATGGGATCGAACTTGTGGTCGTGGCAGCGGGCGCAAGCCGCGGTCAGGCCGAGGAACGTCGCCGACAGCGCCTCGATCCGCTCCTCCCACTCCTCGGCGACGACCTGCTTGATAACCTTGTGATCGAGCTTCAGCTCCTTCCAGTACGTCGGGCTCAGCCCCAGAAAGCCGAGTGCCGCATTGTCCGCTGGCTGTGCTCCGGGCAAGAGATCGGCCGCCAATTGCTTGCGCACGAATTCGTCATACGGCATGTCGGCGTTCAGTGCGTCGATCACCCAATCGCGATAGAGCCAGCCTTGCCCTTCCCCTTCGCGCCACTGCTCGCCGACGTCGCAGTAGCGGGCCAGGTCGAGCCAGTAGCGCCCCCACCGCTCGCCGTAGTGAGGCGAAGCCAGGTAGCGATCGGCCATTCGTTCGTTGGCGTCGGGCGACTGGTCGGCCCCGAACGATGCCAGCTCGTCGGCGCTGGGCGGCAGACCGACGAGATCAAACGCCAGGCGGCGGATCAGCACGCGGCGGTCGGCCGGCGGCGAAGTCGAGAGCCCCTTCTCAGCCAGCTTGGCGCGAACGAAGGCGTCGATTCGGCCGGCCCATGTAGAACGGAATTCATTCCGTTCATCGGCATCGGAACGGAATGAATTCGGTTCTACGGGCAGCGGCTGCATCATCGCCGGCAAAAATGCCCAATGCTTTTTTCCCGCCGCAATGTCGATCGTCTTCTTCGCGGCCGACGTCGCCGCCGCCGGCGTGTAGGGCAAGCCGCGCCGTACCCATTCGACGAGCACGGCGATTTCCGCATCGGGCAGTTTTCCCGTCGGCGGCATATCGATTCCGCCTCGGTAGTGAATCGCTTCGACCAGCAGGCTTTCGTCGGGTTTTCCGGGCACGGCGGCCGGCCCGTTGTCGCCACCTGCAAGAATCGACTCGCGCTGCGCTAAGACGAGACCACCTTTTTTGTGCTTCTCGTCAGCCCCGCCGTGACACTCAAAACAGCGCTGCACCAAAAGCGGCCGTACCTTCTTTTCGAAGAAATCCATGTCCTCAGCGCCAAACGCCGGCGAATCACCGGCGTCCCCGGCCTGGCAAAAGAGGGTGAGTGCAAGGAATGCCGCTGTTTGCATGGATCACATCTGCGATGGGCAATGGGACATATTGTAGCCGGAGAGTACGACGGCTGCCGAGATATCGGGAGTTGGGTAATAGCCAATTGGATGCGCGCTTTTTGTCACTCATGCCAATGGGCCAGATTCGCGGCGACTTGACGCTGCCTAACGCCGCTTGTAGACACGTTTGGTCGCAATGCTCCACTGCCGATTTGAAGCGACCTCGGAAGCCCTGCAACTCATGTCTATTCTTGCCGTCGATATCGGTTCCTCATCGATCAAGGGTGCGACTATCGATCCAGCGAATGACGCCATCGCAGCGGAGGCCCGCGTCCCATTTCCCGATCCGATCGCGGGATTGCCCAGCGAGAATGTGGAAATCGATCCGGCGGCAGTCGTGGCGGCCGTGCGGCAACTGATTGGCAAGCTCCCCAGCGCCGCCGATGCCGAGGCACTCATGTTCTGCGGCCAAATGGGAGGCGTGATCCTCGTCGATCGCCAGTGCCGGCCGCTGACCAACTATCTTTCCTGGCGCGATCAGCGGGCGCTGTCCGCGCATCGGGACGGCGGAACCTACCTCGACTCGATTCGCCGCCGCTGGGACGGTGACGAATTCCGCGATTCTGGAAACGAACTGAAACCCGGCTCGGCGACGAGCCTGCTATTCTGGCTCGCGGAAAACGGTCATTTGCCGCCCAATGCCGTGCCACTAACGCTCGGCGACTTCGTCCTCACCCAGCTGACCGGCGCATCGCCGCATACGGAGCCGACGCAGGCGATCGGCACTCTGAATGTGACGACGGGCGACTGGCACGAGGTTGCGTTTGCAAAACTGAAGCTCGAGCGTCTCCACTGGCCGCGGATCGTCGATTGCCAGCAGCCGGTCGGCTCGTTCCG
>DASRJP010000081.1:0-12740 GCA_035649415.1 Pirellulaceae bacterium | reverse complement strand
CCCGGATGCGGCCACCAACGTCGTCGTCGCCGATCTGCTGCCGACGGGCCTGACGCTCGGCACTGCCACAGCTGAGGCCGGAACGAACTACAACTCGACCACCGGTGCGTGGACCATTCCGTCCCTGGCAAATGGAGCCACTGCTACTTTGACCCTCACTGCCACGGCGGCCTCTTCCGGCCTCAAGACAAACACGGCCCAGGTGACCGCATCGGATCAGTTCGACACAAATACAGCAGACAATCAGGCCGGCGTCGACGTCACCCCGCAGGTCGCCGACCTGTCGGTCGTCAAGGAGGTCAATGACTCCACACCCAACGCGGGACAGCCGATTACGTTCACGATTCGCGTGATCAACAGCAGCACGACCCAGCAGGCCACCGGCGTCACGCTCACCGACCAGATCCCCGCCGGCATGACCATTGGCACAGCCACGCCCTCCAGCGGCACTTACAACCAGACGACGGGCGTCTGGGACATCGGCACGATTGCCGCCAATGCGACCGCGACGCTGACCATCACGGCCACCAGCACCACGGCGGCCCAGAAGACCAACACGGCCCGGCTGACGACCGCGGATCAATTCGACCCCGATTCCACGCCGGGAAACACGGCCGCCGGCGAGGACGACGAAATGACGATCACGATCACGCCCAACGTGGCGGACGTGCGGCTGAGCAAGACCGTCTCCACTTCTTCGCCGCAAGTCGGGCAGCAGGTGACGTTCAAGGTCACGGTCACCAACGATGGCCCGCAGGCCGCGACCGGTGTCAAGGTGACCGATCAATTGCCGGCCGGGCTGTCGTTCGTTTCGAAAAACGTCCCTGCGGGCACGACGTACAACGAGACCACCGGCATTTGGGACATTCCGACGCTGGCCTCCGGCAGCTCGCTGGAGCTGACCATTGTCGCCACGGCCACGCAGACCGGCGCGTTGGCCAACAAGGCCGAGGTGACCGCGCTGAACGAATTCGACAGCGACTCCACGCCGAATAACAACGTGGCCACCGAGGACGATCAGGACACCGAGACGGTGAATGCCACGCAGTTGATCTCGCCGCGACTGTGCACGATCGTATGGCACCGCGGGTAGCCGCGAACTAGCGCCGCCAGGACTGGCCGTTTTCCCTAAAGCAGCGATGTTTCCAGCCAAACGTCACCGCGACCTGGCCTTTGCCAGCCTTGACCCGGTTTGCCAGAATCCTCTATCCTATTGGGCTTGAGCAGCTTTGGGCGGGTCTGGCTTTGTCGGTCCCGCAGCGCCTGGGGTATCGTTTCATTTCGCAGCACGACTGGCGGCCAGACGGCCCGCTGGTTCCCATGTTGGAGGACGGCAATCGTGGCATCCGTCGCAGAACGCGTGATCGACATCGTTGCTGAGCAACTGGGCGTGGACAAGGAAAAAATCACGCCCGAGACTTCGTTCGTCAATGATTTGGGGGCCGATTCGCTCGATACGGTCGAGCTGGTGATGGAACTGGAAGAAGAATTCGATATCAACATCCCCGATGATGCCGCCGAGAAAATCCAGACCGTCGGCCAGGCGATCAAATTCATCGAAGAGGCGCAAAACGCCTAGCGCGCCGGCGGAAAGCGCGCCGTGGAGCAGCCCCAGCGCCAGTCCGCAGCGGGCCCTGCGCAATCTGCACCTGGAAACATGAAGCGTCGCGTCGTCATTACCGGCGTTGGTGTGGTCAGCTCGCTGGCCTGCGCCGTCGATGAGTTCTGGCGCAAGCTGGTAGCCGGCGAAAGCGGCGTGCACGCGCTCAAGCTCATCGACACGCAGAATTTCAAGGTCCGCATCGGCGGCGATGTCTGGGACTGGAACGCCGAGCAGCACCCCGATGCCTTTCTCGACAGGAAAGAAATCAAGCGGGTCGATCGCTTCAGCCAGTTCGCACTCGTCGCCGCGCATCAGGCCGTTCGATTCGCCGGCATCGACTTCAGCCGCGAAGATGCCAGCCGCTGCGGCGTCATCCTCGGCAGCGGCATCGGCGGGCTCAACGAGATCGAGGAGCAGATGACGCGGCTGGTGCTCAAGGGCCCGGATCGCGTCTCTCCGTTCACGGTCCCCAAAATGATGCTCAACGCGGCCGGCGGCAATTTGTCGATTCGCTACGGACTGCGCGGGGTGAATTACTCCGTCGCCACTGCCTGCGCCAGTGCGAACAACGCCATTGGCGACGCGCTCCGCTCAATCCAGCACGGCGAGACCGACGTGATCCTCACTGGCGGCAGCGAGGCGGCCATTACGCAGATGGGGCTGGCCGGATTTCAGAACATGAAAGCCCTTTCGACGCGGAACGACAATCCGGCCGCCGCCAGCCGCCCGTTCGATGCCGACCGGGATGGCTTCGTCCTGGCCGAAGGGGCCGGATTGGCGGTTTTCGAAGAGCTCGAGCACGCGAAGCGGCGCGGAGCCACTATTTTATGCGAAGTGCTCGGCTTCGGCGCCAGTGCTGACGCGGGGCATATCACGCAGCCGGACGAGCAGGGCTCGGGCGCAGCGCGGGCGATGAGCGATGCGCTGCGCGATGGCGAACTCAATCCCGATGACGTCGGCTATATCTGTGCCCATGGCACCAGCACGCCGCTGGGAGATGCCGCCGAAACCGCCGCCATCAAGAGGGTCTTCGGCGAGGCGGCGCGGCGCGTGAGCATTTCCAGCATCAAGAGCCACCTGGGTCACACGCTGGGGGCTTGCGGCGGGCTGGCACTTGTGGCCTGCGTCAAGTCGCTGGCAGATGGCGTAATCCCGCCGACGATCAACTTGCATTCGCCCGATCCGGCCTGCGACCTGGACTACACGCCCAACCAGGCGCGGCAACGGAAATACCGCGTGGCGCTCAGCAACAGCTTCGGTTTCGGCGGCCACAACGCCTGCGTCGTCATCGGCCATCGGGCCAACGGCGCCGCCTGATCCTCAGCCCGGTAGCCGCAGCTTCCGCCGCACCCAACTGGCCGTCCACTCGGCCGCCTCCTGCGACGACCAATTGGCCAATTGGATTGTGCGCTCGACCTGCTGCGCGTCGCGATAGGTGACGATCGGGCTGAAATTGGGCAGCCGCTGGCCATCGTCGTCGTGCCGCTCTGGTGCGCCCCTCTGGCTTCCCCGCGACTCGTGCACGCTCACGCGGACAACCTCACTGCTTTGAAAGGCGCGCTGCTGACCGTCGGCCTCGACGATCGCAATCCGCCCCGAGAGCGGGTCGTATTCCAGCCTCGTCCGCGGCTGGCGAAACATGGCGTAGGCGCCGGCCGCCACGGCCAGTGCCGCGCACCACGCGCCACCGACGACCCAGTCCGACGGCGCGGGAATGATTTCAAACGCGCATACGAACATCAACACGAACGACGCCACCAGCAGCGCCACGCCCGCCGCCGTGATCGGCCGCACGTTGTACAGCCGCGCCACCACCTTCAGCCCGTCGTCTTTGATGCTCAAACCAGGCGGCCGTACTCCGGCTCGCCGGCTGACGAAGACCGCGTACCAGCCGCCGATGGCGATCAGATTGAACGGCAGCAAAAACAGCGGCATGAAAAAGTCGGTGCCGCGAATTCCAGGCTCGAGCACGGCTGCCGCCGGTTTTGCCGGCGAGTAATAGACCTTCACCCGTTTGCCAACAGGATGGCGCCGCACGATTTCGGCGGCGGCCTTGCGGCCACTGGTGAAGCGCGTCGCATAGCTGATGCGATTTCCGTGAAACACCTGGCCGCCCGCTTCGTAGTCGTAACTGACCTTCGCCTCGTAGCTGGTCCCTTCCGAGTCGGACTGCGTTTCCACGCGACTGCTGGTGATCGTGCCTTCAGTGCTGACATAGCTCGACGTTCCCGCCTGCCAGACCATCGTCGTGACCCAGATCGCGCTGCCCGCCAGCGTGCAGACGGTCCACCCCACCAGCCAGATCAGCGCAAAGGTCCCGCCGAAAAATCCGGATGCGCCGCGAGACTTTTTGCCGGCATCGAGCATCCGAAAACTCCGTCGGTCAAAGCACTCGTTAGGACTGGCGGCGCAGCTGCGCCCGCCGCCTGGGCGATCATTTTACCCTTTCCAGGTCGCATTTTCGGCATATTCGCACCCGGCCAAAAGACCGCGGCAATCCGCAGCCGGCCGCTGCGCCGCACGGATCGGCGGCAAGCTATGTTTCCTTGATTTGCACATTCCGCCGTTTGTGCCGCCCCTGCGACTCTACGTGGCCACGTGGATACAACCAGCAACAGCGTTCTCGTCGTGGGCGACGACCCGGGCATGGTCCGGCTGCTGACGAAGTGGCTAGAAGGGGCCGGTTTCCAGGTGCGCACCGCCGAAAACGGTCGCCAGGCCGTGCAGCTCATGCGCGAGCAGCTTCCGCATTACCTGCTCGCCAATTGCGAAATGCCGTATATGAACGGCCTGGAGCTGTGCCGCTGGCTGCGCGAGCAGACGCTGCCACGTTACGTGTACACGGTGCTCATTACAGGGCGGAGCGGGGAGGAGGACGTGGTCCCCGGCCTGTCGGCGGGAGCCGACAGCTTCGTCCGCAAGCCGGTGGATCGCGACGAACTGGTGATGCGGCTCCGCAGCGGCACCCGCATGCTCGAGCTCGAACAGCGGCTGCGCAACCTGGCCCGCGTCGAATCGCTGACCGGTCTCTTCACGCGGAACACGTTCCTCGATCTGATCGAGAAGGAGTGGAGCCGCGCTAGCCGCTACCACTTGCCGATGTCGTGCGCCATTCTCGACGTCGATCATGGCCAGCGGATCAGCGAGCAATTCGGCCGCCAGGTCGCCGAGGAAGTCATTCGCCAGGTCGCACGCACGCTCGCTTCGGCCAGTCGCAAGTGCGACGTCATCGCCCACGACGGCGCGGACGCCTTTTTGATCCTGCTGCCCGAAACGGGCGAGCCGCAGGCCGCCGCCTGGGCCGAGCGCATCTCCGCCGCTCTGCGACAAATCGAGATCCCTGTCGAATCTGCCCCGCCCCTGCGGATTACTGCCAGCGGCGGCATTGCCGAGCGGTTGCACGACACACCGTCAGCCACGCAGCTTTTGCGGATGGCGGACGAAGCGCTGCTGGTGGCCAAGCGCAGCGGCCGGGACCGCGTCGTGACTCACCGCAGCATTGGTCTGCGCCCGCTGGCGGAGTTGGCGGCCAGCGATCCGGCGGCGGCGATCACCGCCGTTCCGGCGCAGGACGCGATGACGCCGCTGGCCACGTGCTTCCGGCACGACGAAACGGTGGATCGAGCGGCGCGGTTCTTCCTCCGCTTTCGCACCAACTCTGTGCCGGTGGTGGATGGCGAGGGGAAGCTCGTGGGCATCCTGTCGGAAAAGGACGTGATGGCGATTATGCTCCAGGCTGACTGGCAGCGGCGGCGGATTGCCGACGTCATGCAGCCGCACGTCGTCTCGTATCCAGTGACCGCGCCGGTCAGCGAGATTTACGACTTCCTGTGCCGCGTGACGATTCGCGGCGTCGTCGTCGTCAACGAGGGCCAGCAGCCGGTTGGCATGATCAATCGCGGCAGCTTGCTGCGATTTTTCATCAGCTTGCTCCCGCGGCAGCCGTCAACGACCGGCCCTGCCGCCACGGAAGAGACAGCCGCGCTGGCCGAACCGCGCAAAATCGCCCGGGCGGTGCGGGCTCTGGTCCAAGAGACGGCCGACCTCCAAAAGCGGTTTGCCAGCGAGCCGGGAGATGTCGCCGGCTGCGTGCTGGGGAGCATGTCGCGAATCCAGGAGCTGACCAACAACATCCTCGCCTGGTCTCAGCCCGCAATGCCGACCGGCTCGACAGCCGCTACGTGGACGGCCGATCGCAGCCGGGGGGTAGATGAGGCCAGCGCGGAACCGATCGGGGTGTAATTGGCGCCGATATTCCGGCGACTGTAGGCCGAATCTAAATCCCCTCGCGCAGCAGCTTACCCAGCGTCTCGACCAGCCGGTCGATCTGCTCCGTGGTGTTGTAGAGATGGCAGGAAACGCGGATGTAGCGCTGGCCGGCAAACTCGACGATTGGCACTTCGATCCCGCTCCGCTTCCAGAGCTGCTCCTGAAGCGCGTACTTGTCACCCGGCGGCAGCGGCACATGCGCCATGCTGCCATACCAGACCGGATCGTCGGGGACAAGCGGCACGCAGGACAGGTTTTCAACCTGTCCTTGCTTTCGCTGGGACAGGCTGGAAACCTGTCCTACGACCTGCCGCGCATACCGCGCCAAGGCGTGGCTGCCGCGGCGGAAGTTTTCGAGTCCCACGGTGGTCCGTAAAAAGTCAATCGCCCCCGGCACGGACAGGAATGCCGCCGGGTCGCGTGTGCCGCTCCAGATGAACTCGTCGCTCCACGATTCGATCGGGCCAGGGAGCAAGCGGCCCCAGGAGAGGACGTGCGGCCGAATCCGCGACTGATGGTGCGGTGCTACGTGCAAGAAACCTGAGCCGAACGGCGCGGAAAGCCACTTGTGGCAGCTTGCCGCGTAAAAGTCACAGTCCAATTTCGCCAGGTTCAGCTCGACCTGCGCCGGCGCGTGCGGTCCGTCGATGCAAACGGCAATGCCGCGCTGGCGGGCCGCATCGCAGATCTGCTGCACCGGCAGGATCACGGCGGTCAGGCTGGTCACGTGGCTGACGACGATCAGCCGCGTGCGCTCGCTGGCGGCATTCATGATTGCGGCGGTCGTTTCGTCTGCCGTGCGAAACGGAAGGGGCAGCGTGACGATCTTCAGCGTTGCCCCGGCCTGCTCGCACGCCCGCTGCCAAATGCGCTTGACCGCCCCGTACTCATGGTCGGTCAGCAGGACCTCATCGCCGGCCGCCAGCGGGAAAGAGTCGGCAACGATGTTCATGCCGACTGTGGCGTTCTCGACGAAGATCAAGTCGGCGGGGGAAGCGGCCACGAACTCGGCCAGCTTTGCGCGGGCGGCGCGCAGCGCCGGCTCGAGCTGCCGCACGAAGAAGTCCATCGGTTGCTCGTCGAGCCGGCGAATCCAGTCGCGCCGCGCCTGCCGCACGATGTCCGGCGGCGGACCGAAGGACCCGTGGTTGAGATAGATCGTGTCGCCGCGGAGCTGCCAGTGGCGGCCCAACTGAGACCATTCGGACGGAAGATCGGGCGGCATCATCGAATGACCAATGACCAAGCACCAATGACCAAGGAATGTGAAAATCCTAACGACCAAATCGCGACAAAGCGACGTAGGCGCCACTCATCCATTTGTCATTTAGGATTGGTCGTTGGTCATTCTCCGTCTAGAACCACAGCCGCACCCCCGCCACCATACCCGGCGACTGAAAGTGGTCGATGTCGTACAGGTCGAAACCCACGAACGCCTCTGCGCCGCGCCAGGTGACGCCGGCCGTCGTGCGGATGTGAAACAGCCACGCCTCGTTCAAGTTGCCGAGGTCCATCTCGGTACTGATCACCAGCGGCTGCACGGGATACCAGTCGATGGCGTAGGTGACGTTGAACCCAAAATCGCTGTGCTCGCGGTCGGAAAGCCAGTTGAAGCCAATGCCGGTGCGCATCTGCGTCTGGTCGCTCTGGGCAAAACGCCAGAAGAGGTTGGCGTCCCCCAGCCACAAGCTGTCGTGGCCGCCGGACGCCAGTTGCTCCTGGAGGAAGCGAAAATCGGTTTCCGCGCCGATTCGCGGCGTCGCCTCGAAGAGCAAATTGCCGCCGATCCACTCCAGGCCGCTGAAGTTGGTGCCGTAATCATCTCGCGCCCGCCAGGCCCATTGGTAGCCAACCCGCTCCTCCGTTCCTTGGTACAAGTCGGTCGCATCGACCATCATGTAACCCCGCTCGTACTGATATGGATACTCCGGGAAGTATCCGGAATGCTGATAGCCGTCGCCGATCAGTGCCGGCGGTCCCCAGAAAGGAGATGAGGCGACAATTCCCACGCCGGCCGTCAACGGTGCAAGCAACGTTTCTAAAAAGCCGTCTTCGTCGTCGTCAATGCCGTCGCACGGATCGTCATCGCTGTAGCTGTCAGGGCGACAGTCGTCCTGATCATGGTGACCCTCTTCCGCCTCGTCAGCGGGATCCGGAGCCCGCACGTCCGACCGCAACTGCGAAAGCGAATCCGCTGCGCACGTTTGCGGCAACAGGGCGAACGGACCCAGTATGGCCTGGAGGGCGGCCACAAAGAAGATCAACCCGCGGCCGGTGCTCATACGCGCCTCGCGACGCCCAAACGCCCCCCGGCAAAGAATCGCGGAGGATAGCGATGTTTGGCGCGCCGCGTCAACGCGAGTCGGCACGCTAGCGGTCCGTTTCCGGCCGACTACAATGCGTCCACCTTGATTCCCGACTCCTGACTCCTGACCCCTGACTCCTGATGCTCGACCTCCTCATCACTGGCGGCACCGTCATCGACGGTACGAAGAAACCTCGCTTCGCCGCCGACGTCGCCATTCGCAGCGACCGGATCGAAGCCGTCGGCAATCTCGGTTCCGCGGCAGCCAGGCAGACCATCGATGCCCGCGGCAAAATCGTCGCCCCCGGCTTCATCGACGTCCACAACCACAGTGATGGCTGGCTGCTGAAGGAAAAAAACTTCTGGCCCAAAACCAGTCAGGGCTTCACCACCGAAGTCCTCATGTCCGACGGTATTTCCTACGCCCCGGTCGACGAGCTGACGTGGAAGCACTGGCACTACTACCTGCGGGCGCTCAATGGCCTGCTACTCAGTGACTATGGCGGCTGGCGAGGGCTCGACGAGTATCTGGCGCGGCTCGACGGCGCAACGGCGCAAAACGTCGCTCTGGAAGTGCCGTATGCCAACGTGCGGTCGCTGTATGCCGGCTGGGGGCGGCACGCGCCGGACGATTATCAGCGGCGGAGCATCCAGGCGGAGATTCGCCGCGGCATGGAGGCCGGGGCCGTCGGCCTTTCCACCGGGCTGGACTATGTCTCGCAGATCTTCGCCGGCACCGACGAGATCGTCGATGCGTGCTGTGCGATCGCCCCTTACGGCGGGCTGTACGTCACGCACATCCGCTACAAGCTGGGGCTGATGGCGGCCCTCAACGAAGCGGTCGAGATCGGCCGCCAGTCAGGGGCCAAGGTCCACATTTCGCACCTCAAGGGATTCACCAAGGAGCTCGTTGATCAGGTGCTCGACTGGATCGACCATTACGCGAGGAAGGAAGTCGATTTCTCGTTCGAGGTCTATCCCTACCAGCGCGGCTCGACGATGCTCAACTTCCTACTGCCCTATGAAGTCTGGGAAGAGGGGCCGCTGCACGCCCTGTCGCGCTTGCATCTGCCCGAAGTGAAAGCCCGTTTCCGCGAAGGGCTCAAATGCCTTGGCGACGATCTCGGCCGCATTTATATCGCCTGGCTCGGCTCGCGCGACAACCAACGGCATATCGGCCAGCTCGCGGTCGATTATGCCGCCGAACTCAAACTGCCGATTGAGGAAGCGCTCATCAACTTGTTGACCGAGGAGAATCTGGCGGTGCTGCTGGTGATTCACGGTCAGGACGACGACCTGATGCGGCCGATGCTCCAGCACGACCTGATGATGCTCGGCAGCGACGGCATTTACTTCCCGCCCCCCAGCCGCATTCATCCGCGCGTCTACGGCTCGACCGGCCGCATTCTTGGCCCGGCGGTCCGCGACTGGAAACTTTTTTCCTTGGAAGACGCCGTCTACAAGCTGGCGTACTGGCCGGCAAAACGGTTCGGCTTGGCGGACCGCGGCGAAATTCGCCAGGGGGCATATGCCGATCTGGTTGTCTTCGACGCCGCCACCGTCGCCGACCGGGCGACCTATGAGGAGCCGCACCAGACATGCGTCGGCATTGAGCACGTGGTGGTCAACGGTCGGCTCGTTGTGGAAGCCAGCAAGCCGGTTACCGACTTCGGCCCGCGTGCGCCGGGGCGAGGGCTCAAGCGGCAAATGGGGTAAACGTCTCGTTACGCAGTCGCTCCGTCGCGCGGCGGGACAGAGGCGGGTCCCAGCCGATACCCCAGCGTCCGCAGCACCATCGACGACAGTAGCAGCGAAAGCATGATCGCTCCATCGGCCACGAAGCGTTCGCGCAGCAAAAGTGGATAGACTTCGCCCAAGTATCCCAGACCCACCCGATTGCGATACGCAAACTCGCCGAATTGTGCCGCCGCATCCAGCGCCAACAGCACCAGGAACAGAGGAAAAATCCATAGCCAGCGCTGGTCCTTCCGCAGCATCAAGACTACGGTCGCCACGGCAATCACGGACGGGAACCAGACTTCCACGGCCACCCTCCACAGCCAGTCCAGCACGTACGTGGGAATAAAAAAGTTACTGAGCGCCAGATGAACAAATCGCTGGTTCAGCAGCCGCGCCACTCCCAGCGTGGCGGCAATCAGGGTTACTGCCACCACCAGTTGAATGAGCCGGAATTGAAATGGTTGGCCAGCCGCCACAGGCGGCGTAGCGCCGTCGAGTGCGAGACGCCACCCCAAAACGCGGTAGGCAACCGCAGACACAAGTATGCTGACTAACGCCGCCAGCCCGGCGGCCAGCAGCCACTTCGGCAAGTCATAGGGCCAATTGGGGGTCAATAGTTCTCCCAGCACCAGCGCCATTCCGAGCCAGACCCAGCCGAGCACACCCGCTCCGAGGCGAACGCACCAGCGACCGCCGCCAAGCACGACCCACACCCCGACAATGGACACGGCGCCGAGCAGCCAGTGCGGAGCAAACAGTCCCCCCAGGAGAGCCACCACCAGGTTATTCGTTGGGATCAGCCCTGCCTCGTCGGTCACCAGCGGGCCGGCAAATAGCACGGCAAAGTGCACCGCCCCAAATCCCGCCAGGATCAGCCAGTGACGGCGGATTTGAATATTGCTGTTCGACGATATGGCAACGTGCGTCATTTTGCGATTTTCGCGGCCACGTCCTCCACGTTCTTCATCACCCGCAGGATATTGCCGCTCATGATCTTGTGAATGTCTTCCGGCTTGTAGCCGCGGTTGAGCAGTTCCTGCGTGATCAAGGGATAAGTCGAGACGTCTTCGAGCTGCTGGGGGACTTTGGTGATGCCGTCGAAGTCGGAGCCCAGGCCGACGTGGTCGATGCCGGCGGTCTTGGCGACGTGATCGATGTGATCGACGACGTCGTGGATCGAGCCGGCCGGGTAGGGATTGCGCTCCTCCCAGCGGCGGCGCTCGCGGCGGTAATCCTCCTCCTTGGGAAACTTGCGCCGCAGCTCGCGGCTAACCTGGAGGACCTCGCGCATCGTCTTGGCCCCCTCGGGCGTAATGAACCCGGGGAAGAAATTGATCATCACCACGCCGCCGTTTTTCTTGACCAGCGCCAGCACGTCATCGGGGACGTTGCGCGGATGGTCGGCAACAGCCCGGGCCGACGAATGGGAGAAGATCACCGGCGCCGCGCTGACGCGGATCGCGTCCTTCATCGTCTCGTCGGAAACGTGCGACAGATCGACGAGCATCCCCAGCTTGTTCATCTCGCGGACCACCTCTTCGCCAAACGGCGACAGGCCATCATGCTTGCCGGCATCGGTGGCTGAGTCGGCCCAGGCCAGCGTGTCGCTGTGCGTCAGTGTCATGTAAGCCGCCCCCAGCTCGCGCAGCTTCCTGAGGTTGGTGATCGAGTCCTCGATGCTGTGCCCCCCTTCGACGCCGACCAGCGAGGCGATCTTGCCGCTCTTGCGAATCCGCTCGACGTCGGCCGCCGTGCGGGCCAGCTCGAAGGTCTCCGGATACCGCTTGACCATCGCTTGCACCAGCTCGATTTGCTCGAGCGTCTGCGCCAGTGCCGTCCCCTGCCGGCTGGCTTCCGTCGGCACGTACACGCTCCAGAACTGAGCGCCGACGTTCCCCGACTTGAGGCGCGGGATGTCCGTGTGCAGGCTCGGCTGCTGTTTGGCAATGTCGGTCTTGTCGAACGACGAATCGTGCTTGGTCCGCATCTCCCATGGCAGGTCGTTATGGCCGTCGAAGACGAACGAATTGAAATGGACGTTTTTCCCAGCGTCGGTCAGAACCACTTTGGGGCGGCTGGGCTTTTCTGGCTTGGGCGGTTCGTCCGCGCGGGTGGCCAGCTGAGGAACGATGACCAGCAAGCAGCAAGCGAAGCGCGTCATGAGATAATTCCGGAAAAACAGGCGGTCGTTTCTTGGAAAGCATCGTAGCATAGGCGCTCGTTCCCGGCGCGGGTTAGGTCTCGCGCGGAGGAAGGAGGCACAGAGGCGGAATTGCAAATTGGCAATTGCAAATTTCTAATTGCAAAATGCTTTGAAATCAATTTGCAATTTGCAATGAACAATTTGCAATTCCCCCCTCGGTCTGACGCCTCCGCGCCGCTGTGCGAAAGGCCCTCTCATGAGAGCGACCGCCGGTTCGGGACAGTCGCCGGCCCGTAGGACAGGTTTCCAACCTGTCCTGCCAATTGCCTGCTGACTCCTGCCCGGCCTACTGGCCGCCGTTTTTCCCTTGAGCCACTCAGGCTGCCAATCGGCTGAGTCGGCTTTCTGAGTCGGTTTGGCGCGAGTCGCCTTCTGGCTGCATTTTGATACCCTGCCAGCAGTTACCACTGCGAACAGGGGCGAGTCAGCGGTGACGATGAGTCGGCCTGCTGCGCGCCTTGAGCGATTCTAAACATCTGTTAGAGATATCCACTTTACTCCACCTACCACAAGATGTAGTGTCTGAGGTGGAAGGTGGTTTATGGGCGCATTTTTCCCGCACACGGTCGACGAACTTGATCGGTTGTTTCCGGACGAGGATCGGTGCCGAGCTTATTTGG
>DASRJP010000080.1:0-15868 GCA_035649415.1 Pirellulaceae bacterium | reverse complement strand
GCCAAGGTCGTCGATCGGATTCACGAGTTGGGGGAGTTCAGCGAGACCGAGTGGAGCCAGCGGTCGGTCGTGGAAATCTGCGCGACGAAAAAGAGCGACGGCTGGTTTTTCCACGCGATCACCGGCGAGACCTGGCTGATCAAATTGAAATTCCGCGTCTACAAGGGAACATTCAATCGCGACGATTTGCTCGAGCGGATCGAGCTCAAGACCCTCAACGAGCTGGCGGACCTGCCGATCTACGGCAATGAACCGCGGGTGAAGGTGAAGTCGTCGCACGGGCCGTGGCAGGAGGTGGAGATTAGGGCGCACACGCTGGAGGAAATCGATACGCCCGAGTTCTGGTCGTTCGTCGAGGAGGCAGTGCGGGGCTTTTTCACGTTCACCGAGAAGGCCCAGGCCCGGCCCGAGGACATCGCCCCTTGGAAGATACTGGGGCAGAAATGGCACTTCCTCCGCAAGGGTTTTCCGCCGGGCCGCACGCCCAAGTGGAGTGCCGACGTGTGGGAGGAGCTGTTCGAAATCCTCAAGGACATGGCGCCGCAGGGGCAATTCCTGTGGAACAACCAGCAGCTCGTGCACCTGGTAGTGCCGCAGCAGCGCGAGCCGTGGGCCACGATTCAGACGAAGCGGCCGCAAGCGCTCTCGCTCCACCTGACCGGCCCCAAAGGCAAATTCGCCCTCGGACGAATCCTGGAATTCGGCTCCGACCGCGAGATCGACGACACGAGGCCCGATCGAGATATTCTACGGATTCACCTCACCGAGGCGGAGCAAATTCACCGGGAGGATTTTCAGGCGTTTTTGAAGGAACACCTTAATTCGCTGGCGTAATGTCGAATGTCGATAGTCAAATGACGAAAGAAGCCCGAAACTCAATTGACGATATGGTTCGGGCTTCGGGTTTCGACATGCCTTCGAAATTTGAATTTCGACATTCGTCATTTTCCTGAATCATGACAGAAGCCCTACTCGCTCCGAACTTCCTCTTCCGCTACTCCGTCCCCTGCCGCTACAAGGGTGAGCTGTGGTCGGCCAAGGGCGCGCAGCTTGACGAGAAATACGCGCTGCCATTCTTTGGTGAGCTGGAAGGGAAACGAAAGTACGCTGAGCTACGCGCGGCGTGGAGCGAACACGGACTGGCGTTTGCGCTCCGCGTCGAGGGAAAGTCGCAGCCGCCGTGGTGCCGCGATTCGCGGATCGAAGACAGCGACGGGCTGCAAATCTGGATCGACACGCGCAACATGCAGAACATCCACCGCGCCGGCCGCTTTTGCCACCGCTTCGCGCTCCTCCCCGTCGGCACCGGCAAAAGCCTGTCCGAGCCCCTCGCCGCCCTCCTGGCCATCAACCGGGCCAAGGAAAGCCCGCGGGAAATCCCCCGCGGCAGCATCCAGGTCAGGAGTCACCAAAGTTGCAGTGGCTACACGCTGGAAGCGTTGATCTCCAGCGACGCGCTGACCGGCTTCAACCTTGTCGATCAGCCTCAGCTTGGCTTCTTCTATGCCGTCGTCGATAAAGAACTCGGCCCTCAAACCTTCAGCCTCGGCCCCGAATTCCCGTTCGACGAAGATCCGAGCCTGTGGGGAACGCTTGAGCTGGTGCGCTAGCTTGTAGGACGGGCTTCCCAGCCCGTCCATGAATGCGGCGGGCTCTTAAGCCCGTCCTACAAATCGCAATGCCCGATTCGCCAACTCTCATTCACGGCCTGCCCGCCGATCCTGGCTCAATGCTCGACCTGCTCGCGCAGGGATTTGCCCAGCCGGAACAACGTCTGCAAAGGCAAGCCATTGCCGACGCGCTGGCCGGAAGCGCGCGGGACGATTTTGTCTGCGTTCGAGCGCTTTACGGCAGCACGCTGGCCGGCGCCGCGCTTGCCCAACAGCTTCCCGGCCGCACGGCTGCGGTCTATGGGCCGCAGGTAATCGACTCCGCCGCCGCCGCTCTGGCAATGCAGTTGCTCATGGCCCTGGAGGAGGCGATTCGAAGGGCCGGCACCCGCCTGGCACAATCGCTTCTGGGGATCGACCAGTTCCGCGAGCAGCGGCGACTGGTCGATTCCGGGTATGTGAATGCCGCCACGCTGCTGTATATGGTATGCGATATGGCGGCTTTTCCAGCCGCGCCGCCCGAAATATCGCTCGTGCTCGAGCCAGTCACTGCGGAGCTCGAGGCGCGGCTCAATTGCGTCATCGAATCTTCCTATCAGGACACGCTCGACTGCCCGCTCCTCAATGGCCTGCGGACGACCGACGACGTGCTGGAAGGCTATCGGGCCGTCGGCGTCTACCGGCCGGAACTCTGGCTGCTGGCGCAGCGCGGTGACGAAGATGTCGGCTGCCTGCTATTGGCCGATCATCCGCAGCTTGACAACCTGGAACTGGTGTATGTGGGGCTCACGCCAGCGCTGCGAGGCCAGGGCCTGGGACTCGTCTTGACCCGACAGGCGCAGTGGCTGGCTCGGCAACTGGGGCGGCGGCGAATGGTGCTCGCGGTGGATGCGGCCAACGCCCCTGCGATAGCGCTCTATGAACAGGCTGGGTTCTTGGGTTTTGACCAGCGACTGGTGCTGATCAAGCGGCTGTGATTTGCCAGCCGCGCCGCAAGGCTACGCTAACCCGAGTCTCCGACGCTACTTGCGACGACCTTCACATTTGCGGCCCGTGAGGGCGACAATTTTTCCACACTCGCTCCTCGATCAAACGAAGTTTTGTTTTCAGCACATTGCCCTGGCCGTCACATGATCTCAAAAAAATCTTTGCGCGATCTTCCGCAGCCCCGTTGCAACGGACGCTAGCAGGTATAGAATCACGCCCCGCGATGTGACCATCTCGCGAGGCGGCTGCCGCCTTGCTTCACTTTCAGGATACGACGCCGCTCACACGTTCTGGAAAACGTGGTGAGTGGCAACCGGGTGCTTCGCACTCGGGGAAAAGACTTCCCCTCGGGTTTCGGCGCTCGCAGTGCGCGCAAAGGATGCCAGCGTGAACAGGGACGATACGGAGATCGCGTCGGCAATCACACGCGCGATTGCCGAACAGGTCGGGAAAGATCGCTTCCAGATGTGGCTGGCCGGCGCGACGATTCGCGTCGAGAACCGGTCGCTGTTCGTCGGCGCTACCGAGGCGTTCAAGTTGGAGCGGATCCGCCGCATCTTTCGCGGCGATCTGATTGCCGCCGCGGAGCGCGTGCTGGGGTACGAGCCCGATTTGGTGCTGGCGATCGACGATGCCGCGCGGAAAGCGGCTAAGGCGGCCGCTGAGAAGGAAGCAAGCGCCGCGGCCTTCGCGGACACGCAACTGGAGTTGTTCGCCGAAACTGCTCCGCCGGCCGACGGCGCAGAGTTTGTATCCCGGCCGGCGCCGGTTCCATTCAAGCCGTTGCGGCGGCCATTTGCGTCGCTCGAGACGCTGGTAGTGGGCGACGGCAATCGGGTCGCTCACGCAGCGGCCGCGAGTCTGTTGCCGCGGCTGGGTAAAATCTCGCCGCTGTTGATTCATGGGCCGACCGGCTGCGGCAAGACGCACCTGCTCGAGGGAATCTGGACCGCAGCTCGCAAGTCCGCTCAAGTGCGGCGCGTCATCTACCTGACCGCCGAGCAATTCACCACGCATTTCGTCGAAGCGCTCAAAGGATCGGGCTTGCCGAGCTTTCGCCGCAAGTACCGCGATGTCGAGTTGCTGCTGATCGACGATGTGCAGTTTTTCGCTGGCAAGAAATCGACCCTCGTCGAACTGCTCTACACAATCGACACGCTGCTGCACGAAGGCCGCCAGGTTGTTCTGGCGGCCGATCGACCGCCGGGGGAACTGCGCTTCCTCGGCAGCGATATCGCCGCCCGGCTCGGCGGGGGCCTGGTGTGCGGCATCGAACCGGCGGACTTCGCCACGCGGCAAAGCATCTTGCGACAAATGGCGCGGAAAGACGGGACCGAAGTGCCTCCCGAAGTCGTGTCGCATCTGGCGACACAACTGGCGGGCGACGCGCGGCAACTGGCAGGGGCGCTCAATAGGTTGGCAGCCGTATCACTGGCGTACGAGCGGCCGATCACGCTGGATCTGGCGCAATCGGCATTGGCGGATATTTTCCAGGCCGCGAGACGGGCCGTGCGATTGCCAGATATTGCAGGCGCAGTTTGCCATTTATTCGGCCTGGAGCCGGAGCAGATGAATTCCCCCAGCCGCTCGCCCTCCGTGAGCCATCCGCGAATGCTGGCCATGTACCTGGCCCGGAAGTACACACCGGCGCCGCTTTCGGAGATCAGCCGTTTTTTCCGCCGTAAGAGTCACACGACGGTGCTCTCGGCCGAAGAGACAGTCCAGGACTGGGTGGCCAGCGGCAAGGTACTGGCCCTGCCGCAGGGGAATTGCAGCGTGGAAGAGGCACTGCGGCGGGTGGAAACCCAATTGCGGCTGGCGTAGCTTTCTGGTGCTCGCGCGGGTATTTACAATACGCCCGTCTCTGTATCCTTCCTGTGATGACCGACATGCCTTCGTCTGCGCAAACGCTGACTTCCCCGGAAAAGCACATCCCCGACGACGTCATCCCCGCGGGCACTTTGCCGCCGCTGAGGGAGCGCGACCTGCCTGAGCCGGTATCGTTGGCCAAAATGATTGGGCCGAGCATTATTCTGGCAGGGCTGGCCCTGGGAAGCGGCGAGTTCATCCTCTGGCCGCTGATCACGCTCAAGAGCGGCTTTGTCTTCTTCTGGGCCTGCATCCTGGCCGTGGTGATGCAGTACTTCCTCAACATGGAAATCATGCGCTGGACGCTGGCCACCGGTGAAAGCGCCGCCGCCGGCTTTGTCCGGTTGAGTCGCACTTGGGCCTGGGTCTTTCTGGCGCTCAACGTCCTGCCGTGGATGATTCCCGCCTGGTCGAAAGGGGCTGCGCAGATCTTCTCGTGGTTGATCTGGACGCCGACGTCTAAAGAAGGTGTGCTCCAGCCCGGCCCATACGATACGGCACTGGCGATCGGCGGCATGCTCCTGTGCGGCGTGATTCTGACCGCAGGTCCGGTCGTCTATGAAACCGTGGAAAAGGTGCAAGGGCTGCTGGTGCTTTTGATCATCGTAATCGTGATCTGCGTTGCCGCCTGGTTGCTCGCGCAGCGTCCCGACGCTCTGGCCGTTCAATGGCAAGCCATCGTCACGTTCGGAGCGCCGCAATACTTTCCGCCGATCGACAAGGACCTGGGACCGCTCACTCTGCTGGGCGCGCTGGCCTTTGCCGGTGCCGGGGGGACGATGAACCTGGCTCAGAGCAACTACATTAAGGAAAAGGGATACGGGATGGGGAGCCATCTCGGCCGGATTACCAGCCCGCTGACCGGCAAAGAGGAGCCGATCACCGAGGTGGGCTACCACTTTCCGCATGATGCGGCCAACCTCGCTCGCTGGCGCCGCTGGTGGCGGTCCGCCGGATGGGAGCATTTCGTCAGCTTCCTGTGCACCTGCCTCTTATGCCTGTTTCTGCTCACGATCACCAGCTATATCGCGTTTTACGACCGCAGCGGCAAGCTTGTCGTCGATCCGGCCAACTACAAGGAAGGAATCAGCTTCGTGTGGGCGGAGGTGCAGCAGCTAAAGCCGCTGATTGGCACTTTTGCCATGTATTCATTTCTGGTCATGGGCATCGCCATCCTGTTCACCACCGAGTTCGGCGTCCTCGACGCAGCGAGCCGAATTTCAACCGATCTGGTAAAGATCACCTGGCTGCGCGACAACCCGCGATGGAGCGAAGCGCGGCTCTATTTCCTGTTTTTGTGGGGAGAGATCCTGCTGGGCAGCGGCATTCTGCTCCTGGAGAACTTCGGGCTGAAATTCGACGCCAAAACGCTGTTTGTGACAACGTCGGCAATGAATGGCGTGGTGATGTTTCTTTACAGCATGGTGCTCGTCTACCGCAATCGCTTCCGTCTGCCGCCGAAACTGCGGATTCCGCTGTGGCGACTGTTCATACTGCTGGCGACGGTCGGCTTCTATGGCGCGTTCACCCTCTGGGCCGCGTGGGACCTCGTACGGCAGCTGGTCCGGTTTGCGAATCCAGGATGACACGCAACACGCGAAGAGCGGCCCGTACACGACGTTAGCGGGTCCACCAGCGCCAGATGACCAACCCGCCCAGCGCGACGATGGTCGCTACTGGAGCCTGGTATTCGCTGTTGCGGACCCATTGAGACAGCGACCAGCCTTGCCAGGCAGTGGATGCCAGTCGGCGCGGAATCAATCGCGGCGTAGTCGCCGCGTAATCGGCCCAATCGTCCGGAAACCACTTGGCCAGCATTCTCTCTTCGTGCCGCACCTGGACCCAGTACAAGGCCACGATCGGCACGACGGCCAGCCACATCGCCATCCAGTCGCTCACCAGCGTGCAAAAGCCGCACATCATTAGCAGCGACCCGAGATAGAGCGGATTTCGCAGCAGAGCATAGGGACCCACGCGAATCAGCGACTGACTCTTTTTGAGCGTGCCAGCGGCCCAGGCGCGAATCAACAGACCCGTCAGCAAGAGGAATTCGCCGATGATTGTCCCGGGCTGGGACAAGTCAAGGATGTCGCGCGGCCGGACGCGCAACAGGAACATATCGGCCAGCACCAGCGACGTGAATACGGCAATGCCGATCGGCACACGGCGCTTGGCCAGGGCGACCTGCCACTGCCGGAGAGCTGGCGGTCGACTTTTCCACTCCTGGGATCGGGCCAAAATCGCCACGGTTAAATCCTACAGCGGCTGGCGGGAAAATTTCGCTAGGAGAGTAGTTTAAAACGATCGAAGCTCCGAGTTATATCCGCTGGTCGAAGTGGCACAATGCGAAGGTGGACGCAAACTTCGCTAATTGCGAAAAATCCATGTCCGCAGCTCCTGCCACGACTTAGCTCCGACGCTAGCAGCGCCGGCACTCCGGCGGATCAATCGCCGGCGGGCAGTTCCAGCTTGCAGCACCCCAGATCGAGCTGCTCGCGCGCGGCAGACTCCGGGCTGAAAACCTGCGGATGGAGCGAGTAGACAATGAAGCGTCCCTGCCTCTTGGACCGGACGATGCCTGTTTGCTTGAGAATCCGCAGGTGGTGCGAGACGTTGGCCATTTCCGCTCCGACGTCGCGTGCGATCTGGCTGACATTCCGCCCGCCGCCGCGCAGCACCTCGACAATGCGCAGCCGCTCCTTGTCGGCCAGCGCCTTGAGCCGCTCGGCACACAGATCGCTCGTCAGCCCGGTTTTCATTCCCGCCGCTCCTGGCACTGATTGTACTCGCTGGCGGGAGTTCTGGCGCGAGCTCCTGCGGGTCGTCTCATAAGCAGCAAGTCGCCCGCGGTCAGCCGCCGCCTGTCGCGAGCCAAAACAAACCAGGCCGCAGGAGGCTCCTGCGGCCTGATGGAAAGTTGGACGTCAGCGCCGCCGTGGCGCGAAACCTACCGATTAACGCTGAAGCGTCTCGCCCGGAACCTCATACGTGATTTCCCTGGCAACCATGCGCGTCTCGGGGACCTGCGTCGTCCGTTCGATCGTCTGCGGCACCATCTCCATATAGGCCACCACTCTCTCTTCGGTGACCGGCTTGTAGACGATCTCCGTGAATTGCCTTTCAATCTGCTTGGGCACCATGACGACGAAGGGCACCTCGCGCGTTCGCTCCTCGTGGCGCGTCTCGATGAGACGCACCAGCCGCGTCCGCGTTTGCGGAATCATGACGGTGTATGGCACTTCGCGAGACCGCTGCTCGGTCTTTATCTCGACCACGCGCTCGGTCCTGGTCCGCTCCTGCGGGACCATCACCGTATAAGGAATCTCGCGAGTTCGCTCCTCCTGGCGAAACTCCGTCTGCCGCACCAGTCGCGTCTGGGTCTTGGGCACCATGACCGTGTAGGGCACTTCTCGCGTGCGCTGCTCCGGCCGCACTTCGTTCACTGTAACCATTTTGGACTTGGTTTCCGGCACCATCACGGTGTACGGAATCTCGCGCGTCCGCTGCTCGGTCGCATACTCGGTGATCCGCTCCGTTTTAGTGCGTGTCTCCGGCCGCTGGATCGTCTCGGTCCACGTGAAGTCCTCGGTCTGCGCCTGAAGCTTTTGCACAGGCGAAGGCGCCTGGATCGGAGCCTGCTTTTCGGAGCTGAACTTCTCCATCGTGGCCGGCCGCATGACCGTTCTCGTTCCCCGGCGCGTTACCCTCTCCGGAACCATCACGGTGTAAGTGCGTTCCACTTCCCGCTCCCGCGGCACTTGCACGGTAAAGTTCTGCGTCCGCATACGCTGCTCGGGAACCATCACGGTGTAACGCTGCTCCACCTCGCGCTGAAGCGGAACGTTGACCGTGAAACTCTCCGTTCGCGTCCGCTGCTCGGGGACCATCACCGTATAGGCCTGCTCGATCTCGCGCTCGAAGGGCACATTGACGAGGTACGTATCGGTCCGCGTCCGCTGCTCGGGAACCATCACGGTATATGGCCGCTCGATTTCGCGTTCCAGCGGCACATTCACCAGGAATGTCTCGGTCCGCATCCGCTGCTCGGGAACCATCACCGTGAAGCTTTGCTCCACTTCTCGCGGAACCGGAATGCTGACCAGGTATGTTTCCGTCCGCGTGCGTTGTTCGGGGACCTGAATCGTGACGAGCTTCGTCACCGCCTGGTGCTGGGGCACGATCCGCGTGAGCGGCACGGTCTTCTGCCGCTGCACCGGGCGGAGAATCTCCTGCGTCACGGTCACCGTCTTGTAAGTCGTCTCCGGCACCATGATCGTTTTCTTGACGACTTTCGGCGGCAGCGGCGCTTGCACCGGTGAGTGCTTTTGAACCGGACTTTGCTCAGGCGGGCCAGCGGCACTTGCCCCTCCGGTCACCAGACCAGCAGCCACGCATGCGGCCGCCATGGGAAGCCAAATGGAACGTGACATTCGTCTCTCCTCCTCGAGCAAGTGACTGCCGGCCGAACCGGCGGGGGACAATCCCCCTGCCTGAAAAACTGCCCGGCCGAAAACAAATGCGCCCAGTAGCAATCGCCGCCAGGCAAGTCAAAGCGCGGCGCTCGGAGCGTCGCGCCATACGGCTAGAGTAGTGATGCGGCCAAGGACCTGCGTTTTTGTAGTCGCACACGCGTTGCAATTGCGATGCCGGGAGGCCTTTGTCAGCTCGCAATTTCCCGCGCAGGTAGGAAGCCTGCTTTCCGGCCAGCCGCCTTTGCCCGCCTCATGGGATGCGCCGGACAGAATGACCGGTGCGTTGAATGATGGATTGACGGCGGGCCACGCTGCTTGCGTCAACCGGTCGCAGTGCCAGTCTGACGGATCGCTTCAGAAAACGACCTTGCCGCAGCTCATCAATCCGCTTACACGAACTTCGGCACATCCGGCTCTTTCACCTCGGCCAGCAATTTTGTGATGATGTCCTCGTTCGTCATCCCTTCGGCTTGAGCCTGGAAGTTGGTGCTCAGTCGATGTCGCAGGACGGGAATGGCGATCTTCTTGACGTCGTCAATGGCGACCGAGAAGCGGCCATCCATGGCGGCCAGGGCTTTGCCGCCGTTGATCAGAAACTGGCCGGCCCTCGGTCCGGCCCCCCAATCGACAAGGTCCTTGACGAACTTGGGCGCCGTCTCATCCTTGGGGCGCGTGGCCCGCACCAATCGCGACACGTACTTGATGATGTATTCGCTGACGGCCACCGAGCTCACCAGCCTTTGCAAGTTGACGATGGCCCTTGCGGAAAGGACCTTCCGCACGTCAACCTTCTCGTTCCGCGTCGTCGTGGCCAGAATCCGCTCCTCCTCCTCGGCACTGGGATAGCCGACCTTGATGTTGAACATGAATCGATCGAGCTGCGCTTCGGGGAGAGGATAGGTTCCTTCCTGCTCGATCGGGTTCTGCGTGGCGATCGTGAAAAACGGATCGGGAAGCTCGAGCGTCTGCCGCCCGACGCTCACCTCCCGCTCCTGCATCGCCTGGAGGAGTGCCGCCTGGGTCTTGGGGGGCGTGCGGTTGATTTCATCCGCCAGCAGGATATTCGTGAAGACCGGCCCTTCGACAAAGCGGAAATTGCGTTTCCCCTGCTCGTCTTCCTCCAGCACGTTCGTTCCCGTGATGTCCGACGGCATCAGGTCAGGGGTGAACTGAATCCGCTTGAAGCCGACGTCCAGGATTCGCGCCAGCGTGCTGACCATCAGCGTCTTCGCAAGGCCGGGCACGCCTTCGAGCAAGCAGTGTCCGCGGGTGAAGATGGCGGCAAAAAGCTGCTCGATGACCTCGCTCTGCCCCACGATGATTTTGCCCAGCTCCTGCTGCATGATCTGCCGGTGGTGGGCAAACTCTTGCAGGATGTCGATTAGCGACTTGGGCTTGCCGGGAGGCGGGGGAGGAGGAGCGGGGGTTGCGGAAGGAAGCGACATCAGGGGTCAGGAGTCGGGAGTCAGGGGGCAGGGATCCAGGAGTCAATGACCAAGAACTTACAGAATAAGAATTGGGTGTCGGAGAACGGTCTTCGGCCATTGATGGCGGTCGGTTCGATTGTAGCGCTGCGGGCAAGCCCCGCCAACCGCCTCGCTAGCCGCTTCCCGCGGGCAGACCTAAGATAGTCTGTGCTACTCGACGTCGTCTTCGGCTATCGGAGGCTGCCATGCCGCGCGTCTTTCTTCGTTCGCTGCCGCTGGCGGTGCTGCTGGCGACGATTGTATCAACCGCGCTGGCACAGCCTCTGGACGTCCCACCCGCTCCGGACGTAACACCCGACGAGGTCCGCAAAGCGATTGAGGAAGGCACGAGGTATCTCCTCAAAAACCAGAACCCGGATGGAAGCTGGGGGGAATATGCCCTCCAACCGACGGGTCGCACGTCGCTCGTGGCGCTGGCCCTGCTCAACTGTGGCTTGACTCCGGATAAATCTCCCGAGTTGAAAAAGACGCTTGATTGGCTGGAGAAGCAGGAACTGCCGCGGGCCACCTATGCCGCCTCTCTGCAAATCATGGTCTTCACGCTGGCGGACCCCAAGCGATTCAAGGCGCGGATCGCGTCGCTGGCGATGTGGCTGGAGGAACATCAGGTGAAGGAGGGAGACCAGAAAGGTGGCTGGAGCTATTTCGACCGGCCAGGCAGCACCGACAACTCCAACAGCCAGTTCGCCGTCCTGGCGCTGCACGAGGCGGAGCGCGCCGGCGTCAAGCTGAAAGACTCGACCTGGCAACTGGTGCTCAACTACTGGACCAACAGCCGGATGCAGTACGGCGACGGCTCGTGGGGCTACGAAATGGGCAACCCCGAAACGGGGAGTATGACGTGCGCCGGGATTGCATCGGTCATCATCGCCCGCGACCGCCTGCGGGCAAGTGATGCCTCCGTCATCGATGGCCGGATCCAGTGCTGCGGTGCGCCCACCGAGGAAGGGCGCGATTCGGTCGCCGACGGCCTGGCGTGGCTGGGATCGAAATTCACGGTCACCATGAACCCCAATACCGCGGGCCTCGGCGGCATTGGCCGTTCTTACCCCTGGCTGCTGTACTATCTTTACGGCGTGGAGCGCGTCGGCCGCATGTCGGGGCAACGCTTTATCGGCAAACATGACTGGTATCGCGAGGGCTGCCGATTTCTGGTCGATCAGCAGGACAAATTCACCGGGAGCTGGCAAGGAACGGGGCCCATCGAAGCCGACAAGGTGATCGGCACCTCTTTTGCGCTGTTGTTTCTGTCGAAGGGGCGGCGGCCGGTCGTCATTGCCCGCCTGATGCACCCGGGCGAGGCAATCGGCGGCGGCGACTGGAACCTGCACCGGCGCAGTATCCAGAACCTCGTGGGTCGAGTCGAACGGCAATGGAAGCGCGACCTGGCCTGGCAGACCTTCGATCTGAGGAAGTCCACCGTGGAACATCTGCTCGAAGCTCCCGTCCTGTTTCTCAGCGGCAGCCAGTCGCTAAAACTGTCCCCCGATGACGAGGCGAAGCTCAAGGAATACATCAATCAAGGAGGCTTCCTGCTGGCCGAGGCCTGCAACGGCGACGGCTGCAAGGGAGACCAGTTCGATGCCGATTTCCGCGCCCTGATGAAGCGGCTCTTCCCCGAAAGCCAGTTGCGCCGGCTGCCGCCGGACCATGCGGTGTGGTTTGCGCAAGAACGGGTCAATCCCAAGGACCTGCCGAAAGACGAAGAATTCTGGCTCTGGGGGCTCGACGCCTGCTGCCGCACGGCAGTCGTCTATTGCCCGCGGAGCTTGTCCTGCCGCTGGGAGCTGGGGCATCCGTATCACGAACTCCCCTATCCGGATGAGGCCAAGCGTCAAATCGAGGCCTGCGTGCGCATTGGCGGTAACGTGTTGGCCTACGCCACCAATCGCGAGCTGAAGGACAAGCTGGAAAAACCACAGGTGAGCGTACTGGTCAACAAGGGGCGAGTGCCGCGCGGAGCGCTGGTCGTCCCTAAGCTGAACCATGGCGGCGGGGCCGACGACGCTCCACATGCGCTGGGAAACCTGCTGGCCGTATTCGACAAGCAACTCCAAATGAAGGTCGACTACGACCGGCGGCTGATCGAGCCGACCGATCCGCTGTTGTTCTCGCATCCAATCCTGTTCCTGCACGGGCGGCGCGGCTTTTCCTTCGGCAGCGCGGAGCGCAAGGCGCTCAAGGAGTATCTCGACCGGGGGGGCTTCCTGTTTGCCGACGCGATCTGCGCGAGCAAGCCTTTTGCCGACTCGCTGCGGGAGGAGCTCAAGCAGATTTATCCCGAGACGCAGTTCAGCCGCATACCTCCCAGCCATCCGCTGTTTTCCGACGAGTTCCACGGCTTCAAAATCGGCGAGGTGACGCTGCGCGATCCCAGCCTTCGCGACGAGACCGATCCGCTGGTGGCCAAATTGGTGAAGACTTCGCCGCTTTTGGAGGGACTGGAGATCGACGGCCGGATAGCCGTCATCCTTTCGCCGTACGACATCTCGTGCGCGCTGGAAAAAGGAACCAGCCTGGAATGCAAGGGATACATCCCGCAGGACGCCGCGCGGATCGGCGCGAACGTGATCCTCTACGGGCTTCAGCAGTGAGCTTTTACTAGCCGGAGGCTAACAGCCTCCGGAGTGAGCGGCGAGCGATTGGAGAACTCGCGTGGCCCGCGTTTGGAAAGAGCCATACTCGCTCAAGCGGGCCTTGGAGCTCGGGATACGCGACTTCGAGGATGCGCCGGTCGTCGGCGTTCCCAACGGCCAATGGAGAGATCCAAGTTTTCTAGCGTGGCCCAGGTGGATCTATCACGTCGAGGTCTGCCGCTTCACGTTCTCTTTTTTCTCGCTGGAGATGATCAAAGAGTATTTGGACTTCTATTCCCAGAAAGTCCTCCCGCCGTCCAGGTTTTCAGGTGTCTCGCCCTACTCGAAAGGAGCTGCCGCCTCTGTTGGCGATGGCCAAACGCGGTTCGAACGCCTGCCGCTGCGATTGCGAAAAGAATCGAATCGGAAGCGCGTGGTTCAAGCACTCGCGCGTGCGATGGACGAGTTTGGCGAAGAGAGGTAGCCAACGCGACCCGGACTCCGGAGGTCGTTGACCTCCGGCTAAGAAGCAGGGGTTTACTCCCCCACGTACGGCAGCAGTGCCATGAACCTGGCCCGCTTAATCGCCTGGGCGACGTGGTGCTGGCTGAGCGCTCCGCAGCCCGTCTTGCGGCGGCTGACGATCTTGCCGTGGCGATTGACCAGCTTCTTGAGCAGCTCGACGTCCTTGTAATCGACGAACATCGGGCGCGGCCGCTCGCCATCGACGAAGATCGGATCCTTCTTCTTGATCTTGATCCGCGGCTTGCGCTTCTTCGGTCGGGCGTCTTTTTTGTTGAAGGGCTTGCGAAACATGCGTGGGAACCGTGGGCGATTTTGCTCTAAGCGACGGTTGGGTATTTACTTGCGGCGATCGTCCGCCGCACAGCTTGGCTGGCTTGGTTCAATGGGAACCCAAGATTCTACCAAAGCGAGGGAGGGATGCAACGGGGACCCCGGCCCCCGTACGCCATGGGAAATGCCAATTTCCACTCGCCGATCCACTACGGTTTGACTGGGGGGTCGGCATGATCGGCCGCTTTCAGTTTTCGAAACCTCTGAAGATCGAGTTTTGGCACAATCCGATCTTCGCCGCCTGGAACTCGCTGCATCCGATCTCGAAAATCATGATCGATTGCCAAATGGGCCTGGACCTTTTCCGGGGTGTAGTAGATGAATCCCTTGGAATCTCCGCCTTTGGACCAACCCACCGAAATTGGCCCGGCCTTGACGTAAAGTTCTCCGGTCAAGTCCCCTTTCGCGTTGCGAGTTTCAAACAGCGGCTTTCCAGCGCCTTCGAGTTTTTTCCCATCGTTTCCTTCATAACGAAAGTCATAGGTTGCGCCGCCGTCGGCAGTCGGACGAAAAACGACTGCCCCAACTCCCTCGTCCGACACCAACACCAGCATCGTGCTCCCGTAAGCGACGGGCGCGGAAATGTCGGTCAAGGCGCGTGGCGCCTGTGACAGTCCCGAACGGGGTGTGGCAGCGAGTGCCGCGACCACAACAGCAAACCATAGTGTCCGGACGTCGTGGAACATGGGATCGCCTTTCGAGAATCGATGCCACAGGCGGCTCAATCGACCCCCAGATTATCTTTGCGCTGATGCGTGCATGTCAATGTTCGCTGCGTCTAAGACAGGGTTACAATCGGCGTAGCGATATTTTTGGTCCATGGCAGGTTGCGCGCATATCTCGAGCTTGACCGCCCTACAATTTGAGCTGTGACCACCCTCATCAAGAACGCCGTCGTCGTCCAGCCGATCGGCCCGGTCAAGACCAGCGTCCTGATCGGCAGCGGCAAAATCCTGTCCATCGATCTGGCGATCCATGCGCAGGCGGACGACGTGGTTGATGCCGCCGGCCTGCATCTGATCCCCGGCGTCATCGACGACCAGGTCCATTTCCGCGAACCGGGACTGACCCACAAGGAGGACCTCCGCACGGCGACGCGGGCCTGTGCCAAAGGAGGTGTCACGACGTTTCTGGAAATGCCCAACACCAAACCGGAGACGATTACTTGCCAAAGGCTGGAGGAGAAGCTGAAACTGGCCAGCGAAAAATGCCTCGTGAACTACGGTTTTTACATCGGGGCCACGCCGCACAATCTCGAAGAACTCAAGGCGGCCAAACGCACCCCCGGAATCAAGATCTTTATCGGCTCCTCCACCGGCGATCTGCTCGTCGATAACCAGGAGGACCTCGAACGCATCTTCGCCGAGACGACGCTCCCCATCTGCGCTCACTGTGAGGATGAACATACCATCCGGGCCAATGCCGCCCGACTCGCCGGCACGACCAATGTCGCCGATCATTCGCGGATTCGCGACCATGCGGCGGCACTCATCGCCACGAAGCGGGCGATCGACCTGGCTTTTCGTCACAACCATCGGTTCCACGTTCTGCACGTCTCGACGGGGGACGAGGTGGAAGTGCTTTCCGACAACCGGGGGCTGATCACTGCCGAGGCCTGTCCGCACCACCTGTTCTTCAATGTCAACGACTACGAGCGGCTGGGAACGCTGGTGCAGATGAATCCGTCGCTCAAGACGGCGGACGATAGCGCCAGATTGTGGCAGGGGCTGCTTGATGGCCGCATCCAAGTGATCGCCACCGACCATGCCCCGCATACGCTGGAAGAAAAACGAAAACCGTATCCCCAGTCCCCCGCGGGATTGCCGGCGGTGGAAAATTCGCTGGCCCTGATGCTCGATCAGGTTCATCGCGGTCGTTGCACCCTTTCACAGGTTGTCCAATGGATGTGCGACGCGCCCGCCCGCGTGTGGGATATCGTCAATAAGGGACGAATCGCGGTCGGGTATGATGCCGACCTGGTGCTCGTCGATGTGAACAAATCGCAAACAGTC
>DASRJP010000079.1:0-6706 GCA_035649415.1 Pirellulaceae bacterium | reverse complement strand
TTAACCTCGAACATTCACGTGCCCGTGAATGCCTACCGTGACAACTGGGACCGGATGGTGAAGGAAGAAGCCTGGGGACATTTGGACGGGCACGAGCCATACATCGGCATTCGGGGCGAAGACGGCGTATCGGAAGCGAAGATCGCTACAGTGATCACCAACTCTCCAGCCGACAAAGTGGGACTCAAGGTGGGGGACATTATCGTGTCCATCAACGGCCAGCAGGTCGCCGAATTCAAGGCGTTTCGCGATTACATCCGGGAAAAGCAGCCGGGTGACAAGGTCAAGCTGCAAGTCCGCCGGGGTGAAGAGACGCTGGACTTCAACGTGGTCCTGACCCGCAGGCGCGGGTAATGAAGGGGTAGCGCTCCTGGCCAAGCAGAGCGCGTGGTGAACCGGTTCCACAACAAGGAGCAGTGAGGTGACACTCCGAGCGGCAACCCTATTGGGCTTCGCCTGGGTTTATGCGGCCACTCTGGCCGCCGCTCCCGCGCAAGCACAGAGCACGATCCTGGCGGCATTTCGGGACGTGGTGAAGGAAACATCCAAGTGCACCGTCGAGGTGTATGCCAAAGACCGCAAATCGAAGGACAGGTTGTCGCTGGGGGCCATCGTGGCGGCGGACGGATATGTGCTGACGAAGGCCAGCGAAGCTCGCGGCGAGGTGGCTTGCCTGCTCTCTGACGGCCGCCGGCTGGATGCGCGCGTCGTCGGCGTGGACAAGAACACCGATCTGGCCCTGCTGAAAATCGAGGCCAAGGACTTGCCGACCATTCAATGGCGCGAGGGGGATGCTCCGGCGGTTGGTAGCTGGCTGGCCACGCCGGGTTTTGCTGACTCCAGGCCATCGACGTATCCCATTGCCACGGGAGTCGTCAGCGTCGGTCCGCGCAAGATCGCCTCTCCGCCGGCGGCGATGGGAGTGAACCTCGATGCCCGGGAGGACATGGCACTCGTGGAATCCGTGCGGGAAAACACGCCAGCCGAACAAGCGGGCGTCGTGGCTGGGGACATCATCCGCAAAGTCAACGACAAAGAGATCAAAGGGCGCATCGACCTGGTGACGACGATCCGCAAGCTCCAGCCCGGCGACAAGGTGAGGCTGCTCATCGAGCGGGACGGCCAGGAAGTGACGATTGACGTTGTCCTGGCCAGCCTGGCCGTAATCGCCCAGGAGGGTCTGGACCGGGCGGACTTCCAGAATCACCTCGGCGGCGAATTGAGCGAGCGGCGGGCCGGCTTCCCCTCCGCCCTGCAGCACGACACGGTCCTGAGGCCATCGGACTGCGGCGGCCCCGTTGTCGATCTGGAAGGGAAGGTCGTGGGGATCAACATCGCCCGCGCCGGCCGCGTGGAGAGCTATGCCATTCCCGCCGGCGTGATCAAGACCCTGCTCCCGGATCTGATGTCCGGCAAGCTCGATCCCAATCCGCAGACCGATACGGTCGCCGGCGGAACTCAACCGGTAACTGAGGAAGAGAAGAAGGTGCAGTGAGAGAGGTCAGAGAGGCAGAACCGGGCAGCAATTGCAAATTTGGGATTCCAAAATGGTAATTGCAAATTGGCCGCAATCATTTTGCAATTTGCAATTGCCCTTTGACCTCTCGCCCCTCACCTGTGGTCATCGATCCCTCCCGGCGGTTCTTCCCGCCGGCTTGATTCCAGATAGGCTGCCAGCATGATCTGCGCGGCCAGCATGTCCAGCCGCTCTTTGCGCCGCTTCTTGGTCAGCCCCGCCTCGAGCAGTGCCGACTCCGCATGGGCCGTCGTGTAGCGCTCGTCGAACAGCCGCACGGGCAGCGACGTCACTTCCGCCAGCCAGCGGGCAAACTCTCGCGCCTCGCGCGACTTCTCGCTTTCCCGGCCGCTAGTGTGCACCGGCAGGCCGACGACAAAACCCACCAGCGGCTGCTCCGCTGCAAGCTGCTGAAAGTAACGAGCATCGGCATCCAGGCTGCCACGCTGATGGATTTCCAGCGGGCTGGCGATCTGCTGGCCCGGGTCGGTGACGGCCACGCCGATCCGCACGGTGCCGAAGTCGATGCCCGCAATCCGCCCCACCGTCGGCAGCGCTAAGCTCATGGAGCCGCCTTGGCCTCCTCGCCAGCCGGCTTCTCCTCCGTGGCGATCGGCATCCGCTTGTCAGCGGCCACAAAGCAGCCCTCCTCGAGAAACCGCCGCACGCAGCGCCGCACGTCTGGATCGTCCATCAGGTCGCCGTGAGCCAGCGGCACCACCAGAAAGTCGCACGCGCCGGCCAGCCGCGTCTCCTCGACGCTCACCACCAGATCGCCCTCGCCTTGCAGCAGCGGATTTTCCAGCCGCCCGGACTTCTTGCTCCCGGCAATAATGCCGAACTCAAATGGCGGCACCGCCAGCCGCTTCTCGATTTCGCTCCACTGGCCGGCCAGTTGGTTGCCGCTGGGACCGAGCACCAGGCTGAACAGCTTGTTGTCCTTGAAATACTCCGCAAAGCGGGCGCCGTGATTGGGAGGAGCGAGCATCACCATCCGTTTGACGCGCGGGTCCACCTTCCACTGCGGCTGCTCGGCACTGGCTTCCCCCAGGTAGCGCCGCACGACCAGGTTCCCCAGGCTATGGCAGACAAAGTCGATCTGGCTGACTCCGTCGAGATGCTCGATCACGCGGGCCAGCGCAGCAGCGTGCTCGTCGAGCGAACGCCGCGTGCTGGCGTAGCTGACGTTGATCCACGTATAGTCCCCTTCGCGCTCGAGGTACTCGCCGATGCCGGCCATCATGTCCCGCGAGCGGATCAGACCGTGCAGCGTTACCACCGCCCTCCCTTTGAGCGGCGGCAGCGACCTGGTCCGCTTGATCTCCTCGAGCTTGTGGCAGCATTCGTCGAACGTCCCCGAGACCTGCCGGTGATCACTGTCGTCAAGCAGCCGGTAATGCCCCGAGAGGACGTTCTGCTGGATCCGCCAGCCGCGAAAGACCAGCTCGTCGCTCCAGAACTGCATGCCGCCGAGCGTTTTGGTGACGGAGTTTGATTTGGGCGGCTCGGGAGATGCCGCCGCGCCCGTGCCGTCCTCGCCGCCGGCCGTCAAAGGCGCGGCGGTTAGCAGCAGCCCGATTAGCCACAGAGTGATTCGTCCATATCGGCTAGTACGCATCGCACCGACCCTCAATGCCGCGGGGTGTCCGCTATTGTGAGTATTATTCCCTCATTTGGCGAAAGGGGGCAAGACAAACGTGCCAGACAGGGGCGAACGGGCTGCCATTAGCGAGTCGGCCGGCGGCCAGCGATGAGTCGGAGTTGACCCGCCATCGCCAACACCTACGCGACCGCAGCATGTTGCCAGGAGGTCGCTGCCTGTTTTACTACGGCCACCAAGATAACTTTGCCGTTAGTTGCCTCTGTTGGGCGAGGGCTCGCCGCCCTTCTATTCGGAATTGCACGGCAAGGTCTAACAATCTGGACGAATCCGCGGCTCGTTCGGCAAAAGCCCATCCTGCCGGGCTCCCCTTCTGCGGTGCGATCAATTGATCGGCTTCGCCGATCCTTCGCCCTCTAATGATTTGGCGCACCGCCGCGCCGCGCCGCGATCGTCTGTATCCGTCCCTTATTGACTATGGGCGTGGGCGACATACCGCTTTAAGTAGCGGAAGATCCCGTCCTGCCCATCACTTGATCCCACCCACACGCCATGAGACACCCACACCGAGTTCGCCGCAGCGGCAATATCTCCATCCTCTCTGTTGTGCTCATGGCCATCATGATGGGCATGGTGGCCTTTGCCGTGGACCTGGGATACATCGCGGAGGCGAACACCGAATTGCAGCGGACAGCCGACGCCGTCGCTCTGGCGGCCGCCGTCAAATTGCCCGACCAGTCGGCGGCGCGCACCGCCGGAATTGCGATCTCGACGAGCAACAAGACGACGATCAGTCCTACGCTCGCCAACGGCGATTTCGAATTTGGCTGGTGGAACCGGCGTACGAGCACCTTCACGACACCGACCCCCAGCAATCGCAACACGAACGCCGTCCGGGTCACGATTCGCCGCACGCAGGCCACCGGAAAGCCACTCAACTTGTTCTATGGCCGCGTGCTCGGAAAAAGCAGCACCGACCTGACCGTGAAAGCGATTGCCTGGAACGATCGCGGTCTGTGCGGCGCCTTTGTCGGCATCCAGTCGCTGGATGTGCCGGGCACGCTCAACACGGACAGCTACGATTCCGTCGAAGGGACGTACAACGCGGCCACCGCCTACGACAACGGCAGCGTGTGCAGCGATGGCGACATCACGGTCGGCGGCGATGGATATGTCGATGGGAACGCGATGTACGGAGAAGGAGACGAGATCATTTTCAACGGCGGCGATTCGACGGTCACCGGCTACCTGGGCGAGCGCACTCGCCCGCTCGACATGCCGCTTGTGGATACCAGTACCGTCTCGACGAGCAACAACAACAGCTCGCTTCCGAAGGTCTGGCGGCTGAACTCCATGGGGAACGGCCACCACTGGGCCAACGCCATCGATCCGCAGGGAGACTTCGTGCTCAATGCGGGGGAGACCTACACTATGCCGGCCGGAACTTTCTACTTCCGCGACTTCAAGATGATGGGTGGTGCGACGCTGACTATTTCGGGGGAGACAAAGATCTATGTGACTCGCGACCTGTTCCGTGGCGGGCTAGCGGTCGTCAACAACAATACGCAGTCGGCCCAGAATCTTCAGTTCTACATGACCGGCGGCACAGCAAACGTCACCAGCGACAATCCGTTTTACGGCGTCATCTACGCTCCCAACACGGACGTCACGATTGCCGGCTCGGCCGACTTTTTCGGCGCCGTCGTGGGCAAGACGCTCAAAGTGACCGGCACCGGCCAGGCGCATTACGACGAATCCCTGCACTTGGAATCGATCGATCCTCCCAATCGGACGACGCTGGTGGACTGACGGTTGCGGCTGGGAACCCGTGGGTGGACGAAACCTGCAGGCCGCTTCCGAAAAAAGGGTAGAATTACAGTTGGAGGCGGCCATGAAGGAATTCAAGCTCAACCTGGGGAACAAGGATATCGTCATTGAGTTCGAGGAGCCGCTGCTCCCCCCGAAACAGACGAGCTTTAAAACAGCCATCAAACGGGCCAAGAGCGAGAGAGACCTGCTGAAGGTCCTCAAGGAGTGGGCTGAACGCGAGGGAGTCAAGATGACGATCAAGTGATAGCGTCGCGCGAGCTGTCAGCCCTTTCTGAGTTGCCTTTCCAGCTTGTTGTATTGGCCCCTCGTCAGGAACACTCGGTGATAGCCGCTGGTCAATTGCACCTCAACTTTGTCTTTCGTCTCCGTACCCCAGCCGATGATCTGGCGGGTTTTCAGTTGGACATCGATGAAACAGTACCTGGGGTTCTTGTCTTTTTTGCTGGCCATGGCGAAGGATTCTCGGGAAAATGCTGGCGGCGGCTGAAGCCATCTCGCTGAAATCTTACCGGGGGAGCGGTCGATGGCAGGGCGACGACTGCCCAGCAGCGTTAATCAGCGTTGGAAATCAGGGCTCCCGTCTCAGGCCAACGACCAGGCTCGACCCGGCTCCGTCGGGTGCCTACACATCGCCAGAAGCCGAAATGCCGACCGGGTCAGGTGCAGCGCCTCGTGCGGCGGGCTGCCGAGTGCCCCAGACCGCTACCACCACGCCGTATGCCGCGAAAAACGTGGCCGGCATCAGGCAGGCCCACCCGGGCAGGAACAATAGCCCGATCGCCCAGTCGAGGCGGGCGGCCGACGGGCCCTCGGGTGGGACGTACACCCCGATGGTAGCGCCCACGGCCAGAGTCTCGCTCGGCCCGCTCTCGTCGTGGCGGCAGTCCTGCCCGCCAAAGCGATACTCCACGACGGGACGGCCCTTGCGGTCGTGATCGACGACGGTCCCCTCGACCCGGGTGGCCCGCGCGCGGAAGTAAAGCCCCTCCGCGACGACGCACGCTCCGACGCACACCAGCAAGGTGGCCAGAACGAACAAGGCCCGCGATTTCGGGGGCAGCCGGAACCAGAAGTGAACGACGCGACTCATCTGCAATAGTATAGGTCGGTCTTTGGTCGAGGCATCACCTGGTTCCCCGTCATGAGAGGCAACTCGTCACAGGTGCTCCTTCCACCCCCGCTTTTCCAGCTCCTTGACCAGTTCGCGGATCGCTTCTTCGTCGTGCTTGCTGGCCACCAGCGTGGCGTCGGGGGTGTGGACCACGATCACGTCGGACAGGCCCAGCGTGGCCACCAGATGGTCGGGCGTCGTGCGGATGATGGAATTCGTGGTCCGCAGCCCCAGGTGCCTGCCCACGATCGTATTGCCATTCGCGTCGCTCCCCAGCGTGCGGGCCAGCGACTGCCACGAGCCGACGTCGTCCCAGGAAAATGGCGCTTCCACCACCGCCACGTTGGCATGCCGTTCCATGACCGCGTAGTCGATCGACTTCCCTTCGATGGCCGTAAATTCCCGCTCCAGCACCTCGGCATATTCCGGTCGGCCAATCGCCCCGCCGATCGCCGCCAGGTGCGCCGACATTTGCGGCTCGTGGGCGGCCAGTGCCGAGAGAACCGTTTTCGCCTTCCAGACGAAAATGCCGCTGTTCCAGTAAAAGTTGCCGGTGGCCAGGAACTGCTCAGCCTGCTCCCGCTTGGGTTTCTCGCGGAAACGAACAACCTGATAGGCGGCGGCGCCGGCGGCCTGGTCGCCCAGCTTT
>DASRJP010000078.1:0-21101 GCA_035649415.1 Pirellulaceae bacterium | reverse complement strand
TTGCGTCCGGTAGAGGTAGCCCGCGGGCGGCTCCCCCTCCATCTTCTGCGGGCTGTATTCCCCCTTGAGGACTTCGACCACCTTGTAATCGTACAAATAGTCGTCGGCCGTCTCCTTGACCTCCGTCTTGCAGCGAACAATCAGCAGACAGCGGGGAAGATACGACTTGAGGTCGGGCCGCGTTTCGGCGAGGCAAATGCCGCCGGCGACAAGAGTCAGGGCCAACGCGGCGGACATGGTGATGAATCGCAGGTTCGACATGGCGTTTCCTTTAGGGGCGTCGCGACGTCCAGAACGTAAATTGCGGACGGCCCAAACCTATGACGAGAGGGTTCCCGCGATGGTTTCTTGATAGCGCCCTGACCCCTGACTCCTGCCCTATTTCCCCAGCGACTGCGCCACGTCCGTCTTGTATGCCGCAATCGCCGGCCATAAGCCGACGACGACAGCCAGCACCACCAGACCCGGCACCAGCAGCAGTTCCATCGGCATCGCGACCGCCTCTGCCCAAGTCTGGTCGATGCCAAGCTGCACGAGCGGCTGAAAGAATGGCTCACCCCACAAGTTGAAGCCAATCGGCACTCCGGTCTGCTCCTCGACGAGCGGACTGGCCAGAAGGCAAAGCAGGTGTCCCGCCAGCCAGCCGACGAAGCCGCCGGCAAGCGAGAGGAGCGTCGATTCCAGGAGGATGATCGACATCACCGTGCCGCGGCCGGCCCCCAGCGCCCGCATCACGGCAATCTCGTGCCGCCGCTCGCTCATCGAGTTGTAGATGCTCACCAGGATGCTGATGCCGCTGACGACGCAGATCATGGCGGTAAGCGTGAGCAGGATTCGCTGCACCGGTTTGACGAAGAACTCGAACATGCCGACGATGACCTGCACCGGCATGACGGCTTGAGCCACATTGCCGCCGCTGATCGCGCCTTCCAGATTGATGGCGGCGGTGCCGGGGCATTTGACGAGCAGGGCAGTGACTTCGCGCTGCTCGGCGGGCAGCGGCTCGGGGTCGGGCTCGCGCTCGATCCGTTTCCTCCGCGCTTGGGCTTCGAACCAGGCTTTCTGTGCTGCTTCGTCGTCATCCCGATTCCCGCCGGCGCCGCCGGTCGGCGGTGGCGCCTCGTCCTCGACCGGCTTGGCGTGGTCTTCCATCAAATAGAAGCCTTCCATGTTGATGAAGACGGCCCGGTCGTTGGGCGTGCCGGAGGGGGCGACAATGCCGACGATGGTGAAGGCGCGGGCGTGGGTATGTCCCTCGGGGACGCCGTGGGCCGGGTTGATCTTGTCGCCGAGCTTGACGTTCATCTCGCGGGCGACGGTCGCGCCGACGACGGCTTCGAAGTAGCCGTGCTCGGGGCTGCGCTGCTGGAAATTTCGCCCCTGGGCGAATTCGAACTTGCGGCCAGTCTCGATGTCGAACACGCGGTTATCGAAGAACTGCGGCGTGGTGCCGACGACGCGGAAGCGGCCGTAATAGTCGCCCAGGCAAACGGGGATCGCAAATTCCGACAATCGGGCGTACTTGCCCGCGCGCCCCAGCTCCGTGTATCGCGGCGGCTGGCCGGCAGCGGCGAGGTTGAGCCGATTGCCGTAGCGTTCCTCAAGGGCGCCCTTGGCGGCCGCGGCGGCGAGCGTCGTTGCCGGATCGCCAGCCAGCAGCGATGCATCGACTGCCGCGGCGGCGGCCAGTTCCGCCTGGCGGGCCTCGTGGGCAAACGAGAGTTTCAAGAGCTCGTCGCGCTGCTCGCGGCCGAGGAACTCGAGGTAGAAGTCGTAGGGGATGTTCTCGACGGGGCGGCTGAGGTAATAGACCGTGTTGAGTGTGAGTTGCTCCTTGCCCCCTTTGGCGCCGACAATCACGTTATAGCCCAGGCTGGCGTTGTTGCGGAACGATTTGTCCACGACGCCGTGGATCGTGAGCACCATGACCACGAGCATGACGCCCAGCGACATCGAGAAGATCGTGAGCAGCGACGCGATGCCACGCTGCTGAATGCTGCGGGCCGCGATTTTGACGAGATCGAAGAAGAAGGTCATGAGATGCTCCGAAGCTGGCGGCGCTAAACACCGCCGCTCGCTGTCGCCAGTTCCGCCGTCACGAGGTTGATTTCCTCCAGCCGGTCGATGCGGGCGAACTGCTCGGCCACTTCCATCGAGTGTGTCACGAGCACGAGCGACACTTTCTCTTCGCGGCAAGTCTCGCGAATCAGGTCGATGATGTTCTGCTGATTGCGGGGATCGATGTTGGCCGTCGGCTCGTCGGCCAGCAGCAGACTCGGCTTATTGGCCAAGGCCCGGGCGACGGCGACGCGCTGCTGCTCGCCGACCGAGAGGGCGGCCGGTTTGTGGGTAATGCGGTGCGCCAGGCCCACGCGCTCCAGCAGGTGGCGGGCCCGGGACAGGTCCTTTTTGCCGCGGGCGAAGGTCATGCCGAGCGTCACGTTTTCCAGCGCGGTAAACCCGGGCAGCAGGTTGAAGGTCTGAAAGACGTAGCCAATCTTCGCGGCCCGCACCAGATCAACGCGATGTTCCGAGAGCTCGCTCAGCTCGAGGTTGTCGATGCGGATCGCGCCGCTGTCGGCCCGCGTGATGCCGGCAATCACGTGCAAGAGAGTGGTCTTGCCGCAGCCACTGCGGCCGACGAGCACGACCTCTTCGCCGTCGGCCACGCGGAAAGACGGAATGTCGAGGATCGGCAGCGGACTGCCGTCCCCCTGACGATACGATTTTTTCAGGTCGCTGAGTTCGAGCATGCTGACCTTGGTTGCGCGTTCCCCAACTGTTACGAATCATCGGTCGGCGATGTTCACCCCCGCCGCATCGCCCGGGCAATGTCCCGCCGGCTTTCAGCCTTCTTTAGCGACTCGCGCTTATCGTGCAGTTTCTTACCCTTGCACAGGCCCAGCAGCACCTTGGCCACGCCGCGGGGCGTGAAGTACACCTTCAGCGGCACCAGCGTCAACCCCTTCTCGTGAGCCTTGTCCGCAAACTTGCGAATCTGCTCGCGCTTCATGAGCAGCTTCCGCGGCCGCTTGGGGAGGTGGTTCCACAGCGTCGCCTGTGGATACTCGGCAATGTCGGCCCCCATGAGCCATACTTCGCCGTCTTTGACGCGGGCGTACGACTCCTCCAGTGAGAGCTTGCCGTTGCGGAGGCTTTTCACCTCGCTTCCTTGAAGCTGAATGCCGCATTCGAGCGTGTCGAGGATCTCGTAGTTGAAGCGGGCCTTGCGGTTGTCGGCCACGAGCCTCCCTTCGGGCTCCTGGTTCTTGGCATCTTTTTTGTCGGACTTAGCCATCGGTGGCGTTCACGTATCGTCGCAGCAATTGTTCGTTGACTTCTTATTGTGCGGTGCGTTGGCAATTGGCGGAAGAGGAAACGCCGTCCTATTCGCGGTGCGGCAGGCCGATAGAATAGACAACGCAATGAACGCGCTCGAACTCCCCGTCGTTTCTCTTGCCGACAATCGGCGGCTGCCGCGGTGGCTGAAGCGCGAAGTCCCCAAGGGGAATGCCAATCACTTCACGGCCGGGCTGCTGGAAGAGCTGAACCTCGAGACCGTCTGCGACAACGCCAAGTGCCCCAACCGGATGGAGTGCTATTCGCAGAAAACGGCCACGTTCATGATCCTGGGCAACGTCTGCACGCGGCCGTGCGGCTTTTGTGCCGTCGATCGCGGCCGGCCGGCATCGCCGGCGGCGGACGAGCCGCAGCGCGTGGCCGCGGCGGCGTTTCGCTTGGGGCTCAAGCACGTCGTGATCACTTCGGTGACGCGCGATGACTTGCCCGACGGCGGCGCGGAACATTTTTATCGGTGCGTGCTGGCGGTCCGGGAGCGAACGGGCGCCAGCGTCGAGGTGCTGACGCCCGACTTCGTCGCCTGCAGATCGGCTCTGGACCGCGTGGTCGAGGCCGAGCCGGAAGTCTTCAACCACAACACAGAGACGGTGCCGCGGCTGTATGCCCGCGTGCGGGGGCCGAAGTCGGACTATCGCTGGACGCTGGGCCTGCTGCGCCGGGTTAAGGAACTCAATCCGCGGATCAAGACCAAGAGCGGCCTGATGCTCGGCCTGGGCGAAACGCACGAGGAGGTCTTCGACACGCTGGCCGACCTGCTCGATGCGGGCTGCGACTTTCTCACGCTGGGGCAGTATCTGATGCCCAGCGCGACGATGGCGGACCACTATCTGCCGGTCGTTCGCTACGTACCCCCTGAGGAGTTCGCGTTTTTCGGCCGGGGGGCCAAGAGCATGGGCTTCAAACAGGTGGCCAGCGGGCCGTTCGTCCGCTCCAGCTATCATGCCCGCGAGATGGCGGAAATGTTCTAGGCGGCCTCTTGCCTTCCTGCTATCGTTCGCCGCCAGCGAGCCCGACGCGTCGTCGAGCGAAACACTTCTTTCTTGACCAACGGTTGTCCCTCGCTGGCGCGTCGGGCTTGTGGAGACCGCCCATGTCGCTGCTGCTTTCGCTCATTCTCAGGACCGCCTGCCCCAGCACGCACCACAAGCTGGCGATCGACGCGCTGCGTTTCCTGCGCGGTGAGCGGGCCGATGAGTGGCGCGACCTGTTTCTGCGCCACCACAAGCCGCTGCTGGCTGGCGCCAAAGCGCCCGACGACGAACTGAAGGATTTTGGCAACCACGTGCTGTACGTCGGCCAGCGACCGTGGGGCGGCGCGGTTGCCGCGGCGCGGGAGCAGTTCGACCAGCTTGTCGCCGCTCTGGCCGAACGCCGCTGGACCGATGCAGCTCGCGCCGCGGGGCTTCTCAGCCACTACGTCAGCGATCCGCTGATGCCGCTCAACACGCGGCAATCGGAGGCCGGCAATCTGGTGCAGCGCGGGATCGAATGGAGCGTGTGCCGGGCGTACGGCCAGCTCCAGACGATCTTGGAAGACGATTTGGGCGGCTATCCGGCCGTTGAGTTGCCAGCGGCGGCGGACGGCCTGGAGCAGTTCCTGCATACAGGCTCAAAAATGGCGGCGCAGCATTACGACGCGTTGGTCGAGCACTTCGACCTGGCGCGGGCGCTGCTCGATCCGGCCGAAGCGCTCGACCAGGAATCGCAAGACCGGCTGGCGCAATGCCTGGGGACCGCAGTGGTCGGCTTCGCACGGGTCCTCGAGCGGTCGATCGAGCAATCGCGGGCTGAGCCGCCGCGGCAGCAAACGTCGCCCAGCGGCCTGGTCGCGTCGCTCAAAGCCCCGTTCCGTGTGCTCTCCTGCCACACGTTCGACCAGTTTGTCCAGCGGCAGCTCGAAGAGATGCATGAGGAGTTGGAGCGGACTGGCAAGGTAAGCGAATCGCTACCGGAAGAGCAGCGGGAAATCCGGCGGATGCATGCCGAGGAAGTGCTCCGCGCGCCAGTCGGGGAACTTGTCGCGGCCGAGGAGAACGCTCGCGGCGCCAGGTACGGCCACGGCACCCCTCCGCGCTACAGACCAAATCGGTTGCGAACCCATCCGGGAATTGTTCATACCGGCGGGCGATTGCCGCCGATTTCCAGCTTATCTGAGCCAGCGATCGTCCAATTCCAGCCGCAGCTGAGCCGCTCGAGCCCCATCGAGCATGCCCGCGGCATCACTGCCCAACTGGCTGCCAGGCTGCGAGCTGTGGCGATAGATACGATCGGCGACTTGATCTCCGCCGATCCCGAATTGCTGGCGGAGCGACTGCGACTGCGACGGGGTGGCGCCGAAATGGTCTTGTCTTGGCAGGGGGCGGCGCGGCAAGCATGCGAGCAAAAGGAAATCCGCGGCCAGTCGTTGGTCCGACCAACCCGCAGCACTCACATCGCCACGAAGCGCGCGGCGTAAGTCATTCCTTGGTCACCTTCCCCCCCTCCTGAACCAGCGCCGGCGCGGTCGTCTCGTCGAAGCTGCCGCCAACGAGATGCGTCTTTGAAAACCCTTCCGTGCGGACCTGAGCGGCGCCGTTACCGCCGGCCGTGCACCCATCCAGCCGCACGCGGCTGGCGCCGCCGATCGAAAAACCGCTGCGGCCGTTGTAGCTCGAATCGATGCCGACCAGATCGCACCGCGTCACGTTGTCGTGGGCATTCACGCCGTCGAGCTGGTAGCCGCGGATCTTCAGGTCGCGAATCACCAGATCGTGAACCTCGTAGAGCGTGATCGCGACGGGATGACCTCCGCACGAGATGTCATAACTCTCTGGCCGCCGGCCGCGATCGGTCCGAAATACGATCCTCCCTTTGAATAAGCACCATTGCCGCGGCTGAAGCTCGGGGACTTTGTCGCCGGCTGGTTTGACCCTTGCTGCCGGTTGTCCGCCCAAGAACAGTTGCTGATAGGCCATTTTCGGCGGCTGGACGGCATACAGGTCCTCGCCCACTACTTCCCAATCCGCGCTTACCAGTGAGAGCGATCCGTCCATCACGGCGCCGTTGCCGACAATCTCCAGAACGACGTCGCCAAATCCGCTGTGAGCTCCTCCCTGGAGGGTAATGCACTCGCGGTAGGGCTGACCGCCGTTGGGGTTGATGACGATCCGATCGCCCGCTTGGGCCAGTCGCAGCGCCTTTTCGATCGTTCGCACCGGGCCATTGCCGCGGCTGATGACTTTGACCCCCTGCCCGTTGTTCCGGTCGTCCCCGGCGAGATTGTCGACAAACAGGTCGGTCGCCAATACGTCACCGCAAACGGTCCAGACGATTGCCACGAAAGCCACACCAAACGCGCTGCGCATGGGTTTGTTTCCCCAAAGAAAGACATGCCTAAGGACCGGTTGAGTAACTACTTAGGCAAGTCTAGCACGCGGTGGAGAAGGAATTGCCAGGCAACAAGCTGAGTGCCGGCCGCGAAGGTTAGATGTCTGGGGATTTGTCGGTACGGTTGGTTCTGCCGATCCGCAAGGCAGCGGGAGGGGCCAGATGAGCCCATTTGGCTTCCAAATCGGCCAGCGAGGCGTCCACTTGCGCGGTGAACCGCACGAACGCATCCAGATCAACGACGATCCGTCCGCCCCCTTCCTCATCACACAAGACCACGGACACCGGTTCTGGAATCGGCTGGGTCATGACACGCTTCTCCGACTGGGGAGCTGCGCTTCCGTTTGTCTCCGTACGGTGTGGATTGCTGTTTGGCCGCCCTGCATCAACTCAGTGGTCCCCCCAATAAGTAGATTCGTTTCGCAATACTTTCTATTCCCTTAGACGCCTTGATTTGCCTCCGGGTTCGCGATGGCAATCGGAATTCCGCGCTCGGGCTGATCGGGACGCGGTTCACCGCGATGGCCCTGGTAGTGAGTTGCCAAAACGCAACGCGGCCCGGTTGATCGAGTCAACCGAGCCGCGAGTTGATCACAAGATTTTTCGCGGGCGGGCGTGCCCGTTATTCCTTGTCCTTGCGACTGTCTTCGTCTTTGGCTTCGTCCTTGGGCTTATCGTCTCCCTCCGCCGCAGGTCGGCGGCGGCCCTCGGGGCGATCCCCTTCGCGGCCTTCGGGCCGGCGACCTTCAGGCCGGCGGCCATCGCCCCGCTGAAAGAGCGCCCTGATTTCTGCCTCATCCAAAACGCCGTCGCTATTGGCGTCGATCCGATCGAAACCCTCTTTCAGCCGTCCCTGAGCCTCGTCCTTGCTGATCTTGCCGTCGCTGTTGGTATCCATCTCCTTCAGTCGGGCACGAAACTGATCGGCGCCGGGGCGTCCTTCGGCCGGACGGTCGGCAGGCCGTCCTTCACCTCGCGGCCGATCCGGCTGCCCTTCCCGTCGCGGCTGATCGGGGCGTCCTTCCGTCCGCGGCTGGTCAGGACGGCCTTCCGCCGGGCGGCCGGGGAATCCCGCCGCAGCGCCGGGGAACAACTCCTCGCGGCTCAGCGACCCATCGCCGTTCTTGTCGAGCGTCGCGAGAGACTTGGAGGCATTTTCGATCTCCTCCTTGGAAAGCTCGCCGTCGGCATTAGCATCCAGCACTCGAATCACCGCCAGCGGCGGCACGGCCCCAGTGCCAGGACCAAACGGCGGCCGGCCCCGCTGGACCATCATGGCCATAAACAGGCGGGGAAACTGTTCTTTGGTAATTGCCTTGTCGCCATCGTCGTCGGCACGCTGCAAGATTTGCTCGAAGACTTCCCGCTGCGGCTGGGGAACTTCGTCCACGGTCAACTTGCCGTCTTTGTTGGCGTCCAGCTCGTTGAATCTCTGCTCGGCCATCCGCACGTCGGGGCGGAAATCCGGTCCCGGCCCGCCGCGCTGCATGAGCAGCATGATGACGCGGGGGGCCTGGTCCTTCGTGACGGCCTTGTCGCCATCGTCATCGAGGTTCGCGAGCAACCGCCGGAAGCCTTCGCGCTGCCCCTCGGGGACTTCATCTTCGGTCAACTTGCCGTCGCTGTTGGCATCCAGTTTGTTAAACATCTCTACCGCCATTTGCGCATCGGGACGGGCGCCGTCCGGCCGGGCGCTATCCGGCAAGCGGGGCCGCGGCGTATCGCGGCCCGCTTCGGCTGGCCGCGGAGTATCACTCCGTTTCAGCCCGCTTTGAAACTCCTCCTTGCTCAGTTTTTTATCTCCGTCCTTGTCGGCGTTTTTGAGCAGCCGTTCAAAGTGCGCCTTTTGCTCGTCGGTTTTGACTTCATCCGCAGTGATGTATCCGTCCTTGTCGGCGTCCAGCTTCTCGAAGAGAGAAGCGTCCTGGGCAAAAACCAGCCCTCCGCCGCCGAACAGGGCGACGGCACACATCCCGGCAAACAGTTGTCTCATGGCGTTACTCCGCATGAATTGGTCGGCTTTACCATTGGCAACAACAAACCTTGAAAGCCCGGCAAAGTTTCATCGTTTTGCGCCTCAGTGAATCCCGGTCCCGCGACCCGCCATTGGACCGCCGCCAGGTTCGGAAGGCAACTGCCTGGGTCCCAAACGCCTTCCTTTGCCGCAGTCAGCTTCCGGTCATTTCTTGCCCCGAAATTCGCGGCAAACATTCGGCCGCCCCACTGCGTATGAGGAATGCCGGCCGGTTTGTCGGTATTCGTCAGAGGAAGCTCATCCGAAAGGATTTAGAACTGCCAGCTTCTCGCTGGCGAGAACATGGGTGGGAGCCCAATGCCGAGGATGCTGGCAGCGGAGACTTTTCCGGTCGCCCAGAATGGATGTTGACCGCAAGCAACATGCGGCCGCATCGCCACGCGGCCCGGCCGGGAACGTGGCCGCAAAGAACCATTTGTCGCCCGAAGGCAACCGGGCAATCGGGGCGTTCCACACGGTCGCTCGCAGGTGATTGTTTCGTCACAAGCGTGCGGGGCTGTGGAAACCGGCACAGAACGATGCTGTCAGTTTTCGGTCCAAATGTGGTCGGGGTGTGGCCGATGAAGGGTGTACTGGAAGTGCTAGCGTTCGCAAGGTCATTCGGCCTGGCACGGAAACCGCCCCCAAGACATGGAATGCGACGCAGTTTTGGACCCCAAGACTTAGAGTAAGGGGACGGGAACGAATCGCCGATGCGCAGGCCCAGATTCTGGGCCATGTTCCGACCGCGCCTATTCGGCAATTCGGCGTCTCGTCCCTGTTGGAGCGTTTTCCATTTTTTGGGACAATGGGGGACAGCGATCGAGTTCGCTATCCACCCGCCGCCCCAGGGAGAGACCCGCGATGCAGATTTACGGCACGGCCCACATTCACTCCGCACAGCCTCTCAATGCCCCGCACCGGATGACCCCGGCGCAGGCGCCGCCAGCGACGCCCGCCAGCTATGGAGTTGACCAGTTGGACATTTCTCCCGAGGCGGATTTCGTCAGCCAGGTTCGCGACTTGCCGGAGATCCGGGCCGATAAGGTGGCCGCGATCAAGGCCCAAATCCAGGCGGGCACTTACGAGACGGATGAGAAGCTCGACATCGCGCTCAGCCGGCTGCTGGATGAGATCGCCTGAGTCTCCGTAGAACGGAATGAATTCCGTTCTCAAACCTCATGTCCAACGGAACGGATAACTTCCGTTCTACTTGTCGCTGGGGTTGAGCATCTTGAAGACCACTGCCGCCAGTGCGCCGCCGGCGAAGTTGGCCACCAGGTAGATCCAGATTCTGGTCCAGCTCGTGACTCCCATGATGACGATCGCCAGGGCCACTGCCGGGTTGAAGACGCCGCCTGAGATCGGGCCAACGGCAAACGCTCCGGCCAGCACCGTGAAGCCGATTGCCAGTCCGTAAAAGGAATTGCCGCTGGTGCCTTTGGCGGTGGCGACGTTGAGCACGACGGTGGCCAGCGCGAAAGTGTACAGGAACTCCACGAGCAGCGCCTTGGCGACGATCAGCTTGAGCGGCCCCGGAGGAGGAGCTCCCGTTCCCTTGAGGAACAGAACGATCCCCGCGGCCAGGACGGCGCCGGCGACCTGGGCGAGCATGTAGGGACCGACGTCGGCAACGGGGCACTTGCCGCGCAGGTAGACGGCCAGCGTCACTGCCGGGTTATAGTGGGCTCCGGAAATGTGCCCGCCGGCAAAGATCATCACCATCAGTGCCGAGCCGATGGCCAGCGGGGCGAACATTCCACCTTCCCCCGCATGGCCAAGGACCGCCGCACAGCCGATGGTCAGGACAAGGAAGAACGTGCCGATGAACTCGACGATGTACTTGTTCATTTCACCCTCATGGGAAGTGGATCAGGTTGAAGGATGGCGACCAGACGCCGGAGCGTAGAGTGTAGCAATCTCGCGGCCTGGCGAAAAAGGCACTTGCTGTAGGATCAGGCAGTCGAGACGGCTGCCGCACGGGGAATGGGCAGGTTATTCTGGCTGAAATGCACTTCCGCACGCGAGCCATCCACGTCGGCCAGGAGCGCGACCCGCAGACGGGCGCCGTCGTTCCGCCAGTTCATTTCGCTTCCACCTTCATCCAGCCGGGCGCAGGGGAGTGGGCGGAGTTCGACTATTCCCGCAGCGGCAATCCGACTCGCAAGGCGTTTGAGACGACGCTCGCCTCGCTGGAAGGTGGCGTCAGGGCCTTGGCCTTTGCCACCGGCATGGCGGCGACGACTTGTGCCACGATGATCCTCTCTGCCGGCGATCATATCGTCGCCGGATCGGATATCTACGGCGGCACCTACCGGCTGCTTCACAAAGTGGTGAATCGGCTGGGTATCCGCGTGACCCTGGCCTCGAGCACCGACCTAACGGCATTTGAGAAAGCGATCACCCCCGAAACCAAACTCGCCTGGATCGAAAGCCCCGGCAATCCGCTGTTGAGCATCACTGATATTCGGGCCGTTGCTGGCATCTGCCACCGCCATGGCATTCTGCTCGGCGTGGATAATACGTTCGCTTCGCCGGTGCTGACGCGGCCGCTGGAATTGGGGGCCGACATCGTCATGCACAGCGCGACGAAATACATCGGCGGCCACAGCGACCTTTTGGGGGGTGCGCTCGTCGTCAAGGACAAGCACCTTTACGACCGCCTGTACTTCGTTCAGAACGCGACCGGCGGCGTGATGGGGCCACTCGAGTCGTTTCTGGCCAGCCGCGGACTCAAGACGCTCGAACTGCGCGTGCGAGAGCAGTCGCGGACGGCGCAGCGGCTGACGGAGTGGCTATCCCAGGACGCGCGCGTCAGCCGCGTGCTCTATCCGGGATTGCCGACGCACTCGGGGCACGAGATTGCCCGCCGGCAGATGGACGGTGCGTTCGGCGCGATGCTGACGCTGGAAGTCCGCGGCGATTTGGCGCGGGCCAAGCGCATTTGCGAAACGACGAAGCTCTTTCAGCTCGCCGTCAGCCTGGGAGCGGTCGAGTCGCTGATCGAGCAGCCGGCGACCATGTCCCACGCCAGCTATGACGCGGCCGCCAGAGCGTCATTCGGCATTACCGACAGCCTGATACGGCTGTCGGTCGGCTTGGAGGCGTTCGAAGATTTGAAGGCGGATCTCGATCAGGCGCTGGGCGCCTCGTAGTGCTTCGCTTAGCGCAGCGGATTGTGCGGCACGATGTCCATCGCCTTCGGCCAGGGAGTCTTCGCTGGCCTGGCCGTTTCGATTTCCTCTTCGTAGCTGATCCGCTTGAGCACCGAGGTCGGCTTCTTGTTCACAACCGGCGCTACATGGTCGGCCGTGCTGAGGCCGCTGCCAATCGGCTGCGCAACGCTGGACATCGTCCCCGATTCGCTTGTGCGAGACGGTCCTTTCAATGGCAGGGCCGCGGCTGTCAACTGGCGCTCGTAGGCGCGGGCCGCAGGACCGCCGATTGGAGCGCGACGAGTCTCGCGCGGTGGCTCGGGAGCAACCGGCTGGTCGCCGCCGACCGGTCCGCGATACATGGGGGGCGCTACTTCGCCGCAGCCTAGATCGCAACACTTGTTGGGATGGAAGATTCCCGGACGGCCGCAGGCGCCAGGCATGCAGCCCGACCCAGCCCCGATGCAGCAAATGCCGCAGCCGTGGCCGCTGCGCGGCCCGCAGGGAAGCAGGCAATCGAGCGTCCGGCCAATACGCCGCAGTGTATTGGGCACGACGCATAAGAGGGGCGTGCAGCACGGATCGCAGCAACGACGGCAAATGCCGCAGCCGCCGCAATCGGGATGCTGCTCATAGCCAGCCCAGAGTTCGGCGGAGGCGGGGCGAATCACCGATGGCTTGTGTGCCGTGGCACACTCACTGCACGAAACCTCGGCACGGGCGAGGGCGGGGATCGTTGCCACCAGTGCCGCACCAATCAGCATCCTTGCGTTCACAGTTCCCTCCTGGATCGAAATGCGAGAGGTCGTCCCATATGGCGTAGGACAGGTTGGAAACCTGTTCGATACTCTTGGACAGGTTGGAAACCTGTCCTACGTAGATGGAATGACTGTCATCTTTGATCGAACCGCTACTATCGGCAGGGTCAGAACTTTCGGATCGGTGTGCAGAGTCTACGTAGAAAGCCAAAATTGCCCCAGCCCCCTATTTTTGCGGCGAAGTCGCGAGGGGAATTCTTCCCGAGCGTCAAAAGATCTGCTGGCTGCCGGCGAATTACTCTTCCAGGTAACCCACGCTGGCACCTGTTCGCGAACCCATAGCGGCTGCTAAGGAGCACCCATGTTTGGCAAACCTAACTGGTTTCGGCCCAAGATGATCGGCTTTGGGCTCAGGCCCGTGACATGGCAGGGATGGACCTACGCGCTCGCTTGGGGTGGCGTCCTGCTCGTGCCGTTTTTGGCCCTCTTGCTGCGCCATCAACCGCTGGAATCGCTGGCGTGGCTGGCGTGCAGCGCCGGAGTGCTTGCCTACGATGTATGGCAGATTCGACGGGGGATGATTCCACCCGTAGTCGCCAGCCAGCAGCCCGCCCGGCCGGCCAACGATGGCGTCTGGTTCTTGGGGGATGAGAATGCGGCCAAGCCAGTCGCTACGCGGAATTACGATCTGAAGCTCAAGCGGTAGCTGCGACTTGGAATGAATAAGGCATTTTCGGCCGCTTTTAGCTGCGCAGCACCCGGTTTGCCAGTGCCGTCGTCGTTTCGTCGTCGTTGTCCCACAGTGCCGCCAGCGCTCCCTTGATGCGACGCCCCGCCGTTTGCAGGTAGAAACGTCCCGTCTGCAAATCGAGCCGCAATTGCTCCTCGTCGCCATGGTGGTTGCCGGCGTGCATTCGGATCAGATGATCGAGCCGATTGAGCACGCACGCACTCACGTAGATTTCCGTCGCGGCGTCTGCGACCCGGCCGAGCTGGTACTGTCGATCGACGATCTCCTTTTGATATTTGACCAGCAGGCGCTCGACCTGGCTGCCGAGCAATCCCACCAGCCGGGCGAGCTGGGCCGCGTCGTTTTCCAGCTCGCTAGACCGCACAGGTACCGTCGGAGACACCAATAGCGACCCCAGCTTGCGACCGGCGAATCGCGAGAGCCGCGTGAAATTCCCCAGCGGCGAAAAAATGGCGTTTAGTACGCCTTCCAATTCCAGCCCGACATCCCGCATGCCCACCAGCGCGCTAAACGCCCGCAGCACGTCGTTGGCCCCTTCGCCAATCGTATTGATGCGGGCATCCCGAACCATGCGCTCAAACGGCTGATCGGTGAAGTACGCCAGGCCGCCGTGGAGCTGGAACGTATCGCTGAGAATCTTTGCCAGTGTCTCCGTGGCAAACACCTTGAGCATGGCCGTTTCCAGCATGAAATCGCCGATGCCGGAGTCGATGAGTGCCGCGGTCTGGTACGTGCAAGCCTCCATGGCGAAAACCCCGGCTTGCATGTAGGCCAGCTTCTCCTTGACCAGCTCGAAATTGCCCAGCGTCTGACCGAACTGCACCCGGGAATTGGCGTGCTGCACCGCCCGGGCCAGGCAGAACTTGGCGGCGCCGGTGCAGCTTGCGCCGAACGTGGTCCGGCCGAAATCAAGAACCGTCAGCGCCACCTTGAGCCCCTTGCCGAGCTGTCCCAGCACGTTCTCCCGCGGCACGAACATGTCCTTGAATGCCAGCCGGCTGGTCGCCGTGCCGCGGACTCCCATCTTTTCCATCCGCTTCTCGACGACGCGAAACCCGGGCATGTCGGGGGTCACGATGAAGGCGGTGATTTTCGACTGGCCGGCTTCTGCCGGCGTGCGGGCCATTACCGTCAGCACGTCGGCAATTCCGCCGTTGGTGATCCAACGCTTCTCGCCGTTGAGCAAATATCCCTTGCCGTCATCGGTCGGCGTGGCCGTCGATTGCACGTTGGCGGCATCGCTGCCGGCATTGGGCTCCGTCAGCGCAAAGGCGCTGATCCACTGGCCACTGGCCAGTTTTGGCAGCCAGCGACTTTGCTGCTCGTGCGTGCCGAACAAGACAAGGGCGCGTGGCCCGATCGAGTGATGAGCGTTGACAAACAGGGCCGTGCTGCCGCAGTGGCCGCCGAGGACTTCCAGGAGCCGGCAGTAACTGGTTTGAGAGAGTTCCAGGCCGCCGCAACTTTTGGGCAGGCACGCGCCGAGAATGCCGAACTGGCCCAAACCGCGGATCACGTCGGCTGGAATTTCCGCGCTGCGGTCGATAGCCACGGGGTCAACGCGCTGCTGGCAGAACTGGCGCAGTTCGTCCACGCGCTGCTCAAGCTGGTCGTCGTGCGAGGTATCCGGATAAGGGAGCAGTTGGCCGTGCAAAAACTGCCCGAAGAACAGCCCTTTGACGAAACCGACTTGCTTCAAGCGATCGCCGAGTATCTCCTCGGCCTGCTTCATTTGTTCGGCGCGCTGTGCTTCGTTCATCCGTGCGGCTCCTGGGGACGAAACGACCGCTTGGGAATCGGATTTTGGCCCCGCAGTCCACCTGTGCAATGATACGGCGCTGGCACACGTTGGCGAAGGCAAATTGGCGCCAAGTGCAGCGCCGTCAGACCTGAAAATCCTGGTATTGTCAACCTCTTGCGCGCGGTTGATTTTCGTTTTTTCTAAAGCAATTCGCCCCCGCGGGTAAACCTGCCCCCTTTACGAGTGGGGGTGTATAATCCACTCAACAGCGAAACTCCATCCGCGGGCACCGGATTACCGTCTAGCGATGTCACGTCGAGACAACATCGACCGAATCATGCGTGACTGGCCGTACGATCCTAACGGGATTAGCGTACGCAAACGTAAGGGAAATGATGGGCGCGACGTGCTGCAAATGCGGCTCGATCTGGGTTTGCTGCAACTAGAAACCGCTGGCCGGCCAGACGGGACCCGCCCCCAGGGGGCGGAAACGTTCTACGACCACTTGATCCAGCGGACGCTGTCGGACGGTGAAGTATCGATGTCCGAAGAGGACTGTGAAGAGGCGGATCGGGAGTTTGTTCAGTACTACCACCGCCGCATCTGCTGGCTGGCTTTGCGCGAGTTTGAAAAGGCGGTCGCGGACGCGGATCACACGCTCAAGTTGATGGATTTTTGCCGCGATCATTCGCCCGATGAGCAGTGGACGATGTCGCACGAGCAATACCGCCCTTTTGTGATGTTTCACCGTACTCAGGCGGCCGCTCTGTCGGCACTGGGCGACCGGGGGGCGGAAGCGGCGGTCGAGGAGCTGAATCGGGGCCTGGACCAGATTCGTCAGGTCTTCGTCGAATATGAGGCCGAGGAGGAGTTTGACGACGACGAGCTGGTCGCTCGGCTGACCGAACTACGGGAGTCGCTGCGGCAGCATTTTCGAGTTGGCCGCACGCTGCCCGAGCAACTGGCGGACGCCATTGCCAACGAAAAATACGAATTGGCAGCCCAAATTCGCGACGAACTCAACCGCCGCAATGGCCACGGCGCCCGTAAGGGGGTCTGAAAAGGGGTTCCAGCCGCCGCAAATAGCGCCCTTGGGCGGCCACTAGGGCCGGCATTTCCGTTTTTTGCGGAACTCAATTGCGTTTCCCGACGTCTAACGGCCGGCAAGGTCTGCGCGGAGTGCGCCAAGCTGGGCCAATTCATTGCCCAGTTTGCAGCCGGCAATTACCATGTACAGAACCCTTGACGCGCCATGATGGCCGCGCCATTCACTTGAATCGACTTCATCGCGAACATCACCCAAGGGCAGGAGGTCCGCGGCTGGTGCAGGCGGCATCTTACCCTCATGGCGCATCCCCGTTCCACCGGGAACTTAACGCATCTGGCAGGAGCAGTCCGCCGGAAGCGCAGGGACGCGCAGCGCCGCCGCATGTTGCTGGAGCGTTTGGAAGACCGCTCCCTTTTGGCCAGCTTGCCGTTTGGCGCCATGCCCGATGACACGGGCGAGTACATGCTGGGGGATGTGCTGGTCAGCGTCGTGCTGATGGAGTCCAACAACAGCCTGTCTCCTTTCGACGCCAGCACCGAGAACTGGACGCCTGGATTGATCGCGGCGGTCAAGAGCCAGATTGAAGAGGGACTGAATTGGTGGAGCCAGTCGCTGGATGCGATGGAAAACGTGCGCGATGGGCTCTTGACGTACACGATCGATTGGACGTTCGCTGAAAATCCCGTGCAGACGGGGTTCGAGCCAATCACGCGCCCCAGCACCGATTTCTCGCTTTGGGTGCAGGACTTCCTGGCGACGGCCGGCTTCACCCAGGGAAGCGACTTTTTGGCGAACATCCGGGCCTTCAACAACGCTCAGCGGCTCGCACACGAGAAGCACTGGGCCTTCACGATCTTTGTGGTCAACAACGCTGCCGATATTGCCAGCGGCGGCGACGGTCGATTTGCACCTGGCGGCTTCAGCCGTTCGTTTGCCTACGCGGGAGGAAATGCGTTTGTCATGCCGGCGGATCGTCCGCCGTCGACCGTGGCCCACGAAACAGGCCACATGTTCTGGGCGCTCGATGAATACAACCGGACGGCTGGCAGCTACAGCCTGCGCCGCGGCTACTACGACACGCAAAACACCAACGCCAACCCGGCGCCCGACTATATTCCCGAAAACAGCATCATGGGGAGCGGCGACAGCGTAGATGCCGCTTATGCCGCCTCGACGAGTTCCACCGCGTCGCTGGAGATGATCGGCTGGAAGGACAGCGACAGCGACGGGATTTTCGACGTGCTGGACGTCAATTTTTCCCTGATCGGCTCGGGACGCTACGACTCTTCGACCGGCGATTTCCGCTTCGTGGGCACGTCCGCGGTGCGCACGCTGGAAAACAAGAATCCCAGCGGGCTGCAAAACGACATCACGATCAACGAGATCCGCCAAGCGCAGTACAAATTCGACAGCGGCGATTGGCAAACCGCGGCGTCGTACCAGGGTTATGAGGTCGATCTGGATCTTCAATTCTCGGTCCCGGCGGGCGCGTCGACGATTACGATGCGGACGATCGACACACGCACGGGCGTCACGTCCGACGAGTACGTCTACACGCTCTCCGGTCCTCCAGGGCAATTCACTCCCGGCCCCGGCGGCGGCGGATACGTGCTTGACGATCCGGACAGCGACGGCTGGCAGGATCCAGGCGAAGGAGGCCTGGGGGGCTGGCTGGTCGGCCTGGTTGATCCGCAGGGTAATGCCGTGAACCTGCGCAGGAAGGCCGAGCCGAACGCCTTTGCGGAAGGGCTGGCGCTCAGCGTCTTCAACACTGGCGCGATCCTCACGGGCATCGGCGGCGATGTTTCCTCCGCCATCATTCGTGCGCAGACCAGCACCTCCGTTCCAGCCGCCGGGCGAGTGTTTGCCGTCGCCAGTGCGCTCGAGGGGGCGTATGTCGATACGTTTACCAGCGCTCGCCGCCTGAAAGCCGAGTTCCAGTCGCCGGTCAACAGCGTCAGCATCAAGGCCTATGGCGTCACGGCTGGAAGCGTTGCGCGGCTGGAGGCATTTGACGCGCAAGGCAATCTCCTGAAGCGCGTAACCTCCAAGGTTCTGGGTCACAATGCCTCCCAGAAGCTGTCCATCGACCATCCGAACATCGCCTATGTAGTCGTCAAAGGGCACGCCAACACCAAGGTGGTCCTGGATGACCTCGAGTGGGGCGCCATTTCATCCACCACGACCGACGCGTTGGGCGCCTGGACGCTCCCCACATTGCCTGAGGGGGAGTACCGCGTTGCGGTCACACCCAAGCGTTTTTACGGGCAGACCGGTCCGGAAAACGGGTATCACGACATCGTCGTCGATGCCGACGGCGTGCGCGGCGCTGATTTTTTCTTCCATCGCTTTCCCAATCCGTGGCGCAACGACTTCAACCCGCTTGACGTCAACCAGGACGAGATCGTAACGGCTCGCGATGCCTTGGCGGTGATCAACTGGCTCAATGCCAGCGGCGGTGCGGGGGGCGAACTGCCGCCGGAACCCGAACTTACCGATTTTCTGCTCGACGTGAGCGACGATGGCATGGCGTCTCCGATCGACGCTCTGCTCGTCATTAACGAGCTCAACCGCCGCGCTAGCGAGCAAATTGCCGGCTCTCAGCAAGGCAGCTCTTCTACGGCAACCACGAGCACTTCTTCGTCCAGTTCATCGTCCAGTGGAGAAGCGGAAGGAGAAGGTTTGGCCGAATTGGCCGGACCAGCTTTGGCCGCCAAGTACTACGCCACCTCGCCGCTCCACGTGACCGACATACCGGGAGTTGATCCCACCAGCGGCGGCTGCACCTGCGGTCAATGCCAGGCGATCAACGAGCTGGCCCTGGGGCTCGTCGGCCACTCGCCGGCAGCCAGCGGCACGGAAGCGGAACTTGATAGCGATCTCGTCGGCCGAAAGGGCAAAGCGTCAGATGACGACGTTCATCTGGATGACTCGCTTCTGTCGGATCTGGCCGATTAGCATTCCGCGGGCGAATCGAATCGCCGCCGGCGAGCTGGCATCGGCCTAAGAAATGTCTGCCGCCGGGACCGGAAACTGCTGGCACATCGCCGATACCTCGCGGCGAATTCGCCCTTGAATTGAGGCGTCCGATGGGTTCTTGAGCGCCTCGAGCATCCAGCGGCCGATCCGCTGCATCTCGCCAGTCCCCATGCCGCGGGTGGTCAGGGCAGGAGTGCCGATCCGCACGCCCGAAGGATCCATCGGCTTGCGGGTATCAAACGGAATCATGTTCATGTTCACGGTAATGCCGCACTTTTCGAGCGTCTCAGCGGCCAGCTTGCCGCCGATTCCCAGGGGCGTGACATCGACGAGCATCAGGTGGTTGTCGGTGCCGCCGGAGACGAGCTTGAGCCCGCCCGCCAGCAGCGTTTCCGCCAGCGCCTTGGCATTGTCGATGATGGCCTGCGCGTAAGTCTTGAACGCCGGCGCCAGCGCCTCGCGGAAACAGACCGCCTTGCCGGCAATCACGTGCATCAGCGGGCCCCCTTGCAGCCCGGGAAAGACGTTCTTGTCGAGGTCTTTGGCGTATTGGGCCTTGCACAACACCAGCCCGGCCCGCGGACCGCGGAGGGTCTTGTGCGTGGTGGTGGTGACGAAGTCGGCCACCGGCACCGGATTGTTGTGCAGCCCGGCGGCGACCAGCCCCGCGTAGTGAGCCATATCGACGAACAGCCTGGCGCCGATTTCGCGAGCGATCTCCGCAAATTTTTCGTGGGGGATTTCGCGCGGGTAGGCGCTGGCCCCGGCGACGATCAGCTTGGGCCGGTGCTCGCGGGCCAGCCGCGCCACCTGGTCGAAGTCAATCCGGTTCGTATCGGGGGTGACGCCGTACCGGAAGAACTTGTACAGCCGCCCCGAGATGTTCAGGTGCATGCCGTGCGTCAAGTGACCGCCGTGGGCCAGGTCGAGTCCCAGCACCGTCTCTCCCGGCTCCAGGCAAGTCATGTAGACCGACTGGTTAGCCTGCGAACCGCTGTGCGGCTGCACGTTGGCGTGCTCGGCCCCAAAAAGCTGTTTGGCCCGGTCGCGCGCCAGGTTCTCGACCACGTCCACGTGCTCGCAGCCACCGTAATATCGCCGGCCGGGGTACCCCTCGGCATACTTATTGGTGAGCACGCTTCCCACGGCTTGCATCACCGCCAGCGACGTGTAATTCTCGCTGGCGATCATCTCCAGCCCGTCCTGCTGTCGCACCATTTCGGCGGCCACGGCGGCATACACGTCGGGGTCTTGCTGCTTCAGAATATTGAGCATCGACATCAGTAGCAGGCACACTCCGTGTGCCGCGGGAGGAAGCGACTGCGGCGCTAGAGCGCATCATCGCCAAAACGGGTGAGTAAACGGAGTGTGTCCGCTTACCGGAAGATCGTCAATTGGGGTGCTGCGGCCCAGGTTCATGCGGCTCCAGGTGCACCAGCACGTCGCGCACGTTTCTGAATTCGCCCAACAGCGAATCTTTCACACGGTGGCCGATCTCGTGGCCGGCGGCGACGGTCGTTTCCGGCGCGACCTCAATGTGGATGTCGGCAAAGTATTCCAGCCCTGACTTGCGGACCCACAGCTTTTCCACCCCGAGCACGCCTGGGACGCTGGATGCTGTATCTCGGATGCGCTGCACCAGCTCGTCGTCCGCCTGCACGTCCATCAGCTCGCTGGCGCTTTGGCGAAAAAGCTGCACGCCTGAGAGGACGATCAGCACGACCACGATGAGTGCCGCGATTTCATCCGCCCAGACGAAATGTGGTCCGCCGAACCGAACCAGCGCCAGCCCGATCAGCACTGCGAGGGAGCACAAGGCGTCGCTGCGATGGTCCCAGGCATTGGCCAGGATGGCCGCCGAGCCGGTCCGCTCCCCCACCGTCGCCTTGTAACGATACAGTCCTTCCTTGATCAACACGTTCGCCGCGG
>DASRJP010000077.1:0-24134 GCA_035649415.1 Pirellulaceae bacterium | reverse complement strand
TCGTGTACGGCACTCGCTGGACCACTGTTGGCTGGCGTTTCGCGATTTGTTTGGCCTCTTTTGGGGGCTGCGCGTGCAGGAGCGCGTGAACGCCGCCGCGGCACAAAACGGCTGGCCTTTCTATTTGTCGTGGAGCGGCTTTCGCGACATTGACCATCATCGACTGCTGGTTGCCATCCCGCCGGCATACGAGCGCGCGCTCAAGCAAACGCTCACGGGTCTGCTGCGCCGGTTCGTCTCAGCCGCCTGGATTGCGGCACAGCGTCCGCAAGGCATAGACTAAGTTCCATGACCGGCGAAAGAGTGTCTTCGGTTGCGGATTCGGCGCCGACATCAGGCACTGCCGAGACGATCCCAATGCCGCCCGCCGGCGAGCGTTACTGCCACAGCCTGTCGGGCCTCAATCGCCTGCTGGAAGTGACGCGTGTGCTCGCTGAAGAGCTCGATTTGGCCAAGATGCTCGAAACGATCGTGGCCGAGGCTTGTACCGCGCTGCACTGCGAGCGGGCCATCCTCTATCAGTTCGACAACAAGCGGCAATCGCTCTTCTCGACCGCTGGCAGCCCCGTACCGCTGCACCTGGAGGCGGACCAGGGCATTCCCGGTTACGTAGCCCGCCATCGCGTGATGGCTAATGTTGCCCAGCCAGCGCGGGATTCCCGCTGGGATGCCGTGTTCGACAGGACGACCGGCTTCCGAACCAGTTCGATCCTCGCGGTGCCGCTGATTGCCGCCCGCGATGGCCGCTTGCTGGGCGTGCTCGAAATGCTCAACAACCTGGGCGGCCCGTTCGACGCCGACGACGAGAGCCTGGCCCTGGCCTTCAGCCGCCATGCATCGGCCGCCCTCGATCGGGCGCGGCTGGTGGAGGAATTGCAGCACCGTCGCGAGATGGAAGCTTCCTTGAACGTCGCCCGCGAGATTCAGCGGCGCTTCATGCCGCGAAAGCTGCCGCCTATCGCGCGATATGAAGTCGCCACCTGGTGGTTTCCCAACGAGGCGGTGGGGGGCGATTACTGCGACGTGATCGCCCTGCCGGATGGGCAATTTGCACTGTGCGTTGCCGACGTTTGCGGGCACGGGCTGGGACCAAGCCTGCTCATGGCCTCGGTCCGGGCGTCGCTGCGGACGCTCGTGCTGAATCACTCCTCGCCCCAACTCTTGGTCGAGTCGCTGGCGATGGCTCTGGCCGATGACTTCCAGCCAGGCGCCTTTGTGACGATGATCCTGGCGATGCTCGACCCGGCTGCCAATCGCGTGCACTTCGCCAATGCTGGCCACGCACCGGCGCTCCATTTTCGCTCTGCCGAGCAGACGTTTGGCGAACTGGAATCAACCGGTCTGCCGATCGGCATCATCGACGTGCCCGATTGCCCGCTGGGACCGCCGCTGACAATGGCGCCGGGAGACCTGCTCGTGCTCGGCACGGACGGAATTATCGAGTCGATGGACCAGCGGGGGAATTTATTTGGGATCGAGCGGCTGATGGACTGTATACGAAAACGGGTCGCCGCGCCGGTTGAAGCTCTCGTTCAGGAAATCGGCCGCGAAGTCGAGCTGCACTATGTCGGCGACAGTCCGCCCGACGATCTGACGCTACTGGCCCTGCGCCGCAATGAATGACGCCCTCGTGGCTCTAAATCGCCGCAAAAAACGGCTGCGGCGTTTCCATCGGGCTCATGCCGATCACAGAATCGCCAAGCCATTCGATCGAGATCGTCCGGCCGTTGATCGTCTCACTCTCGCGCACCTGCGGCAGCGGCAGCGGAATCGTCACCGCTCGACCGACGGCTGCCTGCTCAATCTGGAGGTAATCGCCGTCCCACGAGAAAGACAGTCCTTGCTGGCTCATCGCCTGCTCGATCAGCCCGCGGTCAGCCCACTGCGGAATGCGAACGGCCAGATTTCCGGCCGCTTTCGTCGTCACGATCAGCCGGTCGCCGCCGGGGTAGGGGCTGGCGACCTGGATCCGCTCGTTTTCAAAGTCAAACAGAAAATTGATCCGATGATTGCCGGCGTCCACTTCGTAGACATGCCTTTGAACCTCGGCCAGCGTCGCTACAGCGCCGGCGGAAACATCGGCGAAGTAGGCGCCGGCGCGGCCATAGGTTTCGAGCGTGGAGATGTGCCCGTAAGGCGCTGGAAAGCCGAACGCGCCTGCAATCCGGCTGCGAATATCCTGGCGGCCGTCGATGGAATTCGTCGGATCGTTCACAACGAAGCTCGTGTCCAGTAGCTGCGCCGGCAACAAGTGCCCGCGCGTGAAGCGCTCCACGTCTTGGTAGTATTCGGTCCAGCCCCAATCGGCGAAATTCATTGCCGTCTCGATCAGTTCGGCTGTATTGTTGGCCTCGCCAATGTCTCTTTGGACACCGAGATTTTCCGGTACCCAACCGGTTTTGCCGATAATGCCACTGCTGCGCAGGTATTCGTACCGCATGCGGACGCGCTCCATCAGGTCCGCATTTCTGGTCACAAGCGCCAGCCGGCTATAAGCGTTCATCTCCGCCATCGTCTCGAACATGTGCGTCAGCAGCGACTGTCCCAACAGCGCCGGATTGCTGGGAAATCGATGCCCCGCCGCCATGTCGGCCAGCTCCTGCGCCAAATCCAGCGACGCTTGGTGTCCCGTCGCCTCGAAGTACTTGACCAGCGGGTAGATCATGTGCGGATCGGCCCAGCCACGCCACAAGTTCGTCCAGTCGCTGGTCAACTCCTCATCCAAGGTTTTGCCAATCGTGGCCCCGCCACGCAAGCCGAACTGATGGCGGAACCGTTCCCAGTTGCAGACACGATTGCCGCCGATCTCGCCGTCGTAGACGTAGTACTTCCGCAGGTTGTAAACGCTGGTCTCGAAGATTTGTCTGGCCGATCGCCCGTACTCGGGAATGATCTGATCAGCGTTGGGCATCAGCGTTGCCAAGGCGAGCATACCGCGGAAACCTTGGCCGGCGTTGAAGAGGTAGGTCGCGTCGAACTGCTGTGTCCCGTAACTGGCCGGATCGGAAACGAGTCCCACCAGAAGCTGGTTCTGCGGACTGGTGTTGGCCCAATTGCCATCGCGCGGCTTGTGCAGCGCCGCCAGCAGGATGCGGGCGTAGTCGGCCACCACGTCCGCCGGGGGGTCGATCGAAAGCGCCTGGGCGGCACTGAGAATTGCGTACAGGGACCGCGCTGTGACGTTCGAGACGAAGTGCCGCTCGAACTTCATGTGGGCTGGCGCGTCGCGGGCGGTGAAGGTGTCGCCGTAATCCGCGGCTTGCGTTTGCGTCAGCGAGTAGGCAAAGAAGAACGGCAGGTTGAAGTTGTCCCGATCGCGAATATTCCCAAGGTGCTCGATGCCGGCGGCCAGCGCCCGGTCGAGCTGATGAGTGTTCGTTGCCTCGACCGCACGTGTGACGATCGACTTCAAGATGCCACGCGTAACGTTGCCGGCGAGGTCGATCGACGACACGCGCACCCAGTAGCGCGTATTGGGGTTCAGGTTGGTCAGGATGAAGGCGCCATTGCCGGCCGCCACGACATTGCCAGCGGCTCCTTCCGGCGGCGCACTGCCGGCCCGGATGCTGACGACGCTGCCCAGCAACCGGCTGGAAGGCGTCCAGCGGGCGATGATCCGGTCCGATGCGTCGGAAACCAGCAAAAGATTCGTCGGCTCCGCCTGGTGCGTGAAGACCGGCTGGCCTGAACCTGAATCGCCCACGAGCGCATAGGGGGACTGGGCGTTGAGCCAGTTGACGACCAGCAGCGCGTCGATCGCGGTGGCATTGCCGTCCCCGTTGACGTCCACATACGCCGGCGGCGATTCCCCTTCCACCAGCGCCGGCAATGCCGCGGCGGTGCTGCGGTTGAGATGATTGACCACTTGCAGCGCGTCGATGGGAGACACGCGGCCGTCGGCATTGACGTCCCGCGGGAGGGCCTCGTTCTGCCAGGCTGAAGGCATGTCGCGCAGCTCGAGTTGCTCCAGCTGCAAAGTCCGGGGGCGGCGACGGCGTGCGTCGGCAGTGCGATTGGTCGCCGGCGCGGACAAGCCGCGCCGCGAAAGTGGCGGCGACGCCATGCAACGACTCGGCGTGGGTCACGGGTGGGCTCGGGGGTCAGCCGGGCCCGTCCATCAACGCTGCCAGGTGCCTGAGGAGCGGCCAAGAGGCGGCGTTCCGTGCGTCCCAGGCGGGGCGAAGGCCCCTTTCCAGTGTTGAGAACTGGCAAGTTTCGAGTGTAATCGAACCGCGCTTCGGGCAGCAAGGAAATTCAACACACGTGTTAAGGTCTGTTGGCACCGGCGGCGACTGGGCGATCGGTGACGGTTGTGCGGGGGTTCGCCATCGCAGCCTGGATCGGTTACGCTGCCTGGGATGAGTGCCACCGCGAATTACTGGCTCGTGAAGACCGAGCCCGATGCCTTTTCGATCCAGGACCTGGCGAAATCTCCTGGCCTGACGACCTGCTGGGACGGCGTTCGCAACTACCAGGCCCGCAATATTCTGCGGGACCAGATGAAGCTCGGCGACCGCGTCCTCATCTACCACTCCAGCACCGATCCGACCGCCATCGTGGGCATTGCGAAGGTCATCAAGGAAGGCTATCCCGACCACACCGCCTGGGACAAGAAGAGTCCCCACTACGACCCGGATTCTACGAAGGACAACCCCCGCTGGTACATGGTTGATCTTCAGCTCGAGCGGATTTTCGATCGGCCGCTGACGCTGGACGAGCTGCGGAAGTCGCCAGCAATCAAGCAGATGGAGCTGCTCCGCAGGGGCTCGCGGCTGTCGGTGCAACCGGTGCGGAAGAGCGAGTTTGAAGCCGTGCTAAAGCTGGTCGATGCGTAGCAGGCACACTCCGTGTGCCGTCCGGCAGCCCAATTGGTCCCGCAGCGACGGCACACGGAGTGTGCCTGCTACTTAAATCATGTTCATCCGGCTGCGGGTCTTCCGCTTGGCTCTCGCGCACTCTTCGCAGACGCCGTTGATGATCAGCCGGTGACTGGTGACGCGGAAGTGCTGCTGCCGGGCCACTTCGTCGCGGAGGCGGATCACGTCGTCGCTGGTGAATTCAAACAGCCGGTTGCACTCGGTGCAGTGCATGTGATCGTGCTGCGGATAACCATAGTCGTGCTCGTAGACCGCCCGCCCATTGAGCACGAACCGCCGCAAAAGCCCGGCATCGACGAACTCGTTGAGCGTTCGGTACACGGTCGGCCGGCTGACGTGACCTTCCTCGCCCGAGCGGGGAAGCTGCTCCATCAGTTGCTCGGCATCGAAATGCTCGTGCCGCGAAAAGACGTGATCGACCAGGGCCAGCCGCTGCGACGTGACGCGCATCCCGCGGCTCTGCAAAAATTCCACAAAGCGGTCGCGCGGCGAAAGCGCAACCGGCACGCTCCCCAGTGATTCTTCCTGGCTCATGGCTTCCCCCGTGGCGGGCCTCCGGTGCCGATTATTGAGACTCAATTGGCCGCAGCTTGCGGAATTTACGGCTGCTTCCTCGAGACGATTGTCTCAATAAGATTCTAGGCGCCGTAGGACAGGTTTTCAACCTGTCCCTAATGGCTGCAACCCCATTACTTGTTCCCACGCTCTGCGTGAGCGTGGGAACGCGCTAATTGGAATTCATCTCTGGACAGGTTGGAAACCTGTCCTACTGGGCCAGCGCCTGCCGCAGGTCCTCGATCAGATCCTCCGTGTTCTCGATCCCGCACGAAATCCGGATCATGTTGTCGGGAATGCCGAACCGCTGCCGGTCCTCGGGGGACACTTCGTAGTAGCTCATCACCAGCGGCTGTTCGATCAGCGACTCCACGCCCCCCAGGCTTGGTGCGATCCGAAACACCTGCACCGCGTCCACGATCTTCGCCGTCTGTTTCCAGTCGGCATTCTTCACGAGGAATGTCACCAGCCCGCCGAAGCCGCGCATCTGGCTCTTGGCGACCTCGTGATACGGATGAGTCTTGAGGCCCGGATAGAACACCCGCTCAATGCGCGGATGGCTGGCGAGGAACTCAGCCACGGCCTGGCCGCTTTGATTATGCCGCTGCATCCGCAGCTCGAAGGTCTTCAGCCCCCGCTCCAGGAGGTAGATGCTGTGGGCCCCATTGATCGAGCCCATGATGCCGCGAAGGTTCCGCACGCTTCCCAGCTTCTCCTTCTGGCCGATGATGACGCCGGCCAGGAGGTCGTTATGGCCGCCGAGATACTTCGTCGCGGAGTGCAGCACGTAGTCGATGCCGAAGGTGAGCGGCTGGAAGTTGTACGGCGTTCCCAGCGTGGCGTCGATCAGGGTCTCGACGCCGTGCTTTCGCCCCAACTCGGCGAACCGCCGCAGATCGACGCAGCTTAGGTGCGGGTTCGTCGGCGACTCGCTGACCAGCAGCCTGGTCTGGCCGTTGATTGCCGACTCCATCGCGGCAAAGTCGCAGGCTTTTACCTGCCGGGTGACGACGCCGAACCGCGACAAGTGCTTCGCGCAAAATTCCCGGCTGCGGTGGTAACACTCGTCGAAGAACACGACCTCGTCGCCCGCATTCAGCTTCGTCATGAACAGGCCGACGATCGCGGCCATGCCGCTGGAGTAGAGGATCGCATCTTCGCCCCCTTCGAGGGCCGCCAGCTTCCGCTCGACGACCTTTTCGCCGGCGTGGCCGTAGCGGCCATATTCGCCGCGGTCCTGCTTCTGCTCGATGTAGTCGATGACCGCCTGGGTGTCGGCAAAGGAGTAGGTCGCCGCGCAGACGATCGGGTCGGTCACCGAGAAGAGCGCCTTTTGCCGCGCTTCGCCGGCATGGACGGCCAGGGTGGAAATGCCGCTGTGGCGTTTGGGCTGGGACGACGACATGCAAAATCTCCGCGAAGGAAATGCATGCCGACATCCCGCGACGAAAGGATCGGTCGTCGGGAAAGAGCGGTCCGGCATTTCCGCCGGACCTGACCTCGCTGGCTGTGCCATATTCTGGGCAAATGCGAGGTGGCTCTTTAGCAGTTGAAGGCTGCAAGCGGCCGCAAATCCCTAAGTTCGTCCATGGTAGTTGTCCGGAGGCGGGGACACAAGCGGCGGAAGCAGGCCCGGCTGGCAGGAAGTCCTGGCGTGGCTGCTGGCAGCCCAGCGGAGAAGGAGTAAGAGTAGGAGGAAGACTAGGACGACGATTAAGAGCAGGATGAAGATTACGATTACGATCCCGGAATCCTGCTCCTCATCCTTCTCTCGCACTTAATCCTGGTCTTAATCTTACTCCTCATCTTGCTCATTCTCCGGGTGCGAGACTGGCGACAAGGGAATAGCTCGAGGGGGGCATCGCTTACGGGACTTGCGCCCCGCCGGCGAACAACGAGGTGGCCGCAAGCGTGTTGTAAACATATGTTTACGTCACGCGCCTATCGCTGACCCTCGCCGCAACTCGCTCCAGACAATATGTCTGAAGGGAATAACCTGAGCGGGGGGGTAAATGCCTCGAGAGTTCTTCGCCACGAAGCAGCGGTAGAGCAACCAAATTGAGAAAGATCAAGCAGAGCGCAGCACGGACGGCTAGGCCAATGGGGAGCCGCCACGGGCTATCGGGTTCCAACATCCGATGATTTGATTCAATTGTACAGTATGTGGCAAACGGGTCAACGACCGTCGCTGGCATGCGGGACATCGAATGATCGGAGGTCCTTTGTTTCGAACCGCCGGTGCTGGTCGCGATAGGTGCGCTGCCGGCCGCTGACCGTGCTGAGTCGGTTTTTGAGTCGGTTTTGCGCGGGCCAGATCGGGCGACTCGGCGGGCGCAAACGATTGGCGGCGTTGGTTTTTCAGCGAGTCACCCGACCGACTCGGGGCGCGAGATGAGTCGGGTAGTGAGTCGCGTTGCGACATGGTCTGCTGACGAGTCGGTTGGTAGCGCCCCGCCATTCTGTCAGGAATTCGACGATGTATATAGGTGTTCATGTTGCGTTTCGCCTTGAGCCGTCAACGGCAATGGATTGGGGGGACGGGCGAGTCCCAAGCAGCACGCACCGGCCCTCGACAACTTAGCGCATCTTGCTTGCCTAACCGGCGAGCTTCGCCGGCCGCTACCAGTTAGACGCGCGGATGTGACACGTCTGGTCAGTGGATTTGCGCCTGGCAGCGAAAACCGCAAACGCAAAGGTTGTAGTGTACATACGTTACAACTATTTCCAGAAAAACCTGGTTAGCCGAATACGGCTGACATTGATGGATGGAGGCAAAGGGGGACACGGAGAACACGGAAAACACGGAAGGAGATCAAAGTCGCTCGTCGAACCTGTTTTGATCCGTGTTTTCAGTGTTTTCCGTGTCCGAAACCAGCAAGCTGACTAACTACGCTGCCAGTCGAGGCCGCGTCTTGTCACAACTTGCAGCTCGTTGGTGGCGGATGACCTGTACGCACCGCACTGGCGGCATTCTGGGCGACTCGCGGAATTGACCTTGCCCCCGAGCCTTATCGGACGGGAAAATCCGCTCGAATCCCCTGGCTGCATGGATTTCATGGAGGGACTAGGCATGCACCGCACTTCGTTACCCGTGGCGGCACTACTCATGTCGCTGGCGATTGCCGCCCCCTGCGGCGCGCAGATGACGGGCTGGATGGGCAAAAAGGTGCTGCCGAAGATCGGCGCGAACATGCACCATGGGGAGAAAGTCGTGGCTTGGCACGAAACGCGACTTCCTCTGAAAATCGATCGCGAGGCAGGCGACAAGCTATTCCGCGGCGACATCTGGATTGCCAAGGACGATGCAGTCACGATCCAACAGGCGGAGAAATATTACAGCAATCACATTGAAGAAGTCGGGCCCAGCGCAGAGGCGTATGTACTTCGCGCCGTCGGCCGCCACCATCGTGAGAATTACCAGGGCGCTTGGGAGGATGCTTCCAAGTCAGTCGAACTGATGCCGCAAAATGCGAGCCTGTGGCACTGTCGCGGGATGATCGCCTTGGAATTGAAGAAATACGACCAGGCGATAGGTGATTTATCTCAAGCGCTGAAACTGGAGCCCAAGTGGGCAGATCTCTGGCTGTGTCGAGGATTCGCTTACTCCGAGTTGGATGAGGACGCGCGTGCGGTCGAGGACTTCTCGCGTGCTTTGGATATAAAGAAAGACGACGTGGACGGGCTGTTTCTGCGCGGCCTCGGATACATCCGGCTGGTCAGGCTCGCTGAAGCGACGGCCGATTTCTCCAGGATCCTGGAGCTAGACTCCAAGCACGCGGGCGCCTGGTACTGGCGAGGAAGAATCGCGTATCTAAATGACGAGTACGACAAGGCGATCGACGATCTGACTCAAGCCATTGCCTGTGACGCCACCAGGTGCGAATTCTACGAATCGCGTGCTAAGGCCTACGCCGAGGCCGGCCTCGACGACAAGGCCATCGAAGATTGGACGAAATCGCTTCAATTAGGACCGAAAACAGCCGAGATCTATCGCTACCGTGGCGGCGCTCACCACCGCCGCCAGGATTTTACAGCCGCAATTGAGGATTACACGCAGGCCATTCGTCTCGACGAGGCGAACGCGGAATACTACTTCTGGCGCGGAGTCGCTCAAGTCGATGCCGAAGACTTTGACAAGGCAATTGCCGACCTGTCCGCCGCCATCCGCCTCGATCCGCAGATGACGACCGCCTACTCGTATCGCGGGTACGCGTGGCGGCAGCTCGAACAGCTGGAGTCGGCGATTCGCGATTTTGGCGACGTGCTGCGGATCGATCCCAAGGATGAATACGCCCTCACGCAGCGCGCCGAAATCAGTTTTGAAGTCGATGAGTATTACACTTGCATTGGAGACCTGGACACGCTGCTTGAGCTCAAGCCGGAAAACACGCAGCTGATGTTGAAACGGGCGGCAGCATGGGCAAATCTAGAACAGTTCTTGGAAGCCATTCAGGACTGCTCGCGCGCCATCAAGATCAATGATTCCCCGCAAGCGTATATCCTTCGAGGGACGATTTATCAGAGGCGGGAGAACTACGAGGACGCCTGCCGCGATTTCGCAGCGGCAATCGCCAAGGATCCAGCGAGCGCGGCGGCGTACGTTTGTCGCGCGAGCGTTCGCGCCCAGCAGGAACAATATGAGGCGGCCTGTCTCGACCTGACCGACGCCATCCGCATTCTGCCAAATCATCCGGCTTTGTATCTCCAACGCGGCCGGGTCAAGTGGCAGATGCGCGACGCGGAGGGGACGATAAGGGACTTCGGCAAATGCATCGATCTGGCGCCGCGGGAACCGGAGGGCTACATTTATCGGGCCCGTGCCTGGGAGCTGCAAAAGGAGTACGCCAAGGCGGCTGAAGACTATCTCACCGCCGCCAGCATGAATGCGAACGATCCTCAGCCGCTCGTCGGGAAAGGGCGCTGCTGGCAGGCGCTGGGACGCCATGAGAGCGCGCTGGCCGCCTTCGATCAGGCGATTGCGATGGACGAAGAGTGTGTCGCCGCCTGGCAGGCGCGGGCGCGGCTGCGGGCGACGTGCCCGGATGCAAAGTATCGCGACGCAGAACTGGCGATGCGCGACGCGAAGCGGGCCTGCGTCCTGACGAACTGGCAAGATGTGGAATCCCTTATGACCCTGGCCGCGGCCAGCGCCCAAGCCAACGAACTCGATTGGACGATTTGGGCTCGCCGAAGGGTCGTCGATATCTGGGAAGTGGAGGAAATGGTTGAGAACGCGCAGCGGCTGCCAGTGGGCGAAGAAGGGGCGAACGCTGAGCGCCGCTAACCTTCGTCGCGATCGTTTCTTTGCCGCGATTCACTCATCGGTCACACATCCCTCCGACGCGGGTTGCCGGCCTACTCCTTCACGAACGTAAACTGAGACTGGTTTAGGTCATCCACCCTGATGTGGAACGATGATCCCGTATGATCTGGTTGGACAAGTCCGGTCACTCGGACCACCTTTCCCGAAAAGTGCTTGACCGGTTCGATGTCGAGCCGCATGAGCGTGTACATCGCGGGTGGCACCAGTCGGACGGAAAAACGGCTATCGTCCTTGAGGAGAATGAAACCCTGGCCGAATCCACCACCTGGCGAGCGCGACTCATCTTGGACCGCAGCGACCTTGAACTGCACGGTGACTTTCTCCTTTGACCTCTGCTTGATGGCTTCTTCGGGGGTCAGCACCCTCTGCTCTGTCTGGGCGCTGGTTGGCAGGTCCTTCTTTTTGGGAGGTTGCTCCTTTGCGATCGGTTGCAGCACGACCTCAAGCTGGTCGAGATCATCCACCGCGATGCAGAACGGCGGCTTCTCACCCACGACAAGTCCGGTTGCCCGTACAACCTTGCCCGTGAAATGTGTGACGGTGTCGATGCGGAGCTGCTCGAGCTGGTAGGTAGGCCCGCCCTTCAGCACGATGCAGAAGTTGTTGCCGTCCTTGAGTTCCCACCAGACGGAACTGGTCTTCGAGCCTTTGGGGATGGCGCCGGTACTCCAACCCATTTTGACCGCAGCGACCTTGAACTGCACGGTGACGTTCTCCTTTGGCCTCTGCTTGATGGCTTCCTCCGGGGTCAGCACCTTTTGCTCCGTTTGGGCGCCGGTCGGCTGGTCGTTCTCGGCGAGAGTTGGCTCCTGTTTCACCTGCGGTGGCGAGGTGCCCGAAGTGACGCGCTGGAGGATCAGAACTTCGCCCGGCCGCGGCTTCTTGGGAAATGCCGCGGGCCGATCTTTGCCCATATCGGCCAGGCACAGCCGCAGCACGAGCCGCGTTTCGTCGCTGTCGAGCACATAAATCCCTTTGATGACGTTGACGGCCGCACCGTTCGGGTCGCCCCCTTGCCGATGGAAGATGTCGATTTGCTTGGGGGTCTTGCCGGCATCCAGCCGGTAGAAGTGCCCGCCGTAAAATCCGCCAACGTTGGCGTGCATGTAAAGCTTGTCGTTGTTAATCTGCCAGGGTTCTCCCTTGCGCTTGCTGTCGTCGTTCACGATGATCCAGTGGCCGAGCACGAGTTCCTGATCGGACTTGGCGGGCTGCTCCTCCTTCGCCTGCGGGGGCGAGGCGCCCGACGTGGCGCGCTGGAGGATCAAAACTTCGCCTGGCCCCGGCTTCTTGGGAAACGCCGCGGGCCGATCTTTGCCCATTTCGGCCAGGCACAGCCGCAGCTCCAGCTGACCTGCGTTGCTGACGAGCGCATAGACTCCCTTGATGACGCCGATGGGCGTCCCGTTCGTTAGCGTGACCTTGATGTCGATTTGCTTGGGATCCTTGCCGGCGTCGAGGCGGTGGGAATACAAATGGCCGTTGGCGCCTCCGTGCTTCGCGTACATGAGAATACGGTCTTCTGAGATGACCCACATTTCTCCCTTGCGCGCGCTATCGTCATTGATGATGTGCCAGTTCCCTACCATGCGCTCCTGATCGGTCTTGTCGGACTGCTCGTCCTTCGCATGCGGCGGCTCGGACGCCTGCGTCTGGCCGATCAGCCCCGCCCCGATTCCAGCGAGGACTAGCTCGATAGCCAGCACCACCGCCAGCATATTTTTGATCTTGGCCACGAACATGTTTGAATCACTCCTTCCGCGAGGTCGCCTTGACGTCGCCTATTTAGCTTCAGCCACGTCCCATTTCGACACGGTGGGGTACACCAGCAAATCCTCGCCAGCCGGCCCGGCGGTGCCATGGAATTCGTGGACAATAGTGATGGTCTTGCCGTCCTCTGAGAAGCGAATGTGCTCGGCGCCCGCCGAACCCCGGCGGAACTGCTTCACCTGGCCCGTCTCTACGCTCCACAGCAGCAGGCTGCCAATGCCGCCGCCGGCAATCTGCGTCTCATCGAGAGAGAACGCCAGCGAATAGACCCCCATGTCCGCATATACCGCGGGCTCGACGACCAGTTTGTGCAGCAGCTTGCCGCTGGCCACGTCCCACAGCAAGATGTCCCCCCGCGATCCCCCCGACACGAGGAGCTTTCCGCTGGGGGAGACGATCATCGTGCGGACACTGTTTTCGTGGGCCGGCTCGTACTTTTGCAGCTCCTTGCCGGACGCGGCATCGTAGCGGCGGACAAAGTTGTCCTTCCCCATCAGGCAAATCTCACTACCGTCCGGGGAGAAGGCGGCCGGCAGCATGGCGGGCCACTGATTTTCGATCTCGCACAGTTTCTTCCCTTCGGGAAAGTCGAGGATGCGGAATGTGGCCGTGTTGCGGGGGCCATCCAGCAGCAGCGCCAAATGCCGACCGTCGCGCGAAAAGAGCATTTTGTGGGGCTGCGACTCAAAATGAGGGAGAGTGGTAACTTTGCCAGTCGCGATCTCGATCTTCTCACCCTTGATCGTGACGATCCACTTGCCATCCGGCGAAACCGCAAACGACGGACAGGAGGCGGCCAGCGGCCGGCTCTTATCGCTCGTGCTCCAGTCCCAGACGTGCAAGACCGCTTCGCTCGTGAAGGGTTGCCTTTCGCCGAGCTGGATCGGCTGTTTGCCGCCCGTGGAGACGAGAATCGTCGCCTGGCAAGCGACGGACAGCGACCGTGACGGGCTGGTGCCCGCTGCAAAGGCGCCGCCACGTTTGGACGGGACGGCGCCAGTTCCGAAGCCGCCGCCAGGTACTGGGGCGACTCGTTCAGCCGGCACGCCCCCGAAAGCCTGCGCGCCTCCGAGACGTTTATCGGGCAAAGTGTCCGGGGGAGCCGGAGTGACACCGCGATTGCCAGCCAGTTCGGATGGCTGGGGGATCGCAGAAGATTTTTCGGAACGACTCGCTTGAGGCTGCGGATTGTTTTCTTTGGGCGGAACCGCAATCGGTCTTTCTGTTTGTAATCCGCCAAATATCGCAATCACGGCCGCGAGCAGGATCACAACGACCAGTGCCGCGCTTGCGGCCAAGTAGAGCCGTGTCCGATTGTTTGCCGGCGTGCGAACCGCCGGCGGCCCCCACTTGGCCGCCCGCTCGATGATCCGCTCGGCAGCGCCCGCCGGCAACGGGGCGGCGACGATCTGCTGAACCGCCGATCGCAACATCCCTTCCAGTTCATCAAATCTCTCGCTCGCAGCGGAACCGTTCATCGCACTTCCTCCTCGGTTTCCAATAGCTCTTTGAGCCGCGACCGCGCCTTGTAAAGTGCGATCCCTACAGCTCCCGTCGTCATGCTGAGCTCTGCCGCAATCTCCTCATTGGTCAGCTCGCCAAAATACCGGAGCGAAAAAACCTCAGCTTCCCGCGGGGCGAGCTCAAGGAGGGCTTCCCTGAGCCGCTCGGCAAGCTCGCTTGCCACGGCGACCGCCTGTGGCTCTCGTGCCGTCGGCGCGGCCGCACGCTGGCTCAGCGGCTCGGTTCGCCGCCGCTTGCGCAGCAGGTCCAGAGCCCGGCAAGTGGCTAGCCGGCGCAAGAGCGCCCCCCAGCTCGCCACGCTCTGCGAGCGGTGCAGATGGAAGGCACTGAGCAGCGCCTCCTGCACGGCGTCTTCCGTATCGCCCGCGTGGCCTAAAACCCGCCACGCGGCAGCAAACGCCATCTGCCCGTGCTCCCGAACGATGTTCTCCCAACTCGTCAAAGGGGGCTCCCGGCCAGCGATTCTGCCGCACGGTGCGGCTTCACGTTAATATGTCGTGGTGCGAGGGGGAGAGATTACCAGGATTGTGGCAAAATCTCGTTCCTGGTTCCCAGCCTCAGCGTGGGAACGAACTGCCGTGGCCGCTCTGCGGCCGTCTGGCAGGACGCGGAGGGACAGGGACAGCGTGATGGCGGAGGCCGTCGTTGCTCGACCAAGACGAACGGTGCCAACATACAAGAGCCAATGATGTCGCAGTCGTGGAATACACTTCTCGAAGACTTCCGCGAATACGAAGCGTGTGAATTCTTAAAGAGCCACCTCCGCGAGCATCCGAGCGCCATTTTCGCGCGGACGAACGCAAGTGCGTCGGATCCGGCGTGGTCGCGCACCGATGAGACGATTGCCGCACTGTGCCAAGAGTATGAATCGAAGTCCGACGACCGCGAAGAGATGCGCCAAGCTTGCCGTGGGCGATTGAGCTTTCATCACTTTGCGCACCGGATGGCAAATCGCTGTCTGCGAACAAAAGATTACCGCAGCCTCGAACTGGCCATGCTGGCTTTGTCCCTTGAGGACAACGCATTTGATCCTCGTGAGACGATCACTTGCGTCTGCATGGCCGCATTCTGCGCCCGCCGGCTGGGGCGAGATTTTGTTGAGCTGTGCCGGTGGGCCACAAATGTGTCGTCACGCGAAATGGCCGTCTTTTTTGAGTCGATGGCTCAGCGCAGCTTAATGGGTTTCGAGCTGCGCGAGTATTTGCTGAGGCATGTGGTGGACAAGCACGGAGAACGAATCGAATGGACGCTTGCTTAGTTCAGTCTAATTCAACGATCGACTTCACTCATCCGTCACGCATCCCTCCGACGCGGTCTTGACGTTCTTGATGTACTTGTAGAGCGTGCCGCGGGTGAATTTGTACGGAGGGGCTTTCCAGGCCGCGCGGCGGCGGGTGAGTTCGTCGGCAGTTAGCGCCACGTCGATCCGGTTGGTCTCGGCGTCGATCGTGATTGAATCGCCGTCTTTGACCAGCGCGATCGTGCCGCCGTCCTGAGCTTCGGGGGTCACGTGGCCGACGATGAAGCCGTGCGAGCCGCCGGAGAAGCGGCCGTCGGTGATCAGGGCCACGTCCTTACCCAGGCCAGCCCCCATGATGACGCTCGTCGGCGTGAGCATCTCGGGCATTCCCGGGCCCCCTTTGGGCCCTTCATAGCGGATAACGATCACGTCCCCCTTCTGAATTTTCTTCTCCTCCATGCCGCGTAGCATATCTTCCTCGCTGTCGAAGCAGCGAGCAGGGCCGGTGAACTTTAAGCCTTCCTTGCCGGTGATCTTGGCGACGGCCCCATCGGGGCAGAAATTGCCGCGCATAATCCGAATGTGCCCACTGGCCTTGATCGGTTTTTCCAGCGGCTGAATTACCTGCTGCCCGTCGGCCAGCCCCTTTACCTCGGCCAGGTTCTGACCGAGCGTCTTGCCGGTGACCGTCAGGCATTTGCCGTCGAGGAAGCCCTTTTCGAGGAGGTACTTCATCACGGCCGGGGTGCCGCCGACGTGGTGCAGGTCCTCCATCACGTATTTGCCGCTCGGCTTGAGGTCGGCGATGAACGGCACGCGATCGCTGACCTTCTGGAAGTCGTCGATCGTGAGCTTCACGCCCACTGAGCGAGCCATGGCGATCAGGTGCAGCACGGCATTGGTCGAACCGCCCAGCGCCATCACCACCACCATCGCGTTCTCGAATGCCGCTCGGGTCATGATGTCCCGCGGCTTGAGGTCTTTCTCGAGCAGATTCAAGACCGCCTTACCCGCGGCCAGGCATTCTCCGACCTTGAGCGGGTCTTCGGCCGGGATTGACGAGCTGTACGGCAGTGACATGCCGAGGGCTTCGATGGCCGAGGCCATGGTGTTGGCGGTATACATCCCGCCGCACGCGCCAGCGCCGGGAATCGAGCAGCGAACGACTTCCTCCCGCTCTTCGTCGGGCATCTTGCCGGCGAGGTATTCGCCGTAGACCTGGAATGCAGAGACGATGTCGAGCTTGGGATGGCGCGGGGTGCAGCCGGCGCGGATGGTGCCGCCGTAGACCATGATGGCCGGCCGGTTGAGGCGGCCCATGGCGATCAGGCAGCCGGGCATGTTCTTGTCGCAGCCGGGGATGGCGATCAGGGCGTCGTACCACTGGGCCCCCATGATCGTCTCGATCGAGTCGGCAATCAGGTCGCGGGACTGGAGGGAGTAGCTCATCCCCTCGGTTCCCATCGAAATCGCGTCGCTGACGCCGACCGTGTTGAACCGCATGCCGACCAGGCCCGCGGCAGTAACCCCCTCCTTGACCTTGTCGCCCAGATCCCGCAAGTGCATGTTGCAGGGGTTCCCTTCGTACCAGACGCTGCCAATGCCGACCTGAGCCTTGTTCATGTCCTCGGGGGACAGGCCGACGCCGTAGAGCATGGCCTGGGAGCCGCCCTGACTTTTTGGCTGGGTGATGTGGGAGGAGATTTTGTTGAGGGCGGGCATGGCAGATGACGGAAAGAGTGTTTTGTTGACGTAAGAGGCCAGTTTATGTCCGCCGGTTCGCTTGGGCCAGAGACTGCAGCACCGCAGAATGACCAATGACCAAGTCCCAATGACCAATGAACTAGAGGCACATTGGTAATTGGTGCTTGGTCATTGGTCATTGGAACCTCGGCGGTTTCCCGAAAACGCCGCATTTGCCCGTTGACAGCCACGGTAGCGCCTGTAGCATGACCGGTACCTACCGCGCTCGGGCCTGCCCGCTAGGAAGCGCACCCCCGCCTGCCTTCGTCCCTCCTCTCCTGCCGTGAAGATCAAGCTTGTTTGCACCAGTGCGCTGGCGTCGCCGCGCGAAGTCACCATCGATCAATTCCCCATCGAGATCGGCCGCGGCATGAGCGCTGGCGTGCGGATCGACGACCGCTGGATCAGCCGGCGGCATTGCGAGCTGGTCTATGAAGGCGGGACGCTGCTGGTGCGGGATCTTCAGTCCCGGCATGGCACGATGGTCAACGGCCAGCCGATCAGTGAGTCGCCGCTGGCGGACGGCGATCTGCTGCAGCTCGGGCTGACGCCGTTTCGCGTCCGCGTAGTGACGCCGCCGGACGTACATGATTCGGCGGAGTTCGCGGCGGTGGGCATCTAAAGTAGCAGGCACGCTCCGTGTGCCGTCTGTAAGGAACGGCACACGGAGTGTGCCTACTACGAGATCGCCAGCACGCTGCGCTGAAGCTCGCCGCCGGTGACGTGGACCTGGCCGGCCGCATCGACGAAGACGTTCACTTCGCTGCGAACGCCGAACTCCGGCAAGTAAATGCCGGGCTCGATCGAGAAGCAGGTGCGGCGGAGGACGAGCCGCTCCTCATGCGTTTCGAGGTTATCCATATTGGCGCCGTTGCCGTGCGTCTCCTGGCCGATGCTGTGGCCGGTGCGGTGGATGAAATACTGGCCGTAGCCGGCCTTTTCGATCACTTCGCGGGCGGCCTGATCGACTTCCCAGCCGCGGAGCTCTTTTCCAGCGACAAATCGCTCCTTCACAAGTGCGATCGCCGCATCGCGGGCAGCAGCGACAATCTGGAAGATTATTTCGTGCTTCTCCGGCACTTCGCGGCCGACGAAGCCGACGCGAGTCAGATCGCTGTAGACGGCGCGCGGCTTGTCGAGCTTGCCCCACAGGTCGATGAGAACGAAGTCGCCGGCGCGGATTGGCGAATCGTTGTCGGGCGATGTCTCAAAGTGCGGATCGCCGCTGTGGGCATTTGTGCCGACGATCGGCGGGCTGTAGGTCGTGACGTTGTTTGCTTTGAAATGATTCAAAATCGCCCGCTGCACGTCGGTCTCCAGCACCGAGCCGCCGCCGCGCGTCCGCTCGGCAATCAGCTTCCAGGCGACGCCGTAGGCCGCATCGGTAACGCGGGCCGCGGACAGGTGCATCTCCCACTGCTCATCGTCCCAGGTTGCTTCGAATAGTTGAATCAAGTCGCCGCTGGAAGCGACCTCGCAGCCGAAGCTGCGGACCAGTTCCACGACTCCCGCATCGACGCGTGAGACGTACGGATTGCTCGTCCGCGGCGAATATTCCATGGCGATCCACTTCGCGCCGCCGACAAGCGCCTTGACGCCGGTCTCCAGTTCCTGCCACTTCAAATAAATCCGCTTCTCGCCCGGCAGATCATCGAGCGCTCCGGTTTCGATTCGGTGAACGAGCTTGATCGGCGTGCCGCTAGCCGGAACGAAGTAGAACCACCGCCGTGAGCCGTGCTGGCTTTCGTCAAAGCCCAGCACGCGGCGGGCCAGGACGTTACTGCCGCGGAAGTCGTACAGCAGCCAGCCATCGAAACCAAAGTCGCGAATCGCTTGCTGGACGGCGGCCAGGTCGAACGTTGCCATCGGTTAACTGCTTTGCTGACAGAAGTGAAACAGGAACACAGCCGCTGCCACCGCCACATTGAGCGAGTCGATGCCCGGCTGCATGGGAATCGTCACGCGGCGGTCGCAGATGCGGACCAGCTCCGGCGGCAGGCCATGCGCCTCGCCGCCGAGGACGAGTGCCATTTTCGCCGGCCGCCGCGCTTTGGCCAGTGGCTGGGCCGCCGGATCGACGACCGCGGCAACAAGCTCGCAGCCAAATTCGTGCTTCAGCCGCGCGAGCGCTCCGCCGACATCCGCGGCCACCACGATCGGAAGCTGGAGAGCAGCCGCCATCGACACCCGCACCACGCGCCGCGACAGATGATCGGCACAGTGCGGGCCCAGCACGACCGCGCTGACGCCCAGAGCGGCACTGGTCCGCAGGATGCTGCCCAGGTTCGTCGGATCTTTGAGGTCGGGACAGACGACGACGGTACTGGTTTCTTTCGGCGGGGTCGGGAGACCCGCACTGAACCCTGGAGGAACGGTTTGCTCGCTGTCGGCTGGGAGACCTGCGGTCGGCTGTTTCGGCGGCGTCGGGAGACCCGCGCCGAACGTAGGCGCGAGACCCGCGCCAAACGCCTCAGCCAGCGACAGCGGCGGCAGTCGCCGGCCGCAAGCCAGCACGCCGCGATGGAAGTTGAAACCGATCGTCGCTTCCAGCAGCTGCCGGCTGCCGACATACAGCGGCGTTTCGGCAGGCACGAGCGCCGCAAACCGCTCGGCGTACTGCGGCACGAGGAGCAGACTTTGCACCGGATACCGGCTGGCGATCAGCCGCTCGGCGATTTTGTCCCCCTCGGCAATGAAGTGCCCCGCCCAGCGCGCCGGGTTCTGCTGGTTGAGCTGCTGGTACACGGCCAGCCGCGGGTCGGCCGCATCATCGACGGGAATGCAAGGCATGCGGCCTAATGTAGCAAGCCTTGCCGCCGCAGGGACGATCGAGGATCGTTCGCTCGCGAGCGCGGCAGCGCCGCGGCTTTCAGGCCACTTGCCGCAGAGGATTGGGCGGCAAATGGCGAAGGATGTATTCGGCCGCGCGCTGGCTCGCCCCGCCGGCGGCGACGCGGTCCCGCAGCGCTTCCAGCCGGCGGATGAGCGATTGCCGCTGGGCTTCGTCGGATAGCCACTCGATGCAGTGCCTGGCGAGAGCCACCGACTTGTCGGTCCAGGTGGGATACTCGGGGAGGAGCACCTTCTCGTTCCCTGGCAGATTGGGGTCATAGCGCCGCAAATCGGCCGGATATAGCTCATCGGCCGCCAGCAGGTTCACCAGCGTGATGTACTTCACCAGAATGAATGGCCGGAAAATTGCCGCCGTCAGCGGACTGGCCTTGTAGTGAATCACCGCCGGCCTGGCGTGGTACAGGAGCTCCAGCGAGACCGAGCCGCTGCACGCCAGGCAGCAGGTCGCCAGGTCGATCAGCTCGGCCGTGCGACCGACGTGAATCTCGATCGGTAACCTCGAGCCGGCGATCATCTGCCGCGCCAGCTTCGCCTGGCCGTCGTTGTAACTGGCGATGGCAAAGCGCACATCGCTTATCTCGCGGACGATCTTTTGCGCTGCGGTCAGGAACGACGGCAAATTGTTCTGCACTTCGTGCGTCCGCGAGCCGGGCAGGATCGTCACCAGGCGGCCGCAGCGCGATTTTTGCTCGCTCACGAACGCGGCATTCGGCACGTGGTCGCGCAGTTCGTCAAAGTACGGATGCCCGACGTAGGTTGCGTTGCAGCCGCGATCGCGGAACCATTTTTCCTCAAACGGCAGCTTGCACAGCGCGTGGTCCACGTACTTCCGCACCTTGCTGACGCGCCACGGCGCCCAGGCCCACATCTGCGGCAGGCCATAATAAATAACCGGAATGCCGCGGGCCTTGGCCTTTCGGGCCACGTGCCAGTTGAAGCCGGGATAATCGACGAGCACGACCGCATCGGGACGCGCCTCGGCGAGATAGCGGTCGGTCATTGCCAGCAGGCGGAAGAAGACAGGTAGCCTGGTCAGAACGGGGAAAATCCCCATCACGGCCAGGTCGGTCATGTCGTGCAGCAGGTCGCAGCCGGCAGCGGCCATCTTCCGCCCGCCCAGGCCCACGGCGCGAAGCGCCGGCTTGTGCCGCCGCAACTGCGCAATCAGGTTTGCCGCGTGCAGGTCGCCGCTGGGTTCGCCAACCGAGAAGAACAGATTCATCCGTGAAGGGCGTGGTCAGAGGTCGGGCTGGACAGTATCCCAAACCCTAGCCATTCGGCCCAAGGCCAATTCCGGCAAGAAACGAAAAAGGGCGCGCAAGCAGTGGCGCGCCCTTGAGTTTTCTCAATCACAAACAGGACCGGCTATTCCTTCTTGCCGACCTTGTAACCGGCCTTTTCGAACGCGGCGTCCGAGAAGACCTTGGCGATCTGCTCGTCACCCTTCAGCTTCTCGACCGCCCCTTTGCAGTTGTTGCAGCAGAAGCAAACGTCGGCGCCTGCCACACTAATCTTGGTGGTGGTGTCAACATCCTTCCCGGTCAACGGGCACTTGGCCTGCTTGGCCTGGCCGGTGGCCACCAACTGATGATTGGCCTTCGTGCTGTGTTTGGCCGGATCAAACGACTTGGGGCAATTGGCGCAGCAGAAGTAGACCTTGCCACCCTTGTAATCCACGCTCTTGTCCGCCTTGGCGGGCTTGGTGGTTTGAATAATGCACTTCACCCCCTCCAGCGGATTCTTATCCTCGGCATACAGCGCCGCGGAGACGATTAGTGCAACGACGCCCAGTGCAGCGGCCATACGAGCTTTCATAGTTGCGTTCCCCTCACGAGAAATTCGGGACAATAAACCTCGATACGACGGACTTCGAGGAAACATTATCGGACAACATATAAGCGAAAGTCAATCAGCGGTCAGCGGAATTTCCCCAAACTAACCCCGACCGGTTGTCGCAGCCTTCCCGCCGCGCAAACAGGCCAAACTCGGAGAGACAGGCAAGGAATCGGGGGCCGGTTCTGGTCTAGGGAAAGCCGCCAACCGCTTAGTATCACAAACTCCCCTGCTGGTTCAAGATCGTCACGCGATTTTTATGGCTCCCAGTTCGCCTCTGGCTCGAAAGGGAACATCGGCCGGCGGCGATGGTGGTACGGCAGAGTCAGCAGGTCCGCAGACGTGCAACCCCGGGTGTTCACCCGCACGAAGTGCTTGCAAACCTCGCGATAGGCCGCGATCGGCGCGTTGACGCCTTTGGCAATCAGCAACTGGTATTTCTCGGGCTCGACGCCAAACGTCGTGAGCTGCCGCAGGCTGAATGGCGGCATTCGCTTGCTGGTCAGCATAACGGTCAGGCCGGCGTCGGTCTCAACGACCGCGGTTGGTCCCTGGTCCATCACGGTGAAGCCGCCGTGACGCGGCTGCTTCTCCTCGAAGCGACCATCAAAGATCCCGCGGACCTTCACGTCGCACACCAGCGGCGGGCCGTGCAGCGCGTCCGTCTTTCCCCCCATGCTGAGTGTCACCTTGGGTGCATTCGTTGCCGCCTGTGCCGCCTGCACTGACTGGGGGTCGTACAGACAGATGAACGACCGGGCCAACTTGCGCTTGGAGATGGCATCTGCTAGCCACGTTCCGTCTCCCGGCGATCCGCCGCCAACGTTGTCTCCCATATCCAAGAGGCAGACCGGGCCTTCCAGCTTTGCCGCCTGGTCCAGTGCCTCGTCAACGCCGATCAACTTGCCTGCGAACTCGTGCCGCAGCTCCCACATTCGCTTCGCCAATTCGTCTGCTGTCTTGTGGGCCAAGGCGGGATCTCCATCGGTCACGGCAATCGTCGCTGAACCCATCTCCCCCACGTCGGCATAGGGAAAGCCGAACATGACGCTGTTGGACAGGATCCGCTCGCGCGTGAGTTGTTCGTCAGCCAAACGAAACAGCGTCTGGCAGGGCTCCTCGCTAGTACACTGCCGCTCGATGTTGATCGCCATCGGCGGAAAGGCGGCGGCCATCGTCGGCTGGATTTCGCCGCGGAGCATGGCGACGATCATTCGCGCCGCGTCAATGCCGCGGGCCCGCTGGTCGAGGTGCGGATTGGTGCGGTAAGCCATCAAGGCGTCGCAGGCGCTGACCATGGCGGGGGACAGATTGCCGTGTGGATCAAGGGTGCCGACGATGGGCCGCTGGTCCACGCGGCGGCGCAGCTCGGAAAGCCAGTGGCCGTCGATATCGGGATAGGGCTCGCTCACCGTCGCCCCGTGGGGAGCGACCAACACGCCATTGAGAGTGCCGGCGGTTTCCAAAGCCCGCCACATCCGCGCCAGCAGCTCCTTGATTGCCGAGCGCTCGATGCAGCCAAAAGGAAGGGCCCGGGCGGCGAAGACGGGAACGGCTTCCACCTTGGCTTCGGCCAGCGCGTGCAGCATGCCGCCAATTTCGTGATGCGCGCCGTCGAATCGCCGCCGCATCTCCTCGCCGGTCACGAGCAGCTCTTCCTCGAACTGCGCAAGCTTCGTGGCACGCGGGATGAAGGTATTGGATTCCTGGAGCAGAGCGAGGATGCCGATGCGCATGATGTTTGGCTCTCGAGGAGGGTCGTGACGATCGGGCTGATTGTCGCACAAATCGACAGCAGGCTGTAGCGCGCGGGAGGCAGTACAGTTGTCGCGTTTCGTCGCCGGAATTCCGCATTGAAACGTCCCCGCGACTGGCTGCGAACCTACCGCTAAAATGGCGGTCTTCACTAGTTGTGTCCGTTGCGCGCTGTCTTGTCCGCCTTGCCCATTTGCCGCATGAACGTCCTGGCACTCCTCAAATCCCGCTTCCAGCCCGCCATCGCGGCACTCATTTCCGACCCGGCGCGGCAACGCGAGCTGCTGGAGATGATCCGCGTCGCGCAGGATGCGAAGTTTGGCGATTATCAGGCCAATTTCGCGATGCCGCTGAAGAAGGAATTGGATAAGCCGCCGCGCGACATTGCAGCTGAAATCATCGCAGCCACGAAGCTCGACGACGTTTGCCAGCCGGCGGAGATTGCCGGCCCGGGCTTCATCAACCTGCGGCTGCGGGACGATTGGCTGGCGGACCAGATCGGCGCGGCGGAGCGGGATGAGCGCGTCGGCATCGAGCCGGCGGTGCGGCCGCGGACAATCGTCATCGATTACTCGTCGCCGAACGTCGCCAAGCCGATGCACGTCGGCCACATCCGCTCGACTGTGATCGGCGACGCCCTGTGTCGCACGCTGCGATTCCT
>DASRJP010000076.1:0-38799 GCA_035649415.1 Pirellulaceae bacterium | reverse complement strand
CGGATCGATGAGCGTGTTGGCCCAGGAGAACTGGAGCGGGTTAACTCCCTTTTTGAACGTCACCTTCCGCGTTTCGCGGACCAGCGTCAGGTCCTCGCTGTTGTAGATCGTGAGCTGAACCGTATCGCGGCTGGGAACGGTTGACAAATCGACGTTTTCGGCGCTGACCTCGCCGCTCAGGGCCAATAGCAGCGCCGAAGCAACGACAGTGAGGAAGGAAGGTTTCATGGCAGTGGCTCCTTGAGTTGTTATTGTGAGCATTACTGCCATTCGTTCTTGAGCGTCACGTGGAGTTTGTGGGTGATTTTCTTGGCTTTGCCGTCGGCCCCTTTGGCCGGCAGCTTGGCATGGAAGACCACTTGCTCGAACGTACTCTTTTCCTTGTCGATGCCTCCTTCGAACGTGGTTTCCTTGCCGAGCTCCCATTCGACGTCGCGGCCGGTGTCGCCGCGGACTTCATTACGCACGTGGCGCAAATTCTCAATGACGTCAAGCGTCACTTCCTTGTCCTTGAAGTTTTCGATTTCGTACTTGAGGATCACTTCCTGGTGGCTGACGTTCCCCCCTTGCTTTTTGTTTTCGTTCTTCTCGATGGTCCGCTTGACGACGACATCCTGAGCGACGCCCAGATAGAGCTTCATTTCATCGTCAATCGGCGTGAACTTTCCCCAATCCTCGCCAAGGAATGCCGTCGAACCGTCCTGGCCGCCGTCGATGAAGATCCGCACCTTGCCGTATTGCAGCGGCGCCACACCCAGGTTGTTCGCTTTGTTATTCTTGAGCACGTAGTGCATCGGCACGCGCAGCTTCTGCTGCGGCTGATCGAGCCATCCGAACTCCGCGACGTTGACCGTATAGGTCTTCTTGATCGGCACCTTTTCGAATTTCTCCATCAGCATCTCTTTGGTCTCGTTGAGTCCGATAGGCTTGAGGAACCGCTTTCCGAAGCCGGCCCACAGGCCAGAGCTGCCAAAGCTTTCATTGGCGAAGTTTTGCAGCCGCATGTACTGCGACAGCGTAAGCGACGTTTCGTCCTTCGAGGCAATCGCCCGGTAGTTGAAGCTTTTGCTCAGATTGCCAAGGAGATAGCTGATTCGCACACGGGCTGAACCGGAGTCGCTGCTGCCCACGGTCCAGATGAGTGCCGCCTCATTGGGGGGATAGCTGACCGACAGGACCTTCACGTCGAGCATCTTCTCACCGACCGGGGCGACGACCCGAAATACGATCGTGTTGGGGTCGATTTGCGTGTTAGCCCACGAAAAATCAACCTGGTTCTCTCCCTTCACCAGCGGGACGATCCGCTCTTCCTCGACGAGCGTGGCGCTGGCGTTGTCGAGCTGTATCTCGACCCGCTCGCGGACCGGAAGCGTAATGAGCTTCACACGCGCTTCCGCGATATCCGGCGTAATCAGACCCGCTATGAGACAGCCGCCCATCGCGGCGGCACAAAAAATCCCCTTAACTGGCAACAACTTGCGCATGAAAAAGGCTCCAGGCATTGTTTGGGCGAGATCGGTGCCGCCAAACGGAACTTGCGGCTATCGAAAGATAAGACGGGCTCAGGGGTCAGCCCGTTTTGAAAAGCCAGAAATTGCCTAGGACAGTACCCGTTTGCCGTTATCTCCGGCAATTTCCTGCACATATCGCGGCACCGCATAGCCAGGCAATTGTCGCCGCATTTCATCGATCAACTCGATCCCGCGGCAAACGGGGACCTCGAAGTGGGCCGCTCCCTGCACGCGATCGAGCTGGTGCAGGTAATACGGCATTACGCGCAAATTGATCAGACGCTTCGACAGTTCAATCAGCGCTTCGGCATTGTCATTCACGCCGCGGAGCAGCACCGACTGGTTGAGCACGGGAATGCCGGCATCGATGAGCCGCGTCAGCGACTGGGACACGGCGTAGTCGATTTCCTGCGGATGGTTGGCGTGGACGACGAAAACAGGCGTGAGCCGTGTGCCAGTCAGCCACGAAAGCAGGTCGCCATTGACACGCTGCGGGATAACAACTGGTAACCGCGTGTGAATCCGCAGCCGGCGAACGTGGCCGATCGCTTCCAGCCGCTCAACCAGTGCAGCCAGTTGGCCATCGACAATGGTCAGTGGATCGCCTCCCGAAAGTAGCACCTCTTCAATCGTTGAATCGGCGGCAACTGCATCCAGTGCCGGCCGCCAGTCATCAAGCGACCGGGGACCGTCCGAATAGGGGTAGCTGCGGCGAAAACAATACCGGCAATGGACCGCACAGGCCCCGGTGGTGATCAGCAGAGCCCGGCCCTGGTACTTGTGAAGCAGCCCCGGCGCGATTTGGGCCGCTGCGTCGCCTACGGGATCCTTCGTAAATCCTTGCTGGCTCATGAGTTCTTCACCAAGTGGCAGCACCTGGCGAAGAAGCGGATCATACGGATTGCCGACTTCCATGCGGGCGATGAACTCGCGCGGCACAAAGAGAGGAAAACCGGCAGCCGCCTTTTGAGCGAGCATTAGCCACTCATTTCCAAGTGACAGCAACTGAAGCAGTTGCGCAGGCTCGCGAATTGCCAATCGCATCGCCGACTGCCATGTTTGCGGCAGCAAACGGTCCCTAATGTCCTCTGGCGGCGTAGTGGCGCGGACAGACTCGGAGGTGACGGCTACAATGGCCATTTACCCACAATAACCGACTGAAATTGTCTATCGAAGTAGGGATTTGCCGTGGCGACGTATAAGACGAGCGATTTTCGCAAGGGGCTGAAGGTGGTGATCAACAACGAGCCCTGGGTGATGGTGGAAATGAACTTCCGCAAGCCGGGCAAGGGAAATGCGCTGTACGAATGTCGATTGAAGAATCTGATCCGCGGCACCACGCTCGACCGGGTCTACAAAGGGGGGGATGAGCTCGAGGCGGCAGACGTCGAAGAGTTCGAGACGCAGTACCTGTACCGCCAGGGGGATACATTCGTCTTCATGAACAACAAGAACTACGAGCAGTACGAAATGCCGAAGATGGCCGTGGAGGAGTGCTGGATGTATCTCAAGGAGGGGATGCCCTGCCAGATGCTCGTGTTCAACAACCGGCCAATCAGCGTGACGCCGCCGCCGCATGTGGAACTGAAAGTGGAGTACTGCGAGCCAGGGGCCCGCGGCGATACGGCCACGAACGTCACCAAGCCCGTGAAGCTCGAAACCGGGGCCGAAATCCAGGCGCCAATTTTCATCAACATCGGAAACGTGCTGAAGATCGATACGCGGACAGGGGAGTATATCGAGCGGGTGTCGGTGTAATTCCACGCTTGCCCGGATAGTGCGGCCGGTGCACCGACGCGCAGTTTTGGTCAGCGGCCGGGTGAGGGTGTAGAATCCTCTTGATGACCGCCGACTTTCTGCCTAGCGCAAGTCTCGCCATGCTCGAGACCCGCGCTGTTTTGCTCCGCCGCATCCGCAGCTTCTTCGATTCCCGCGGCTTTCTCGAAGTAGAAACCCCCCTCTTGTCGCACGACGTCGTCGTCGATCGGCATTTGGATCCGCTGTCGGTCACGCTGTTTGACGATCCGCGCCAGCCGGAGGCGGGCCAGAAGCTATGGCTCCAGACCTCTCCCGAGTTCGGCATGAAGCGGCTGATTGCCGCGGGGATGAAATCCATCTATCAGATCACGCGGGCCTTTCGGGGCGGCGAATCGGGGGATCGGCACAATCCGGAATTCACTATGGTCGAGTGGTACCGCGCCGGCGACGACTACGACGCCGGCATGCGGCTGCTGGGGGATCTGGCGGGTGAGATTCTCGATCGAGGCGCGCCCACGCGGCTGACCTACCAGGAGGCGTTTTGCCGCTACGCAAATATCGATCCGTTTGACACTCCACAAGAAGGCCTCGCTGAAGCTGCCGCGAATGTCAGCGGCCAGGAGCCGGATTACGACGCCCCCAAGGACGCCCTGCTGGACATACTTCTCGTCAAGCGGGTTGAGCCGCAGCTCGGGACCGTAGAACCCGTGATTCTCTACGATTATCCCGCCTCGCAATCCGCTTTGGCTCGCGTGCGCCCGGGTGACACTCCCGTTGCCGAGCGTTTCGAGTTGTACGTGGACGGCATCGAGCTGGCCAACGGCTATCACGAGCTATTGGATGCTGATGTCCTTCGGCTGCGTAGTCAGATGATCAATACATCGCGGCATCTGGCAGGAAAGCCGGTGTTGCCGGAGACAAGCCGCCTCCTTGCCGCGATGGACCACGGCCTGCCGCCATGCAGCGGCGCGGCGCTGGGCTTCGACCGGCTGGTGATGGTAGCGACAGGGGCCAAGTCGCTCCGCGACGTGGTGGCGTTCCCGATCGATCGGGCGTAGCGGAACCATCACGCGTTCGCTGAGCGATGGAAATGCACGTGCTTCCACTGGCCGGCGATCTTCTGCCAGACTCGGGTTTCTTCGACGCGGCCGGTTTGCGGCGCTCCGCTAGCGTCGAGCGACTGCGTCAGACGCACATAGCTGACCACTGCCGCATCGGCCCCCAGGATTCGCACGTGCGGCTGGCTCATTGTCACGTTTTTTGCCGGCTTTTGCGGCGAGCCGGGCAGATCGAAGTAGTACTTGTGAAACGGCATTCCGGCGACGAGCTGCCCCCGCGCTTCGGGCTCGAAGCAGGTTATCGACGGATCGCAGAGCGATACGTAGGTCTTCCAGTCGCCGGAAACGATCGATTCCAGCAGCCTTTGGTTCATTGCGAGCAATTCGTCTGCGGCGGACATGCGATGGTCCTTCAGTCGTGGGCGATGCGGTCGTAGATGGCAAAGCAAAACGGGTGCTCGTTCTTGGCATCTGCGGGGTGAGATTCCTCGGACACGAGCTGCCACCGTTGCCAATCGAACTCTGGAAAAAAAGTATCTCCTTCGATATCGGCGTCAACCCAAGTGACGTATAGCCGGCCAGCCAGCGGCACGGCCAAGGCGTATATCTCGGCGCCGCCGACGACGAAAAGTTCCTCGTCTCCTCGGGCCAGCTCAAACGCCTCGTCAAGCGACGAGGCTGTGCGCACCGCCGGGACATGCGGCTGCGTCCTGGTCTGCCGGGTTAAGACGATCGAAGTTCTGCCGGGCAGCGGGCGGCCAATCGACTCAAACGTCTTCCGCCCCATGATCAAGTGATGTCCCATCGTGAGCGACTTGAATCGCTTCAGGTCGGCCGACAATCGCCATGGCAATTGTCCTCCGCGGCCGATCACGCGGTTTCTGGCCATGGCGACGATGATTGCGAGACGCATAGCCCTCATCCGGCCGCTGCGGGGCCACCTGCTCCCGTAGGGAGTAGATCTTCGGTCACACGGCCACCGGCGCGGGAATGTGCGGATGCGGCTGGTAGCCTTCGAGCGAAAAGTCCTCAAATCGGAAGGCAAACAAGTCCTTCACCGCCGGGTTGACCCGCATGGTCGGCAGCGGCCTCGGCTGGCGCGTGAGCTGGAGCCGCGCCTGCTCCAGATGGTTGTTGTAGAGGTGAGCATCGCCAAGCGTGTGGACGAATTCGCCGGGCTGCAATTCCGTGGCCTGTGCGACCATCATTGTCAATAGTGCATACGACGCGATGTTGAACGGCACGCCGAGAAAGATGTCGCAGCTCCGCTGGTACATCTGGCACGAAAGCCGGCCCTCCGCCACGTAGAACTGAAACAGCAAATGGCACGGCGGCAGCGCCATCCGATCGAGGTCGCCGACGTTCCAGGCGCTGACGATCAGCCGCCGCGAGTCGGGATTACTTTTGATTTCGTCGATGACCCGCGCCATCTGGTCGATCTGCCGTCCGTCGGCCGCGGGCCACGAGCGCCACTGCTTGCCATAGACCGGCCCCAGCTCGCCGTCTTCATCGGCCCATTCATCCCAAATCGAAACGCCGTTCTCCTTGAGGTAACGCGTATTTGTTTCTCCCCGCAAGAACCATAGCAGCTCGTGGATGATCGACCGCGTATGCAGCTTTTTGGTCGTGACCAGCGGGAATCCCTGCGACAGATCGAACCGCATCTGGTGGCCGAAAACGCTGAGCGTGCCGGTCCCCGTGCGGTCTCCTTTGGGCACGCCGCGATCGAGGACATGCCGGAAAAGGTCCAGATACTGGCGCATAGCCCCCTTCTACCGCACGAGCTTAGGCGTAACAAGGTGCGGAAAGTTACTGTTCGATGCCCGTTTCATCCACGGGCTCAATCCCGTGAGCCGCAAGTTGCCGGTCGATGCTGATGCGTGCTTTGGATCGCAGATCGCCGCTGACGTTCACCTCCACGCTGGATCCATTCTTGAGATGGAACACGTAGTAGTAGTTGGTCGACTTTCGTCCGCGCCGTCCGCGCGTGACCTTTTTGATTTCTCGCACTGAAGCCACGTCGGCAAACTGGACCTGCTGGGTGGACGCAATGAATGGAAAGCCGGTGCGGATCTTGAATCCTTGCGGATCGACGGTCGCATAGTCGCACATCATCGACGGACCGGCCAAGAGCCCGCCGACTCCCAGCAGGCACAACACCCAGGAATAATTCATCGACCGCGTGAAACCAATCACACCGATCACCAGGCCGACGGCGCCGGCCAATAATATCGTCAGCGGCACCCAGAGTTCATAGGTGTACTTCACGCTGTCGCCATTGCGCGTCTCTTGCACGCAGCCCGCGAATACAACCACAACCAGAAGCACCAACAGTAGGCAGAACCGACGCGAGAAAACGAGTGAACTCATGGCCAGCCTCATGGGAAGAGAAATTGACCCCGCCAGCATACAAAAGTAGCCGGCAAAAGCAAACACTTTTGGCCAGCGGGAATTGGTCGCAGCGGTTGTCGCCTCCCGGCCAGCAACCCCTCATTCGGGCGTTCGCACCGCCTCGAGCACCGCAGCCGTCGCCGGCGACTTGTTGAGCACGTAAAAGTGAATGCCGGGAATGCCCGCGTCAATCAGTTCCTGCACCTGGCGGCTGGCGAAGTCAACGCCCACTTTGAATTGCCATTCGGGGTCATCATGCTGTCCAAGCGCCGCGACGAAAGAATCCGGCAGCCGTGCCTTGCACAGCGAGGTGATCCGCTGAATCTGCGACAGGTTGGTTACTGGCAGGATTCCCGGCACGATCGGCGATTGGATACCCAGTTGTTGGCACGCCTGGCGAAAGCGAAAGAAGTCCGCGTTGTCATAGAACAGTTGCGTGATGACCACATCTCCGCCGGCATCGACTTTGCGCTTGAGGTTTGCGAGGTCGGCCTGCGGGCTGATCGCCTCCTGGTGCGTTTCCGGATAACCGGCCACCGCCAGGCCGAACTGCGGAAACTCGCCGCGAACAAACGCGACCAACTCGCTGGCATAGGAAAACCCGCCTGCCACCGGCCTGAACTGCGACTCCCCCTTTGGTGGGTCACCCCGCAGAGCCACCACGTTGTCGATGCCGCGCTGCCGCGCTTCGGCCAGATAAGTCCGTAGCTGCTCGATGGTCGAGCCGACGCAAGTCAGGTGAGAGGCGACGCGCACCTCAAAACGCCGCTTTACCTGAGTGGTGATATCCAGTGTCTTCTCGCGCGTGGAGCCTCCCGCACCATACGTGCAAGTGATGACATCTGGCCGGAAGGCCATCAGCTCCTGCACGCTGGCGTACATCGCCTCCTCGCCAGCCGGCGTCTTGGGCGGAAAAAGCTCAAACGAGAGGGTGAACCTGCGGTGGGGATAAAACGACATGCGCGCCAAGCCAAGGAATGTGATTTCGGGATTCCATGATAAATGGGTCGCATGCGGCCTTAAATGCCGCCTGCCCTCGGTTTTCCCTTTACGGCAGATTGCGAATCGTCTCCACGAGAGCCCGCGCTAAATCGTCAATTTGCTCGGACGTGTGCAGCCAGGTCACGCTGATTCGCAGCAGCGCCTGCCCCGCCGGTACACTTGGGGGACGAATCCCGGGAACCAGGAAACCGCGCCTGCGCAGTTCAGCCGCGGCACGCATGGTCCGTTCGGGGTCTCCCAGAATGACCGGGACGATCTGGCTGTCCGATGGGCCGACCTCCAGCCCGGAAGCTCGCAGTTGCTCGCGCAAATCGGCGGCGAGCTTCAATACCTCTCTGCGTCGCTGCGGCTGCGTGCGCACGATCGCCAGCGCTGCCAATGCTGCCGCGGCGCTGGCTTCGGGCATGGCCGTGGAATAGACGTACGTCCGCGCCCGATTGGAGAGCCAATCGATCAGCGTCTGGGAGCCGACGACAAAGCCGCCGCTTGCGCCCAGCGCCTTGCTCAGCGTGCCCACGCGGACGTGAACTCCGTCTTCAGCGCCCAAATGCTCGCACACGCCGCGTCCCTGACGGCCAAAGACGCCCGTAGCGTGTGCTTCGTCCACCATCAGCATCGCTTCGTGCTCGCGCGCCAGGGCGTTCAGAGCTTCGAGCGGCGCAAGATCGCCCCCCATGCTGAACAGCGTGTCGGAGACGATCAGCTTGCGGCGAACTCGCGCTGTTGAGCCCAGAAGTGACTTGAGATGTGTCGTATCGCGATGGCGATAGACGTGCACCTGCGCGTCCGAAAGCCGGCAACCGTCAATGATACTGGCGTGGTTGAGTTCGTCGCTGAACACGGCGTCGTCCTTCGCCACCAATGCAGCGATCGTGCCCACATTTGCCGCATAGCCGCTGGAAAAGAGCAGCGCCGCCTCTGCGTTCTCCCATTGGGCCAGTTCGCGTTCGAGCTGGGCGTGCAATTCTCCTCGGCCGCTGACGAGCGGGCTGGCGCCGCTTCCCCAGCCACGGCTGGTGACCGCGCCTACCGCGGCTTCCCGTAACTCGTCGCACGCAGCCAGGCCGAGATAGTCGTTCGAGCCGAAATTGACAAGCCGCTGGCCGCCGAGCACGATCTCGTCCCCCCGCTGGGCTCCTTCCCGCACCGCCAAATGGCGGCGCAGCAACCTTCGATCGAGATCGGCAAGCACGTCATCGAGCCAGTTGAGTGCGTCCATCGGCCGTCGAACATGGGGCACTAAGAGCGCCATCCGGGAAACGAGCATGAAATGCAATGCGTGCCGCGTGGCCCCGACTTAACCGATCGTTTGTGGTGCAAAATGCTCAAAATCGCAGGCAAATCGAGGACACGCCGCTTGTGATCGGAATTGCAGGCGGCTGGCTTGCGTAATGCCGCAAGCATACTCTGTTTAACCTTAATGACTTGTAATCTCCGCACCTGTCGTGTCAATCGCCGTTGCCTGCATAATCCAGGATCGGCGACAATGAGGGGCAGACGATTCCCACCTGACATTCGCCCGCCGGACTGGACTTTCGCCTCGGAGCGAAAGGATCCCAGCGGCCCGACCGGTAGCCGGCTGAGGTTTGTTTTATCGCTCCAGCATTGAAGCCGCCCGTGCATGTCCACGAAATCGCCGCGCAAAGCAACGCGCCCTACCGAGGCGCCGGACACTCAGCCCGTGCCGCTCGCCTGGCACGTGTCATCGAGCACGCCGCCCATTTCCTCCCCGCACAGGGTCCAATTAATGTCTTCATCCACCACAACACTCTGCACGCTTTCGAGGACCTTTTGTTTCACGATGCGGTTCAGCAGGGGGGAGAAATGTTCGGCTGCCAGCCGTACCTGCCGGAGGACCGCTATCGCCAAAGTCTGGCGCGGGGACGGATCCGCGAGGAGGATCTCTCCGCGGCACTGATCGACGATCTGGCGGATGAAGCCGACGCGCTGCTGGGATTTCTTGGCACGCGATATCGTCTGCGTTTGTCGATGCTGAAGCATCCGTTGCTGCTGGCGCCTCCGGAGGAGCTGCGCTGGTTTGTGGCGGAGACCGATGCCCTGACGCGGTTTCGCTCGCTGGTCCCGGCCGACGTCAAAGCACGTTTCATCGAAGAAACGCGACATTGGGCGCTGCGCGACCTGGCGAATGCCGTCAGCGGGGAGCCGGCTGGCGGCGCGCAGCCGCATGACTTTCGCATTCAGCGCGTTCTGGCCGGACTGATTCAGCACTTCGGCGCCACTTCGATCGAGAGTTGGAACGACCAGACGTGGGAAGCCTTTTCGCTCCAGGCGCTTTGGCGGATCTGCAAGAGCGGCGTGCACGGCGTTCCTCCGCCGAGGGAAAGGCGTCCTGACACCGTGCGCCATCGGGACTTGCTGCTGCAGGCGACAGGATCCGATAGCGATTTGGCGGTGCACGACGTGCTGAGCCGCTTCTGCTCCTCCTTTCTCGACCAGGGCTTTTCGCGCTGGCCCCTGCCCCTGCGCGAGGAAGGATTCTTCCGCTCGTTTTCGGCGCTCTATCAAAACTCGGCACTGCCGGTAGACGTTGATTTGCGAGGGTTGCCTGCGGAGCTCTCGCGCTTGGAAAACGCGGGGCTGTCCCCCCTGGAGTCGATCGAGGAGTCGCTCGCGCTGCTGGGCGTGGACGAGGCGGAATGGGAGCCGTTCGTGACGGCCACGCTGCTGGCCCTGCGCGGTTTTGCGGGGATGATCTGGCAGATGGAAATCCGCGGCGACCGCGTGGCGCATCCAGCTCCACCGGGAAGCCTGACCGAGTTCTTGGCCGTGCGGCTGATCCTGGAACGGGTGGCGCTGGCCAATGCGGCCCGGCGGCTCTTGGGCTTTTCGGGGCCACTGGCCGAGCTGCGCGATGCCGCCGGCGCGTGCATTCCCGATCGCGATGCGCCCAGCGACGAGCAGCGGGCGTTTCTCGTCTTCCAGCTCGCGCCGTTGCTTTCCTGGCTGCCGGCCGATTTGTATCGCCTGACCAAGCAGGAGTGGGTCACGCTGATGGGCGAGATCGAGGGCTTTTCGGAACTGGAGCGGCGACGAGTCTTTCATTCTGCCTACGAGCGCCGCTACCGCATTCAAACGCTGGATGCGATGGCGAACTACACCCGCGGCGGCGCTCGTCCCGCTCCGGCACCGCGATTTCAGGTTGTGTGCTGCCTCGACGAGCGCGAGGAATCGTTCCGCCGTCATCTGGAAGAAGTGGCCCCCGACGTCGAGACGTTCGGCGCGGCGGGCTTTTTTGGCGTCGCCATGTATTACCGCGGCGCTGCCGACGCTCATTTTGTGCCGCTGTGCCCGATCGTCATCCGGCCGCAGCACTGGGTCGAAGAAGGCGTCGTCTACACCCAGGAGGAAACGCACCGCTTCCGCTCGTGGGTGCGGCGCGCCTTGGGCATGGCATCGCACCAGGTGCACGTGGGGAGCCGGACGTTCACCGGCGGGGCGGTGCTGGCGGCAGGTCTGGGAGCGCTGGCTTCGATTCCGCTGGTGGCCCGCGTCCTCTTTCCGCGCTTGACGGCGCGGATTCGACACCTGGCGGGCGGCCTGGTCCGGGCCCCGCAGCTTACTCAGCTCAAGATCGAACGCAGCCAGCCTGAGTCTGGTCCGGGCGAAGGGCAGCTTGGCTATACGGTGGATGAAATGGCCGCCATCGTGCGGCGGCTCTTGTGCGACCTCGGCCTGACGACGAATTTCAGCCGCCTGGTGCTGATCGTCGGTCACGGTTCCTCGAGCCTCAACAATCCGCACGAGTCGGCGCACGACTGCGGCGCGTGCGGCGGCGGCCGCGGCGGTCCCAACGCGCGGGCGCTGGCCCGCATGGCCAACGATCCGCGTGTGCGCGATCGATTGGCGGCAGCCGGAATCGACGTCCCGCAGCAAACCGTATTCGTCGGCGCCTATCACAATACGTGCGACGAGAGTGTGACTTTTTTCGACCTGGATCGGCTCCCCCCCACGCACAAGGAGGAAGTCAGCGCGGCCCGCAGCGCTATCGATCAGGCCCGCCAGCGCAACTCCCACGAGCGCTGTCGCCGCTTCGAATCGGCGCCGCTTACGATTTCCCCCGAGGCGGCACTGGTGCACGTGGAGGGCAGAGCCGAGGACCTGGCGCAAACACGGCCGGAATATGGCCATGCCACCAACGCCATCTGCATCGTCGGCCGCCGGGCACGCACCCGCGGCCTGTACCTCGACCGCCGGGCCTTCCTCGTCTCGTACGATCCCCAGCAGGATGACACGGAGAAGGCAATCCTGACGCGGATTCTCCAGGCCGCCGTTCCCGTCTGCGCCGGGATCAACCTCGAATACTATTTCTCCTTCATTGACCCGACAGGCTGGGGCTGCGGCACCAAGCTGCCGCACAATATCACTTCGCTGCTGAGCATCATGGACGGCGCTGCCAGCGACCTGCGGCCCGGCCTCCCCTGGCAGATGGTCGAGATTCACGAGCCGGTCCGCCTGCTGTTCATCATCGAGACCACGGCGGAGGCGATGCTCAAGATCATGGAGCGCAACGAGGAAATCGGCAAACTGGTAACCAACGGCTGGGTGCAGATGGCCGTCCTCGATCCAAACTCGTCGGAGATCCGCCTGTTTCGCGGCGGGTCCTTCGAACGCTACCGCCCGGAATCGTTGCAGTTGCCTGTCGCCGCCTCCTCCATCGATTGGTATCGCGGCTGGCGCGATCACCTGGGGTATGCGGCAATTGACCCAGCCGCAGGCAAGCACTGATCTCGCACCGCACAAGCCAAACATGTTCGAGAACGTTCCGATATCGACAATCTGCGGCGTAGCGGTCATTGTCTCCCCCGTGTGTCTAATGGGCGTCCTGGGACTTTCTTCACTCTTGGGCAGACCGCTGCCCGAGCGTTCCATCACCCGCTTCGTGCAGTCGGCCATCGTCACCGGCCTGGTGGCCGCCGTCGGCGTGCTGGTGCTGATGCTCGTGCAAGGGACGCGGCACGTGCCGATCGAGCTGGGCAACTGGGTCGTGATCGACCACTTTCACTTCTCCGTCAAACTCGTCTTCGATCGGCTGTCCGTTCCGTTTGTGATCCTGACGTTTCTCCTGTGTGGCACAGTCAGCGCCTTTGCCGACAAGTACATGCACCGAGAACCGGGCTTCAACCGCTTCTTTGTGCTGCTGGCGATGTTCGTGCTGGGCATGATCGTGGCGTCGCTGGCCGGAACGATCGAGACGCTGTTTGCCGGCTGGGAACTGGTCGGCGTGTCGTCGGCGCTATTGGTGGCCTTCTTTCAGGAGCGCCCCGCGCCGCCGCGCAATGGCCTGCGCGTCTGGTCCGTGTACCGGATCTCGGATGCGGCGCTCCTGGTGGCGGCAGTCGTGATGCACCATCTCTCCGGAGAAGGGGACTTCGACAAGCTCATGGGACTTACTGGCTCCGGCAACTCCTGGCCCTTTTGCCAGGCGTCGCTCCCCCAGCACGAGGCGCTGATCGTGGGCCTCTTGCTCCTGGTGGCGGCGGCGGGAAAGTCGGCGCTGATTCCGTTTTCCGGCTGGCTGCCGCGGGCCATGGAAGGGCCGACGCCTTCCAGCGCAGTTTTCTACGGCGCACTTTCCGTCCATCTGGGGGCTTACCTGCTGCTGCGGGTCAGTCCGATTCTCGAATTGTCGCCGTGGCTGTGGGTCGCCGTCATGGTGCTGGGACTGGCGACCGCCCTGTTCGCGGCACTGGCGACACGGGTGCAGACCGACATCAAGTCAGCGCTGTCGTACGCTTCGCTCACCCAGGTCGGCATCATCGTTGCCGAAATCGGCCTGGCCTCGAGCTGGCAGCCCTTGCACGTTTTGCGCTATCTGGCTTTGGCTCATCTGATCGGTCATGCCTGCCTGCGGACGCTCCAGTTTCTCCGTGCTCCGACGTTGCTGCATGACTATCACACGCTCGAAAACGCGATCGGCGGTCACCTGCCTCATTCGGCCAGCGGCGTGCAAAGCTGGGTCCCCGAGCCGGTGCGGAACTGGGCCTACCGCTTTGCCTTTGAGCGCGGCTATCTCGACGTGTGGCTTTCCGATTACATTGCCCGGCCATTTTTGCTGGTGTTTCAGTGGTGCGATGGACTGGAACGGAAGTGGACGGACTTCCTTTCGCGCGGACAGTCGCGCGAATCGGACCGACTCAGTCCCTCCGCGACCATGGACGACCTGTCATGACGCAATTGCATTTTCCCTGGCTCGAGCTGACGGTCTTCATCCCGCTGGTGGGCGCGCTTTCGGTGAGCCGGATGCGGGATTCCGAGACAGCGCAAAAGTGGTGCCTGGCTTTCTGCGGCCTGACGCTGGCCTGCGCCATCGGCGCCTGGCAGGATTTTTACTGGCTGAACGCCTTCCAGGCTCACGATCGCTGGGACATCATCGAGTGGCTGACCGGCCGCGACTTGCTCGTTCTCGACCAACTGAGCGCGCCGCTACTGCCCCTGTCGGCACTACTCTACCTCCTCACGACACTGGCCACGCTGCGGAGCAAAGTGCGACGGTTTTCCTTCACCTCGATGCTCGCCTCCCTGGCGATCGTGCTGGCCACGCTGAGTTGCCGCGAGCCATGGGGCGTGATCGCCTTGCTTTCCGTGGGAACCGTGCCGCTCTACCTGGAACTCAAGGACCGCGGAAAGCCAACCCGCGTTTACGTTCTGCACATGGCGCTCTTCGTGGTGATGCTCGTGGCCGGCCGGACGATGGTCGAGATCGAGGGCGCCCAACGCGTGCATTCGCTGTGGGCCGTGCTGCCGCTGGTGATTGCCGTACTTATTCGCAGCGGCATTGCGCCGCTGCATTGCTGGATGACTGACTTGTTCGAGCACGCCACGTTCGGCCGGGCGCTACTCTTTGTGACGCCGATGCTGGGGGCGTATGCGGCTGTGCGACTGGTTCTGCCGATCGCGCCGGACCATGTGCTCCGCGGGATGGGCCTGCTCTCGCTGGCGACTGCCCTGTATGCGGCCGGGATGGCGCTCGTGCAGCGCGAGGCGCGTCGCTTCTTTTGCTATATCTTCCTCAGCCACTCGGCACTGGTGCTGGTCGGTCTGGATTCGGCATCGCCGATCGGCCTGACTGGCGCGCTGTGCGTTTGGCTCTCCGTCGGCTTATCGCTGGCGGGCTTCGGCCTGACGCTCCGGGCACTGGAGGCGCGGCACGGCCGGCTGTCGCTGGCCGCCTATCACGGCGTCTACGAGCATACGCCGGCGCTGGCGATCTGCTTTCTGCTCACCGGCATGGCCAGCGTCGGCTTTCCCGGCACCTTCGGGTTCCTGGGGACCGAGTTGCTCGTGGACGGCGTAGTGCAGGCTTATCCCTTCACTGGAGCGGCGGTCGTGTTGGCGGCAGCACTCAACGGCATTGCCGTGCTGAAGGCCTACTTTCTGCTCTTTACCGGAACGCGGCACGTCTCCACGGTGCCGCTGGGAATCAGCCTGCGCGAGCGGGTGGCGGTGCTGACGCTGGCGGCACTGATCCTGGGCGGCGGACTTTATCCGCAGCCGGGAGTGGCGTCACGACATCAGGCGGCGGCCGAACTGCTCAAAGAGCGAGAGGCCGGCAAAGACCACTCGATGGCTAATGCCGTGGCAACCGCCGTTAAGTGAGTCGAAGTCCGCGGCTAGAGTGAGTCGGTTTTTGAGTCGCTTTGGGCGAGTCGCTTGACGCTGACCGACTTACTGTAACTTCTGTCCTTTAAGTGTGTTAAGGTGAGTCGATCGCCGATTCCTCGCACAATATGAGTCGGGTAAGGAGTCGGCGTTCCCACAGCTATTCTCTTGCCTGTTAAGGGAAAGTTCTCCGCCACGCGCCCGACCACCACGCGGCTTCGACGAGACTTGCGGGTCCATACTCCAGGAAACCACTACCAGATTGTCAGAGAGCGAAGTGCGCCGGCGGTGGCCAGCACGGGGACTTTTCCTATAAGCGCACTTAAGTACATATTGTACTCATGTGCGCTTTACGCGTCCAGGGGTCAGCGACGGCTTTCCGCTGTGCGGCTGACAGAATGTGGCGCGTCCTCCCTGGTGCGTTGCCCGACCGCGGCCAGCCGCGTTAGACTTCGAGCACCCGCTAAGGGCGTCGTTTTGCGTCTCCAGTCGCCGCGTGCCGCGTGCCTACCGAACTACCTATGAAATTTGCCATCTGCAATGAGACCTTTCAGGACTGGCCGTTTGACAAGGCCTTCGCCTTTGCCGCCGAACTGGGTTATGCCGGCATTGAGTTTGCACCCTTCACGATGCACACCGATGCTTATCAGATCACGCCCAAGCGGCGGGCCGAAGTGCGGCGGCAGGCGGAGGACGCCGGCTTGGAAACCATCGGCCTGCACTGGCTCTTGGCCAAAACCACCGGCTACTATCTGACCACGCCCGATGACGCCGTTCGCAAAAAGACGTCCGACTATTTCGGCGAGCTGGCCCGCCTGTGCCGCGATCTGGGCGGGCGGCTGCTCGTCCTCGGCTCGCCGCAGCAGCGGAATCTCTTGCCGGGGGTGACGCACGAGCAGGCGATGGAGCTGGCCGCCGACTGCCTGAAGCGGGCGATGCCGACGCTGGAAGAATGCGGCGTGACGCTGTGCGTTGAACCGCTGGGGCCGGCGGAAGGGGATTTTCTGCGCACCGCGGCACTCGGCGTGCAGCTTTGCGAGATGATCGGCGCGCCGAATTGCCGCCTGCACCTGGACGTGAAGGCGATGAGCAGCGAATCGAAGCCGATCCCGCAGATCATCCGCGAGAGTGCGCCGCTACTGGAACACTTCCACGCCAACGACGCCAACCGCCGCGGCCCGGGCATGGGGGACATCGATTTCCGGCCAATCTTCCAGACTCTCGCCGAAATTGACTATCGCGGCTGGGTCTCCGTGGAAGTCTTCGACTACGCGCCAGGCGTCGAAGCGCTGGCCCGCGAAAGCATCGAGTACATGCAGGACGTGGTGGCGGGAATGGCAGGGTAGGGCTCAGATTCCCCGCAACGAGGCATCGGTTTGCTCGCATAGGTCGGCGGCAACGCCGGCGGTCGGCGCCTCGGCAATCACCCGCACGATCGGCTCCGTGTTACTGCCGCGGACGATCAGCCAGCGGTCGGGCCAGTCGAGCCGTAGTCCGTCGAGCCGATTGGCCCGCGCATCGGAAAAGAGTTTTTCTACCGCATCAAGTGCCGCGGGGAGTTTCTCCGGGGCCAGCTTCACCGTGGTCTTGCGGATCTCGTACCGCGGCAGCTCATCCGCCAGCTTGCTCACCGGCAAGTCGCGCGTGGCCATTGCCGACAGCACCTGGGCCATGCCGACGAAGCTGTCCCGCACCAGTCCGACGCGCGGATCGATCGGCCCGCCGTTCCCCTCCCCGCCGAAAACCGCGCCGCGAGCGAGCATCTCGTCCACCACGTTCGCCTCGCCAACGGCACTGCGGAAAAAGGGGACATTGTACTTTTTTGCCAGGTCCTGCGCCATGCGGCTGGTGGCGCAGTTAGTGACGATGCCCTGGGTCTGTTGCTGGACAGGCTGGAAACCTGTCCGAGGGGAGAGCACGTGATCCAGGCAGATCGCCAGTGTGTACTCCTCGCCGAGGTAGCGGCCGCTTTCGTCGATGATCGCCAGCCGGTCAGCATCCGGATCCTGGCAGAAACCCAGGTCGCAGCGGGCCGCGACCACGCGCTGGCACACGCCGCGCAAGTTTTCTGCCGTCGGCTCGGGCGGATGCTCGAACTGGCCGTTGGACTCGCCGCCGAGCACCACCACCTCACACCCCAGCGCCTGAAGGAGCAGCTCACCCAGCCGGCTGCCGGCGCCCGCATTGCTATCGAGCAGCACGCGGCCCGAGCGCTTGACAACGACTTCCGGCCGGACCGTCGCCAAGAGCAACCGCAGATGGTCGCTCGTCGTGTCTTCCAGCGGCTGCACCTGTCCCACACGGTCGTGCGACGCCCAGCCAGATTTCCCCGCCCGATATGCCTCCAGCACCGCTCGTCCCGGGCCCGCGGGAATCACCCGCCCCTCGTCGCTAAAGAGCTTGAGGCCGTTGTACTCCGGCGGATTGTGGCTGGCGGAGATTTGGACGCCGCCGGCCGCCCCGTTGGCCTTCACGAGCACCCCCACGGTCGGCGTCGCGCACACGCCCGCATCGAGCACCGTCCGGCCGCTGGCCGCAAGCGTGCTGTGCACAGCCGCCGCGAGCATGGTCCCCGTCGGCCGGCCGTCCCGCGAAACCACCACGGGCCCCGGCGGCAATTGAGCCGCGAATGCCGCCACGTAGCGTACGGCGACCGCCGGCGTGAGACTTTGCCCCACGATGCCGCGCAGGCCGGACACGCTGATGATCGGGTCGCTCATGCGTTCGACTACCTGGCTACAATACAGTCGCAATCGGGGGAAGCTTAACCCGTGCGTTTGCCAAATACCGAATATAGGTCATTTGCGGCCTGTCGCAGGAGAGCAGCAGCATGAAAACGACGCTCATCTTCTGGCGACAGCGGCCGGGAACGACGTTGTCGCCGGCGGCCATTGCCCAGGAATTGCAGTACGGCAATGAAGTTGACCGGCTGCTGGACCTGCCGGTGCGGGAAATTTTGGAGCGGCTCAAGGAAGCGTTTCCCGAGGCCGTCGAGAAGGCGGGTGAACTGGTCTGGAGCCACGGGGAGGAAGCACTGGAGGCCACCTGGACCTGGCAGCACGTGCGACTGGACAGCCAGGGATTGTCGGACGAGAATCGCGGCCGACTCTTGGCGATCTTCGAAGCGTTCGACTGCCCGGCCTATGACCCGCAGCTTGGCGTTCGGCTGGCGCATTAGCGGCGTTCAGTCGTTCGCTTCGATCCGAGTCTTGAGAATGGCCAGCGACTCGCGGTAGACGCTCAGCACGGCATCCTTTTCCTGTTCGTCGGCAAAAAGTGACTTGCCGGCGATGAAGTCGCGGCTGCGCTCCATTTCCTCGAGCAGGCCTCGGGCCACGTCGGCGCGGAAGATATGCTTGCCCGCGACGTCGATGTAGATCGGACTGGTGTGACCGAACAGCGGCTTGTCAAACTCGTTTTTTGCGGCATCCGTGGGAATGCGGAGGGCAATCCAGCCGGGCTCGCTGACCACCAGCTTGAATTCCAGCGATGCTTCGTGGTGATCGCCGACGGCTTTAGCGCCGGCGCTGTGAATCACAGTGCCGCTATGAACCAGCTCCAGCTTCTGGAAGTTGCTGCGGCCGATCGCTCGCCCCACGATGCGCACTTCCTGGCCAGCACGGGCCGCAATCGTCTCGCCGATGTCTTTGCCATCGACCTGGAGTTCCAAAAACGGGCCGTTGGTGATGTACGACTGCCCCTTGGCCAGTGCTGCGAGCCATTTGCGGCTGGTCAGCTCTCCCTCCAGCGGCAAATAGACGCGATTGAAATCGTAAATGAACCAATCGGTGCCGGTGGAGAAGGGGACTTTCATTCCGGAGTTCAGGTAGCGATAGAACGAGTCTTCATAGCTGCCGTGCGTGCCGCCGTCGTGGATGTTCTGGGCGTGGACCAGGCCGGCGACCCAGTTGGGGATGTCCTCGTGGCCGAACGTGTTGTGGCACCAGATGACGGTGGCGTCGTCGCCGCGGGCAGCCTTGATGCCGCGCTGGAGTGGAATGCCGTCGGTTCCTTTTTTCATGATCCCCGGTCCAATGCTGACGGGCTCGATGAGACGGAGGATGTTCAGCAGCATGACGTGGCCGTAGCCTTCCGCCTGCGGGCCGAAGTTGTGGCGGTGTTCTTCGCCGTTGCCGAAGAGGACCCCTTCGCGGGAGAGGCGGCCGAGATCGCCGTCGGTGAACGAATTGGAGGTGTAATCGCGGTCCTCGGGCTCGCGCTTCAGGTGCGAGACGAAAACCAGATCGAGAGCGTCCGCCTGGGGCACGACGCGCAGGTAGCGGAACGCCTCGTCGTGCGTCATCTTCATCAGGTGCAAATGTGTGTTGCCGGCAATCAAGTTTCTGGCAGAGGCGTCGTAGAAGGGTTTCAACGTCAGCCGCAGAGAAGATTCGGCCTTTCCGGTCAGGTCGATTTCGCGGACCGCTTTCTCCGTGTGCAGACCGACGAGGGCTTCGACCGCGAGTTTCCCAGGCGGGACAGTGAGCGTGGCGCCCGGTGCGATTGCGTACCAGCCGTTATCGCGCTGGATTTCGCCGGTCAGCGAGAGGGTTTTGCCGCTGGCCAGGTTGGTGATCCGCACCAGGGCCGCGCCGGGCCTGCCGGCGTCGCCGATATTGATATCGAGCTTCAGCCGGCAGCTTTTGCCGGCGGCATTATTTGACGGAGCGGGCTCTGAATTGCGGCTTGCCTGCGCCTGAGCTAATGCCCGCTGCTTTTGAAAGACGCGGCGCGTGTGGTCGTGACCATTGGCGGCGGCAATCGCAGTGAACATCAGCCCCAGCCAGATCAATGCACGCAGCGATAATTGAGCGACGATCATTGGCGTTTCTCCACGGCTGACACCATACTGCCGCCGATAGCGTCCAGGCAAGTGTCGCGCCCCAATTGGCCACTACAATGGGTGCCAGCCGTTGGACGCTGCTATGTTGCCCCCAAGCATGCACCAGCTTTGTCCCTACGATCGACTGGCCGGCGTTTACAACCGCTATCTATCGGGCTTCGGCATGCGCGTGCTGCCGGTGCTCGCGCGGCTGGTGCTCTGCCGCCTGCCGCCGAGTGCATGCGTGCTCGACGTGTGCTGTGGCACCGGGCAGTTGACCGCGCTCCTAAGCGAGCAGGGGTATCGAGTGACCGGCCTGGACAGCTCCGCAGGAATGCTCGAGTTTGCCCGCGGCAATGCGCCGCAGGCGGAGTTCGTGCTGGCCGACGCGCGGGAATTTTCGATGCCCTGCCGCTTCGCTGCCGCGGTGTCGGTCCACGACAGCATCAATCACTTCCTGAACATCGAAGAGTTGATTAACGTGTTCGCCAATGTGCGGTCGGCGCTGTGCGCCGGCGGCAGTTTTGCTTTTGATGTGAACATGGAGCCGCTGTACGCAGCGCGGTGGAATGGCGCGATGCGCGTCGAGCTCGGGGAGGAATCGTGCGATCTGCGCGCGAGCTGGGACTGGCAGGCGCGGCTGGGCCGCAACCAGGCGAGCTTTTTTCCTCATAGTGGCGCAGGCCCCACAGACGAAATCACCGTGCTGGAGCGATGCTACGACGAAGGGGAAATCCGCGTGGCGCTTCAAGAGGCGGGCTATACGACGGTTTCATCGTTCGACGCCGAGGCGGACCTGCAGATGGCGGGGGAAATTGGCCGCCGCATTTTTGTCGCCGCATGACTCACGACCTCTCCAGCCAGCCGCAGCATGTTCGCTCCGCGGAATCGGTTCGCCGGCAGTGCCTGTGGCTCGACGTGGACTGCGCCAAAGAGCAAGTCCGCCTGCGTCTGTCGGCACTGGAAGAAGTGCTTCGCCGCTTGCCGTCGGCGCCTTATCAGGCATTGTGCCGATCGGCGCTGACGCTGCAGTGGAAGGTGGAAGGCGGGTGGCTGGGCCGAGTGGCGTTCGATCACGGTGGACCGGTGGTGGAGCTGGCCGAACGTCTGGAACAAGAGGCCTGGCCAATCGTGGTGACCGTCGTCGCGCATGAGCTGGCACACGTGATGCTCAGGCACGTCGCCCACGACGATGCGAGCGTGCAGCGTCAGCAGGAGCTGGAAGCCGCAAACGAGCTGCGGAAGTGGGGATTCGCGGCCGAAGCGGATATGGCCGAGTTTCTGCTCTCCCACCGGGCCGGCTGAACGTCGGGTGACTTGCTACGTGTTATTCACCCCGTCGAACAACCCCTCGAATTTGACGAAGCTGCCGTCCTGGGCATGGACGGTGCCGCTGAAGGCAAAGTCTGCCCCTGGACTGCGCGGGTTATCCTTGTACTTGGGTGTTTGATCGCCATTGATCGTCATGAGACCGGTCTGAGGATCAATCACCAGGCCCGGGGGCTGGGCGGTGATGTTTTCGCTCAGCGCCTGGTCATAAGTCAGGCGCTGCTCGTGGGGGGAGCTGGCTCCCAGGCTGGCCCGGTAGTCCTGCCCCCGAATCACATTGCGATTGACGGTTCGCAGGTTGAGCGTGATGGGAAATGCAACGCCCGCTTGTCCGCTCCACCTAATGCGCGAGTGCAAGTTGAAGCCCCCCAGATTGACGTTGGGCACGTGGCTGACGCGGCTGGCTCCCTCCCAGCGGATATCGATCATCTGCGGTCCGCCCGGGGTCAGGTTGAGCGTGTGGCGGCTGACGCGAACGTCGAAGTTGGGGTTGGTCACATCATCCTGTTCCAGCAGTGCTGACGCCATGAACTGCGGCGGTCCGCCATTCACGGAAGCGAACAGGACGGGCGTCGTGGCCTTCGTCTTGCGCCAAAAGGTGACGACGTCGGCCCTCAACTGGCCGTCATCGATGACCGGGACGATGTGTCCGCCGCGGAAGTTTCCGCGGAAATTGAACCAGCTTTCAAACAATCCTCCTTGAATACCCAGCTCGCTGCTCGCCGGCCGGTCTCCGCTGGGAAGATGCGCCCGCAAATACTCGCCGTCTACCGCGCGCTGCTGCTCGTCGAGGACGAAATCGCAGCGGAGGCGTACCCAGAACTGGTCGAAGACGGCCAGTTGATTCACCAGCGCGTGCGTCAAGGAATTCGACTCGAGCAGGAACGCAATGCCATTGGCCAGGGGTTCCGGACTGATCCTGGCCTTGGCGATTACCGGCCCTTCCAGCGCGCAGGTCACAGGCACGATCCGGCCCAGCGGACGTCCCTGCGGATCGTGGCCAGTGAGCAGCGGGCACCAGCACTGATAAATCGATTGCGGCGTCAGCTCGAGAAGCGTGAAGGGCATGCCGCCTCCGCTGCCGCCCGCAGGGGTGGCCGTTGTCCGCGGCACCGGGATCAACACTTCCAGGACGTGATCGCTGACGGCGCGGGGCACCGTGACGCGGTCGCTGAACGCGATCACAAAACCAACCCCCACCAGCTTGTCCTGCCCGCCGACCAACTCGGAGATGGGATATAAATCGGCTTCGTGAACGCCATGCCTCCAACTGGTCGCGACGATCCGCGTCAGGTTCGGCTCGCCTAACGTGGCAATTTCCAGGCGACCCGTGAAGATCACTTGCTGATGCAGCGTCGGCAGGCCGGCACGATTGAATAGGGTTGCCGAGACCTTTTGGCAGACGTTCGTGGTGCTGGCGTCCAGACGCCAGCGACAGGCGGCCAGGCCGAGGGCGTCGGTGATAACGGTGACGTGCTCGCCATTTTGGGCTGAATCGAGCGTCTCCAGCTTCGCCGTTCCGGCTGGATGAGGCTCGAGAATCTGGAATCTGACTTGCGCCCCTTCGACCGGTGTCCCGCCGTTGAGAACGCGCACCTGGAGCGGACCGCAGAGCCACTGCGTTCCCGCCGGGTCGGGCGCCATCTCCTGTCCGTCACCGCCGATGTAGAACAGGTTCGTCAGCTCCGTCACCGGCGGGAACAGCTTGCGGCAGTCGCTCTTGATGGTCCATTGCCCCGCGTTGAACTCGGCAACCGCCAGAGAGCAGTAGTGGTGCTCGATGCCGTCAGGCGGCTGGGGAATTGGTGCGTTGTTGTTTGAGGGGTCCTTGGGCCACTCGACGTCGCCGGTGGTGGTCCGCGCTGGAATCAGCCAGTAGTCGCCGGCGCGGTAGGTGCCATCGGAAAACTTGACTTCCACGCCCCCTTCCAGCGGAATGAAGCCCTGGTTACCGCCGGGGACTTCGATACCGACCGGGCCGGCGCTGTCCCAGCGGCGGATTTTTGGATTGGTCTTGAAGCTGGCCAGGTCAACGGGGCCCGTGGCAGTGGCCGGGTTGATGGTCAGCACCTTGCCTTCCGCCTTGGTCAGTTGCACGAGGGTCCCTGACTGGCCGAGCTGGTCGCGATCGTCGTCGGTCAGCTCGACCCACTGGCCGGCGGCAAAGCCCAGCGGCCTGTCACGGCCGATGCTCCCGACCGTGAGGTCGTTGCCGGCCTTGCTTTCCCAGGTCGTGAGGATGGAGCCGTTGTCGCGCGACCATTTGAAGGTGGCGTTGCCCAGGTTGCCGGATTTGTGGACCTCGACGCGGTAAAGCTGGTTTTCCAGCCGGCGGTAACCTGCGCCGGGCGCCACGATACAGGGGTCGCTCGAAACCGCGCCTGGCTCGGCGCGGGCGCTTAACTTGCCCGTCGGCTTTTCCGTCACGTGCAACCAAGCTGCCCGTTCTGTGAGGAAGGCGTCGTCGGGACAGACGCTGCCTTCGCAGAGCTTCACCTGCCACACGGTTTTGGTTCGCGTGCAGGTGTCCGGACCCCCCAGTGCCGTCTCGAGCACGTGCGGCGCCTCGATGGCGGTCAAGTGGCGCTGCCACACGTCCACGTAGACCAAATAGAGGCCAGCTTGCGGCGGTGGCACGAGCTTGACCCAGTTTTTGCCAACGAGCACGATCTCCGCATCAGCCGGCAGGTCGGGCTGCCCAGTAGCGAGCACTGGCTGCTCGTTTTCGCAGAGAATGCCATCCACGTAGAAGCGGCCGGCGGAGACATAAAGGTCGCCCGGCCGGAAGGTCAGCGCGCCTGCCGCCGTCTGCTGTCTGGGAGGCAAATCGGCGGCCGTGGCGGCAATCTGCAAGCCCGCGTCGTGCAGTGGGGCGCCGCAGCGGCCGATCAGATCGACCGCTTCGGTTTCCACGCGATGGGCCGTGATGTCGAGCTGCTCGTTCCAGTCGGCATCGAGCTGCACGCGCCCCTGCTGCATGCGGACGCTGCTAAAGTGCCGCTGGGGATCAAACGTGGTGCGGGTGAAATCACCTTTCATGATGCGGCCTCTCGTACAAATGATTCGCGTTGTCGCTGAGACGAACAGTTCCCGAGCGAAGATCAAGTCACAAACACCCAACCGGCCTCCAGGCCGAACCGCAGGTACTCCTCGACCACCGTCCGCAGGTTCGTTTCGCGCTGCGGCTGCTGAAGGAAACGGAACACGCCCATCTCCGCGCCGTCGTCGGCGCCCGTGCGAATCTCCTCGGCACACACGGCGCTGAGCTGCCCGTAGGCATGGTCGCCGTAGCGGGAAGAGGTAAAGGCCGGCGCCACCCGGGCGACGACGTGGCTCTGCTGGGAGGCGGGCACCCCCTCGAGGGCCAAGTCGGGCTGGCAGCGAAAACGCCGCGGCGTTTGCGAGCCCGGCGGAACAAAGCTGAACCGCAGGCAGCCTTCCTGCTGCCGCGCGCAGGCGACCCGCTCGGTGAAAATGCAATTGCTGGCCTCCAGCCGCAGAGCCTCGGTGCGGCCGAACACAGTGCATGCTTCGAGTTTCGCCGGCGAAGCGCCGCCGGCAATCGCGACCCCGCCCGGCAAATCGACAATGCTTTCCTCGATTTCCAGCACCGCTGTCGACGGCGCGACGTTGATGCCGCCAACGATGCTGCGGCGGACGTCGATCTTCAGCCGGTCGTTGGCCGCGGTACCATTGAGGCCCCCTTTGCCGGGAACGAGCGTCGAGTGGGACAGACGCAGGCTCACGAGCGTCCCCGGTCCTCCCTCCACGGTCAGAGCGCCTTCGATGAGCAGACCGTCGATGGCAAGCGCACCGGCGGAGTCGGCGGCGCCCGTGCCGCGCACGGATATGTCGCCCAGCACGTGCGGCCGCCGGCCTTCGGGCGCCAGTGAGCCGGCGGCCCGCTGCTCCTGACCGGGAACGCCGGGGACCGGCGTCTTGGGCCAGTCCGCGGCCACGACCAGCAGCAAGCTGGCCGCGGGAATTTCAATCCGGGCAGCGCCGACGAGCGACTCGGCGTACGTATCGCTGTCGAGAATCGCGATCACGCCCACGGTGCCGGCCGGCTGAGCGTTCCAGGTTTGGACCGCTTCCGTCAGCGTCGCGACGATCTCGCCCGCGACCGGCGGCACTTGTTTGCTGACGGCAATCTGCCAATTGACGGGCCGATTTTCCAGGGCCGCACTTACCGATTCACGGCGGCCGTAGGGGCCGCCCCCGACATCGGCACTGAAGGCGTAGGCATAGCTCACCTTCACTGCGTGGGGCACGACGCCGGCGGGAAACGCGATTCGTCCCAGCACCGGGTCCACCGCCAGGCGAATGTCGCGGGGAACGTCGGCCTGGTCGGAAGACCGCTTGTAGTTCTTCGTCGTCGGCGGGCGGAGCCAGATCTCTGGCACGGGATTTGGCGGGTCGCTCAAGTTGCAGATCAGGATTTCTTGCGGCGGCACTTCCTCGAGCGGATCGGCGGCGGCAGGCTGGACAAACACTTGCAACACCGGCTTGTCGCCGAAATAGAGCTTCGTTGGCTTGCCGCTATCGACGAGCGCCTGCCGCCAGGCTTCCAGCTCGTCGTACAGCGGCCGGCGGCGGAGCATGCCGGGCACGTTCACCTCCTGGGCCAGATGCGCGATGCCCTCTTCGGTCTGCGGCCGATTGACCAGCGGCTGGCTTTGCCCGAGCGGACTGAACGTATAGCGGCCGTCGGACGGGTCGGCCGCGGCGCGTGCAGCCGATTTGGTAACGAAGTAGCTTTGCAGCCGCCACAGAAAGAGACCGACATTGGGAATGTTGTGCCGGCCGCGTCCTAGCGCGATCGAACGCACGTCGGCCGTATGGGCGATGCGATCGAATGCCGAATCGAGCAGCTCCAACTCGCCCGCTTGCCGCAAATCGGGCGTGCGGTGGTTGGCATGCCGGACGTGGTTGGCGTACTGCGTGGTGGCCAGCAGCTCGAAGAATTCGACGGCCCGGGCGCTATAGCCGGTGGCGTCGCGGGCGGCCTGCTCGAGCATCGTGGCCGTCCCTTTGCGGCGGCGGAAACGGAGCGAATCCGCGACCCGCGCACGATGGCTGAATTTCGCTTCGCTGCGAACGGCGTGCAGCCCGCGCACGCCCAGCAGATCGCCCAGATACGGAACGACCCATTCCTCGCACGTTTCGACGAACCAGTTGTCGTATAGCTGCTGGATGTCCGCCTCGACGATGCCAGCCTGTTCGGCGAGCACCGCGATGAACGCCGCCAGCGGCTTGCCGTGATCCTCGTCGCGGAGGCGGTAGATCGCCGGGAGCAGTTCGTAGACCTGCTGGGGGGTCAGGCTCATGGCGTCATCTCCGTCAGCACGATGCCTTGGGGATGCACGGTCAAAAGTTCCGCCGGCTTGACATCGGAGGATGTCTCGTCCCAGGAGGCGACGCGCGCCGGCAGCCGAGGATTGGGGGCGGCCGACTCACCGTCGAAGTGCAGCTTGTCCAGGTCCACCGCGACTACTCCTGGGACTCCCTGCATGACCGCCACCACTTCGCTGGCAGTCACCGCCTGCCCCAGCGAGCGCCGCTCGAAAGAAAAGGCGTCTTGGACGGCCTGCTCCACGTCCTTGAGCACGTCGGGTGCAATGAACTGGCGATCGATGAGGATCCGCGCCACCACGCGGAACCGTCGCGGCTGGTAGGAGTCGATCTCCACCGGCTGCTGCGGATGCCGGGCGGCATTCATGCCGGCCTGCAAATTCCGAAACAGGTCGGAATTCACCGGCACCGGCCCGCCCCCTGCACCGGCCACGGTGAGATGGACCAGTCGTTGTCGGCCTGCCCACAACCACGTCGCCTGCGCCTTGCCGATGCCGGCAAACGCGCGGGCAAAATCCTCGAAATCGGTCAGCGACACGATGCGGTCGAGCGTGAGGACAGTGAGTGGCGCGTTTTGGCGAGCACCGGCCAGAGTCTCGGGATCGGCGCCGCCGACGGCGGGCGTCGGATTGATGACGCCTTTAGTTCCCAGCGGCCGCGTCACGAGCTGGGTGATTTGACCGGCCTTCACCATTCCGGCCAGGCCGGTGCCGACGCGATAGCGGGCGGAGACGTTTTCCTGTCCCGTGGGGAGCCGTGCTCCGGTGACGCCATCGCCGAACTGCACGGTCACCTGGCCTTTGTCGGCCAGGCGCGTCACGTACGCGCGCCGATCCGGCGGCAGACCGTAGAAGCTCGGCGCCTCGTCCCACAAGATATCGTTGACGCGGACTTCCAAAGTACTTTGTGCACCGCTGGGTGTGGGGGCCGAAACGTAAGTCAGCGGCTTTTCCTTGAGGGAGAGCTTCTGGAAGGCCTGCGCGCCGTCGCCGCTGCCAAGGACTTCGGTCCTCGTCTCGCCATGCGTGGCGCGGGCCACGTTGGCATTCAGCGTGACGCCGAAGGATTGCCCGGCTTCGTCCGCTTGGCGGCGGTAGGTATGCGCGAGGCTGGTGGTAAAAAACAGCTTCGTCGCTTTGCCCGCGGGCTCGGCCCGCAGCAGCGTCACGACCTCGCTGACCGGCTGGCCGGTGACGGCGTCCTTGCCGGAGACCATCAGCCGTTGCTCGGGCAAGAGCCCTTCCACCGGCTCGGCCAGCTCGACGAATTCGCCGCTGACGGGGGCCAGAATCGGCTGCTCGGCCATCGGCAAATGTTCGCTCTGGCCGAAGACCGCCGTATCGCGAATCCGCTCGTTGAACAAATCGCGCAGATTCTCGCCGCGCAGCCCCAGCCGCGTGGTCTTGGAACTGAGCGTGAAGCTGGCCCGGGCGTCTTCAGCGACGCTTTCTACCGAGTACACCTCTTGGTACTCGGGAATCGAAAGCACCAGCCAGCTTCCCCGCGTTATTTGAGGTTGAATGCCGTCCACGTGGACGGTGTGAATGTCGCGGGGATAGAGGCGCGACTGTGGGATGAATTGCTTGGACACTCCGGGGCCGGACCAGGCCAGACGAATCGTGGCCGCGCCTCCGCGCTCGTAAAACTCGAGCTTGATGTCGTACTTTTGTCCCGCCCGAAGGTGAATCGGCAGCGAGGTATCCTCCGTTTGTCCATGGTCGGTCCAGTTGTCGATGATCAACAGGCCGTCCACCCACAGCCGCACACCGTCGTCCGACGTGGTGAAGAAGTTATAGAAGCCTGTAGAACTCGGCTGCACCCAGCCGGTCCAGCGGATCGAAAACGTGTCGGCGCTGATCCCCGGCGCTGGCGATCCGGCGCCCCAGACGAAATCCACTTGCGGGTCGGTGCGCGATACCTTGCGCTGGGTGAAATCGATCGCGTCGAAATACTCGCCAAGCAGTCCCGTCCCCGCCGCCGCTGTCGTCGACGGGTCTGAAATCGACGCGATGGTGAAGTCGGGCCAATCCCGGTACTGCGCCAGAACGTCCGTCGGCGGATCGGGATCGATGCGGATGCCCAGGTAGTCTCGTTTGAAAGCGCGGGACATCGACCGCCACTGCGGCGCGCTGGCGCCGAACAAGTTCGCTCGCAGCCGCAGCGCGTAGACCTTCGGATCCTGCCTGGCCGGTTCCACGTGCGGCGATTCCGAGCCCAGTCCGTGGTCCAGCGTGACCTTGGTGCGCTTTGCATCAAAGTCGGCATCGACCGCATTGACTCGCCGGAAATCCCAGTTTTCGCTGCGGCTGTTCTGCTCACGCTCCCGGCCGATGAGCAGCAGCGCGTCCCCCGGCTTGAGGTTCGTTTCCGTTCCGGCCAGCCATAGTGTGTCGTCGCCAAACTTGGGGAGGACCAGTTCCGTGGTTTTGACGGGAATTGCATTCCACGCCGCGCGGGCCTCGATCACTTCGGCCGTTTCAAACGTCTGCGGCAGTTCGCCCGGACCGGGGATGCTTTGTGTCTTGGTGCCGGCCTCGATTTTGGTCACTGGCGGCGAGCCCTCGGCCGTTTCCAGCGTGAATGCCAGGTAAGTCCCGGCCGCTACGCCCGGGCGCAGCTCGTAGCCGATGGCCCGCGCCAATTCCAGCACGCTCCGCCGCTCGGCCGCCGTTCGCAGATAGCCTTCGCTGGCGATCCGTTCCTGATAAAACGTCAGCACGTCCAGCACGGTGGCCCAGGCGTCGGCCAGGCCAATCGCCGGATCGTCGTCCTCGCGCGTCGTCAACAACGAAAGCGCGGGCTTTCCGGCCAGTGCCGCGATCATTGTGGCCTTGAAGCTTCCGTGCGTCCCCACGCGATAGCGAAGTGCCGCCAGCTCGGGCGCGTTGGCGGTGAGGTCGGGCGTGAGGGACTTCACTCCCTGGCAGCAGCCGCAAGTTTCGGGCGTAACGCTAGTGTCGTTCATAATCCGCCGTGCAAATCCAGTTCCAGCCGGCCGTTCTCGGGAAAATTCGGGTCGTTATCGAGCCGTACGATTTCGAGCAGTGCCGGCGCGATCAAGCCGTCGTCGAGTTCCCCCGCCGGCTTGTGCCGGTAGCGATGGAAGCGCTTGATCTCGACTGAGGCCACGCCGGTCACCGCCATCGCGGCCTGGTAGATGCGGCTGAGGTAGACCGGCTGGCCGAACGTGAACTGATCGGGATGGAAGAAGCCGCGCTGTCCGCCGGCCAGCTCGCGCCGGCCGAGCGCTGCCAGCAAACGCGCTTTCACGTCGCTGCGGAAATACCCCGACGCCACGCACACCAGCAGCGCCACGTCCAGCGGCACAAACACGGGATCGTTGATCTCCAGGTCGTAACCGGCCAAACGGAACTGCTCAATGTGCTCGCGGATCGTTTGCGCGAATCCCCCGGCCGCGACCGGCAGGCCACCCTTGCGGTCGATGGTCACGAACACCGTGTGCCAGCTTCCCGTCCAGCGAAATGTGGCGGCGGCTTTCTGTACCTCCGGATGCCGCTCCGCGGCCGCGGCATAGTCGGCTTCGGTCACCGCCCGCTCCTGGAGGCGGAAGGCCTGCGGCGCGAACTGGCGCACGCGCTCCAGCGGCTCGCCGTCGCTGCCGCCGCTGGCCGGCAGCGGGTTGCGAACGGCGGAGATTCCGGACAGGTTCGTAACGACGCGGGCAATGGCTCCGGCCCCCACGTTGCCGCGGCGTCCGCTGGCCAGGCGATAGTCGGCAAACAACTGTCCGCCGACCGGCGGCAGCCTACCCTGCACATCGTCGCCGAAACGCAGCTGCGCAGTGCCATCCTCTTCCATCTCCACGACGAATTCCGCGGCAAAGCGGTCGCTGGCCAATAGATCGCGCTGCGGCGACCACCTTTCTTCGCCGAAGCGCAAGGAAACGGCGGGCAGCGCTTGGCGCGGGTCCTGGTCCAGCGCGAGTGCCGCCGCGCTGTCGCGGGCGAGTTCGTCGTCGTATTTCACGCCGTGAGCGATGCCGCGTTCGGCCAATCGCGGGCGATAGGGTCCCTGCTCTGGCACCTGGGGCGGAACGAGCGGCCGGTCCCGCAGCGACCGGCCTTGATCAGCCAGCACCACGTTGCCGCGGGCGACGCTCGTTTCGCGGACCTCTTCCTGGCCGCCCTCGGCCCGCACGAGCGCCGTCACGCAAAGTGGAAACGTCAGCGCGTCCTGCTCGTGCCACTCGACTTCGACGATCGGCGTGTCGTCCAGGAGATCCTTTCCCGGCGTGACCTTGGTCAGCCGCACCGCCTGAGAGTGCGTCTTGTCGGTGTCAGCCGCCTGACCAGTTGTGGGGCTGAGCACTTCCTCGAAGATCAGGACGTCCCCATTGCTCAATTGCAGCGGCGACTGCTTGTCGCGGAGCGTCGCTTTCGTGCTTCCCCGCGGCAGACAACATTGCGAGTCGCTCCAGGTGTAAAAGGAGATCGTGTTGTGTGCCGAGCGCAGGGTCAGGTCATGCATCGTCTCGAACACGACTGGCTGCTCGGCAAGCGCTTTGAGTTCGTCCGCCAGGCTGACCGTGACGCTCGCATCGGTGCCGCGCGTCAGCAGCCGCGTCCCCGGGTGCCTCTCCTTGAGATTTGGCCCTGGAAGAACCTTTCCGTCGGCCAGGGAACCTTCATCGACGGTCAGGCAGACCCACGCGCGAGAATTGCAGCCATCGTGCATGGCATAATCGAGCAGCCGCGCGTGTCGGCGGACGGAAACCCGCTTGCGTGCCGTCCCCAGGTAGGCCTCGGTCGCTACCGCGTCCTGAAAATAGCTCAGATGATCGCCGACGTACGCCAATAGCTCGACCAGCGCGATTTGCAGGTCCGCCGGGCTCCGCTCCCGCCAGTTTGGCATCAGGACGCTCAGACGATCGAGCAACAGCCGCCGGAAGCTGGCGTAATCCTTGGCGAGGTAGTTGATTTCCGGCTGGGGCAGCGCCTGCGGCGGGCATTCCACCTCAGTGCGGCAATCGAACTCGCTGGGACAAGTGGCCTTGAATGAAAACGAGACTGCCGCAAGCTGCGGGTCGAAGCCGGTGGGGGGCGGCGAGTTTGGATCCAAGGGAGAAGAAACCAGCCGCAGCGTATACGTCGAAAAGTCGCCGGCGGAATTGACGGCGACGGTCAGCACGTTGGCGGCCGAGCTGACCGACAAAACGCGGATGTTCTTGACGCGCACGCCGCCATCGATAACCACGTTGTCCTTGGTCAGCTCCGGGTTGGCCGGCACGCCGCCCGCCTGCCCGGGCAGCGGGTGCAGAAAGTGGACGGCCAGCGTCTTCTGGTTAGCCGAGGCGACCTCCAGAAAATCGATGCCGTTGAGCGTGGTCGATTTGCCGACCGCGCTGCGGCGCTGCTGGCTGGCGCAATAGTACTGCGTGGTCATCCAACCTGCCTCGTGAATTCGGTCACCTGCCGCTCTTGCGTGCGGCGGACGTAGTAAGCGATGCGCACGCTCAGCGTCGCGTCCCTGTTGGCCACCTCCAGCGATTCCACCTGGATGTGATCCCCCAGCCACTGCTGGAGGGCCCCTTGCACGGCAATCTGCGTCGCCGCGGCCAGCGCCTCGTTGTTGGGCGCGAACACGAGCTGCATGAGGCCGCTGCCGAACGTCGGCCGATTGACCCGCTCCCCCGGCGACGTGAACAGGAGCTGCTCGATCATGTCGCGGACATGGCGGTCCTCGTCGGCCTCTGCCGTCCGTCCGCGACTGTCGATCTGAAACGGATAGGCGATATTCATGTTCCCACCACGCGTGTCTGCGCGACCGTGACCGACGGCGGCCCCTGCGGAATCTGCTCGGCGCTCTGGCATAGGCCCGTGCTCGTCTGAAGGATCACCGGCTGGCCCATAACCTTCACACGCACCGCCGGCACCAGCCACTTGGCCAGCACGCAGGGCTGCGGCTTGGTGCCGGCGCCTACCGGTATCTGGAACGGGCAGCCGGCAATCGGGTATTGATCGGCGAGCGTGGCCACCGGCTGACTGCTGACCAGCACCCGCGCGTTGCTCGTGACAACGGAGAGCGAGCCGCCATGCGGACACATGGCGGTAATGCCGAGGTGGATCAGGGGACCGGGCATTGGTTCGGAGTTCCGAGTTTCAAGTTCCGTGTTTCGGGTTGTGGTCTTTACGTCACGTGATTGCCAGCGCGCCGCCATTGATCGTCACGGTCGGTCCGGTCATCACGATCATGGCCCCTTTGCCATTGGAGATCGTGATGCCCGTGTCGTTGATGGAAATGAGCGCGCCGGTCTTGGTCTTGAGCAGAATGCCGCCGGTCGGTCCGGGAACGTCGCTGAGCATCAGCGTCGTTTGGCCGGCCGTTTGAATCACCATGTTCGGCATGGCGGGTGGGGCGGCCAGCGCCAGTGCCGGCGGCTCGGCGGCGGAACCCCACCAGCAGCCGCTCCAGATCGGATAGTCTGGATCCCCTTTTTCAAATTCCACCCATACTCCCGCCCCGACCTGCGGCAGCACCCACATTCCCATCTGTCTGCCGGAGAACGGCACGCACGGCATGGCCCAGCTGGAGAGCCCTTTTCCCAAAACGTCGGGCACTTCGAGCAACAGCCGCCCGGTCTGGAGCGGGTCGATGTTGTTCTTGACGGTACCGCGATATTTGCCGTAGTAAGCGCCGTTGGCCGTCATGGAATCACGTTGGGAACGAGGGAGATGAGGCCCTCACGGACCAGGGTGAAGCTCTGCTTGTACTCGCCGCGCTTGAGGTTGTGCGTCACGCTCTTGACGTAGTACAGACCGTCGTAGGCCATTCCCGCGCCGCGCACGCCGACGAGCTGGCGGGCCTTGAGTACGCGGCCGTAGCGGAGCACGTTTAGTTGTCCCGACCCAGTGATGGAGTCGGACGATTTGGCCTTTTCGCCCAGGCCGCGAAGGATGGCCCGCGCCGGGCTGAGGCGGGCGGTTTCCAGCTCCTCGAACTTGAGGGCCATTGCCGGACGGGCCGCCAGCGGCGGACGCAGCAGGCTCACGTTCGGCACAGGGATGGGAATGCTGATCTTGGTGATCGGCTCCTGGATCATGATCGCTGGCTGCACGGCGGACAGGCCGTCGTAGCTGAAGCTCAGCGATTCGACGTTCGTGTGCGCATCCATGTTCACGTTGAGCGCCGGCTGCGGCACACCCACACGAATCTCCGGCCCGAAGTAGGCGAAGTTGACCCCTGGCGCGGGGCCGGAATCGACGTAGAAAACGTATCCCAGCTCGTCGGCCAGCTTCTTGACGTATTCGAGGTCGGTCCCTTCGTGCTGTGGAATGCGCTCCACCGGATTGGGAATGTCGGGGAAGATGCTCGGAATCGGCAGCGGGATCATGCCGTAGCGGGCGTACTTGGCGACGATCAGCGCCACACGCACCTCCGGCGGCATCGCGGGATAGCTGACGCCTTTCACTTTGGTCAGGTCCATCGCCAGGCTCACATCCTCGCCGGTGACGGTCAGCTTCGCTTGGCCCGGTTCATTGCTGGGCGTCACTTCCTGCCGCGTGATCAGCCCGTCAATGAGCACGCTGGGCAGGCCATTGATCGTGGCCATGAGAATCACGCGGATATTGGGATCGAAAAAGCCAGACGGAAGCAGCGCGCGACTGATCAGCGACTCTTTGCTCAAGCCGAACGAAAGCTGAAAACCGGTTCGCTGGCCCGCGCTGACGGTGACCTGGGCGCTGTCGAGCGCATCGACCACCGGCTGCGGTGCAGGTACCGGGACTAGGGGCCCGGCCATGAGCGTCAGATGAATGCCCTTAAGCATTGGCGGGCGCTCCAGGAATTCCCTCGGGCAAGGTGATGCGAATGCGGCGGCCGATCGTCTCGGTCAGCTCGTCGGGCCGCATGGCCGCGTTGGCGTCGCACACGCGCCAGAACTGCTCGGGGTCCCCCAGGTACTGGGCCGTGATGTTGTCCAGCCGTTCCCCTTGCCGGACAGCGTGCTCCACGAGCGTGGTAAAACTCTCTGGCGGCGGGATGAAGCGGCGGCGGAGGTACTTGATCGTCCGCCCGTCGGGGGACTGCCACTCGGCAATCTCGATCGCGAAATAGCGACTGGTCGGCGGAAACGGCTGAAGACTCATCAAATGCCTCCGATGCCCAGTGCCGGTAGCGCAGCGGCACGGGCCTTCTGCGCGAGCGACTCTTTCTGCTGCTGGTAGATCATGAACAGGCTCCCTCCCTTGCTGCCGAAGTCCAGGTCGTTGACGCTCAGGACGCGGAGGCCCAGCGAGACCTTGGCGCGAATTGGATTGAGTAGTGGATCGAAGGCCTCCTCAACGATGCCGAATTCCGTGATGCGGACCGGCACGATGCGGTTTGCACCCCAGACGAACAGCGTCAGCGGCGCTTGGACCGGCGTGATCTCCAGCGTGCCGATCTGGGCCAGTCGGTTATTGGCTTGCAAGTCGCTGCTGCGGGGATAAAGCAGCGTTTCCAGCAGGGCCAGTTCCGGCTGCACGCCAAGCTTTGCGGCGTTTGGGTTCTGCTCGGGAAACTCGAGTTGATCGGTGGCGTCGATCTCCGCTTCGAGCTTGATCGTTTCGATCGGCGGGCCCTTGAGCCGCAGCGCCTCCAGGCGGTCGCCTCCCTCGGCGGCGGTCCCCTGCACGGCCAGCGTGCGACTGAGCGTGTCGGGGTTGTACTGCAGGGCAATTACCCGCAGCACGACGCCGCTGGTTGGATCGACCAGCACAATGCCGCCTTTGATCAGCCGCGGGGAATTGGGAAATGATGACACGCCAACTGTACTCCAATCAGACTTCGCGCTCGGTTGCCGGAGCGTCGCTAAAGATCCTCTCCGCCACGCGCATCAAGTTCTCTTTGCTGAAGTCGGGCTTGATCAACTCGACCTGGCTGAGGCTCGGCATTTTGATGCCCGTTTCGCTGTCGTAGCTGATCGGGGCCTTCACGCCGAACTTCAGCCCCGTATCCACCTTTTTCTCACCGAGCTTCCAGGTCTTTTCGGTCTTGACGCTCAGCCAGCCGATTCCCGCCTTGGCCCAAACCCGGGCGCTAAGCGCAATGGCCAGCATCAGTCCTAGCTTGACCTCGGGCGTCAGCTCGGCGGTGAACTTCTTTTTGGCGTAGCGGCCCTTGAAGGGGATGAAAATTCCCCCTTCCAGCGAGATCGTGCCGGTGAGAATAATTTCCCCGCCGACTTCTGCGATGAATACATCGAGCTGAATGCCGCCGCTGATGCTGGCGCTGAGGAATGCCGACGCGGGGATTTTCACTGTACCCCAAACAGCCAGGTCCAGATTGGGGTCGTCCTCCAGCGGATTGAAGCCCGCCTCGAACGTCAGCGGCTCGATCACCACTGCGCCGAACGAGAAGCCGGCGTCCAGCTTGGCGCCGAGAACTGCCTCCAGACCAATTCCGCCGATGCTGGCGCCGGGAATCGGAATTGGATACCGCAAGTCGATTAGATTGCGTTTGTCTTCGATCTTGTCGAGGATGGTCAGCTTTTTGAACGTGAGCTGGCCGGTGACGCGCAGCCGCTCGTCCTTGTCCAACTCGACGGTGCCGGTGATGGTCAAGTTCGGCGTCAGGGCGTAGCTCAGGCTGCCGGTGCCGATGAATTTTCCCTCGGGGGTGTAGGTGACCGTGGCAGAGCCTTCGGCTTTCCCTTTCTTGAAATCGAGCCGGCCGGTGCCGGTGGCCGTGATCTTCCGCCCTTTGGCGATCGTCACCGTCAGCTTCACCAGCTTCCCTGTCAAGTCGATCGCGGGAATCTTGAAACCGGTCGGCGTTTCGACCGTGGCGGTGAGGATGTCCTTCTCCAGTTCGTAAAGGACCGTGGCCCGGACGCGATCAATCTTCGGCACTTTGAAGCTGCCGCTACCGTAGAGCACCCACTCCCCTTTGGGTCCACGGCGGAGGCCGAGCTGCGCCGAGTTGTCGCCGGGCAGGCCGATGTCGAGCTTGCCGTCGAAATCGATCTTTTCTTTCTCGATGCTGCCGGTCAGCTCGCCGGTAACGGAGAAGCCGGCGCCGAGCTTGATGTTCTCGCTCTTGATATGGATGGCCGCGAGCCACTCGTTGCGGTCCCCTCCGCCTTTGTAGGTGATGGTCGTCTCGGAGGTCTCCATCTTGGGGATGTTGACCTTGAGCTTTCCGGTGGCGATCAGTCCTACCGAGTCCGCTTCCAGAGTGAGCGTAGCCGTCGCCAAGGGATCTTTCTCCGAGCCCATTTGCAGCTCGATGACCCCGCGCGGCTTGAACTCGGGGGCTAGCTGCATCTCGACCTGCGCCTTGGTGACCCGCATGCCCAGCACGCGGCGTTTCTTGAGCGCGGCTTCATCGAGCCCCTTGACGACCGTCAGCGCCCCCTTGGAATACTCGATGCCGAGCCGGCCCAAGAGCGGCACCTTCGGATTGATCCATCCCGAAAACTCGACCCCTTCGGGGCCGGATTCAAGCTTCGTGATCATCCCCGGGCTTAGGCGCGGGAAATCGATCGCGATCGCTTTGTTCTTGTGTTCCTGAGTCAGCTTGACGTTCCCCTGTCCATCGACGGTGAATCGAACCGAGCCGCCTGCCTTGTCCTTCAATGAGACCGGTAATACTTCCGGACGATCATCGATTTGCCCGGAAATGCCGATCTTGCCTCCTCTCTGACGCTGCAAGGATTGCAGGACGAAACCTGGGATGAGAGCGGATGCGGGCTCCGCCAGCTTCACGGCCTCGGCCTTTTTGGCAGTTAGCCAGCCCGAGGGAACCTGGACATCGACGCTCTTTTTGTCGTAACGGAGCGTAAACGGCTCGGTTGTCGGCGCAGCTTCCGTTGTTTCGCCCGTAGCGGGTGCTGCGGGTGGAGCCGGTACTTTTGGATTGGGGTCCTTGCCGCAGCCGGTATTCTCGCATCGGTAACTGATGCCGCCTTGCTGATTCGTCTGAAAGACAAGCTGACGCGCCTTGAATCCCTTCTCGCCGCCTCGTTCTGTGCATTCCACCTTGATGGGGGCGCCCGCGCGATAGATCTGGCCGACCGCGCCGTCTTTGTTCAGCTCGAATTCCACCTTGCGAAACGCGGTTCCAAACGGCCTGCCGCGCTTGTCTTCCAGACTATTTAGAAACTTGAGGGCCTGACTGTTGTCTTTGTTGTTAAGGTCGATCCCTTGTGCCTTGAGGGATTTCTGATTTTTGGGGGATGTCGCCGACTCTCCAGTCGATTGAGCAGGCGGGTTCAGCGCCTGAGAAATCATGGCGATGTTGATAAACAGCGGTCCGAGTACGGACTGGTATCCCTTAGCTTCGTCCGTCGCCCTCGAGCAACCACCTCCTTCCTTGCTACACGACTTGATCTCCACGATCTCGATTCGCAATTTATCGCCGTCGATCACGACTTTGACGCCGTCGGCCCGACCGCGCTCCTTTCCCGCTTTGACTGGGTTGGGCGGAGTCCAAACTTGGGTGAGCCACTCGCCACCGAATTCCGTTTGCAAGCCGCTGGTCACGATGCGGTCATCGAGATGAGCGTTCTCGATTTCTTCGGTCTGGATATCCTCAAGCTTCCACATCGCCAGCGGACCGCCTCCGCAAATGGGCTGCGGACCATCGTGATTGCACTTTTGACGCATCAAATAAGGGTGAGAGGCCGTTGAACCGGGCGGATGGACCACGGGACGCACCGTGTCACTGCGCAGAGCAGAAGCCGCAGCACTTTCCGCCTCACGCTCGAACGCGAGGTCCTCGCCAGTCAAGGGCAACGCGACGTCTCGACTGCTTTTCTGCAACCCGCGCTGCTGAACCGTGTGCGCCAATTCATGAGCCAGCAGGTGACGCCCGGCGGACGAGTCGGGATCGTACTTTCCCGCTCCGAACACCATGTCCTGCCCGACCGTGTAAGCATGGGCATTGACGGCGCGGGCGCTTTCGGCGGCCTGGGAGTCCGTGTGGACGCGGACCTGGCTGAAGTCGTGGCCAAAACGGG
>DASRJP010000075.1:0-2676 GCA_035649415.1 Pirellulaceae bacterium | reverse complement strand
CCATCGAGCTGGGCGTCGGTCGTGACGCCGGCCGCCGCCAGTGCCGTCGGATGGAGGTCGAGCTGAATCACCGGCTGGTCGAAGGTCTTCCCCGCGGGAAGCTGGCCCTTCCATTGCACCAGGTACGGCACGCGAATGCCGCCTTCCCAGGTCGTAGCCTTCCGGCCGCGCAGCGGGAGATTGCTCGATGCATTGACCGGCGGCCCGCCATTGTCGCTGACGAAAAAGATCAGCGTGTTTTCCGTCAGCCGCGCCTCGTCGAGTTTCGCCAGCACTCGGCCGATGGCGTCGTCCATCGCGCTCATCATGGCGCAGTACGTCCGGCGGTTTTCATCTGCCACATCCTTGAACCGCGACAGGTATTTCTCTGTGGCGTGCATCGGCGTGTGGACGGCATTGAACGTCAAATACAGGAAGAACGGCTCCTTCTGATGTCGATCGATGAAAGCCACCGCCTCACGGCCAAAGGCGTCGGTCAGATACTCCTGCTCAGCGACCGGCTCAAACCCGCGCAATACGGCATTGATCTGCCCCTTGGTGCCGCGGTTGTCGCTTACGAAATACGAATGAGCACCACCCAAAAAGCCGTAGTATTCCTGAAAGCCCCGATTCAGCGGATGGAACTTGCGCTCGTTGCCCAGGTGCCATTTGCCAACCATGCCGGTCGCGTAGCCCGCTTGTTTGAGCCGGTCGGCCAACGTCGCCTGGTCAAGCGGCAGACCGACGTCGCCTCCCGGATTTGGCCCGGGATTGAACTCGTGTCCGAATCGCTGCTGATAACGGCCGGTCATCAGCCCGGCCCGCGTGGGACTGCAATAAGGCCCGGAAACATAGCCGCTCGTGCACCGAACCCCGTTTTTGGCCAGCGAGTCGATGTGCGGAGTGGGAATGTCTTTGCAGCCGTGAATGCCGATGTCGGCATATCCCATGTCGTCGCCAACGATAAGGATGATGTTCGGCCGGCCGGCTTGTTCTGCCGCCAGGCCGCACATTCCACTTCCGGTCATAGCCAGAGCAGCGGCCACGGCCAGCACGGTGCGGCGCATGTTTGGTCTCCCGAGCGGAAAGATATGAAGCCGCGCCGGCGGCCGAATGTCGCCGGCGAGGTCTCAATATAGATGCGCGAGAATGTCAGAATCTGCGCGCTGCTCGGGGAAATCGAGACTTTTCGCCTACCGCGTCGCCGGCGAGGTTGACGGGGTGCTGGGAACGGGCGTCGTGGCTCGCGGCACGACTGATGGGGCCGCCCCGGGCGCGGGTGCTGCTGGCGGAAGGGCGGCAGGACCGGGCAATGCGGGGACATTGGAAGGCCGCGGCACGGTCGTCGCGGGGGGACCGTACTGAGGGACTACCAGAGTGTTCGGCACGCCATATGGGACGAAGTTGGGATTCCGGAAGCTATTGGCCGCGTTTGGCCCTCCGAGCGGATAAGTCTCTTCCCAACCCAACTCGTCCGTGCCGCCGGTGAGCACGTCCAGCCGCCGGTCGACGATCGTGTCCTTGGCGGTGTCGCGTTTCTTCATGGTGTCCTTGAGCTTCGCCAGCCGCTCTTCGATCTTGGCCACTTCGGCGGCCCGTCGCTTTTGCTGGACGTCGAAGATCGCCATCAGATTCTCGCGGAGTTGGGCCTTGAGCTTCTGCTTTTCGCCGTCGGAGTCGGCGGCGCGAAGTTCAGCGAGCACTTTCTGCGCCGCTTGCGTGGCCTGCATCTCGTCGTTCATCAGCTTGGCGACTTCGGGATCGGGGGGCGAGCCGACTGCGTAAAAGTTGTGGCCGCCAGCCGAAGGAACCGGGTAGGCGCCAACGCCCTCCTGAGCCGGCGCTTTGCCTTGGGTCGTCCGCAAGATTTTGCCGTCCGGCGTGCGCTCCACAATCGTGCCATTGGCGTGCAGCTCAGTGACGGTCTTGCCGTCAAATTGGATTCCCCGTGGGGGTGGAGGTGTCGCCTGGAGATCGCCTGGCGGTTGCTGGGCGGTTGCTTTGACAAACAGCATGTTTTGTGCTGCGACCATGGCGATGCCGCCGAGGACGAAGCATAAGACGTAGCACCAGTTGGACGATTTCATAAAATTTCCTTCGTAATGGGACATGGGAAATGTGCCGTTTGCGATCAGGGCAGAGATTGGACGTCGGACGTCGGAGGTGGTGGGTCCGCGTATCGAGCTTCGAAATTCAGCTCGTGTTCCAGCCGTTCGAGGATGTTCCGCAATTGGTCCACTTCACGCGGAAACGAGTTTTCACTGGGCGCCGCTCGCGCTGCCGATTCGAGCGCCACCAAGTGGTGCCATGCTTCGCGCAGCTCGAGGTCGATCGATGCGGAGGCTGCTCCATCGGCTCGCGCCACGGTAACTGTTGCGTCGGACCGTCGTCCTGCGAACGCTGCATGTGGCCTGCCCACTTCGATCTTTGACTTCTGGCTGCTGCTTTCTAACCTCTGACCGCTGATTTCTGACCTCTTGCCACCGCCATCCGCCCCGGCATTCGCCGGAGCTCTCTCAACGAGCGGCGGCAGCCAGGCATTCAGCGCCGCGACCAGCAGCATTCCCGCGACCAGGGCGATGCCGCTGCCGACGAATAAGCGAGGCGAAAGACGCGCGCTGCCCTGTTTCGGCGACGGCTTGGAAGCAATAATCGCGGGCGGAGAAAACGTTGTTGGCTGCTGCACGTGGGCCAACC
>DASRJP010000074.1:0-9092 GCA_035649415.1 Pirellulaceae bacterium | reverse complement strand
CGCATCCTCCGCGACCAGCGGTGGCTGCTGGAAGACGAAGGGGACGGCACGGCTCGCTTCATCGACTGCGGCCAGTCGCGCGACGGCAGCGGCTATCGTGACGTGAGCAGTTCGTCCGACGCGGAAGTGGTCGCCGCGCGGAAGCGATTGGCAGTGATCCTTAAAGACCTGCCCGGCCCCGACGGCCGCCCCGGCCTGCGACAGCCGGGATTGGAGGGAGAAAAGGCGAAAGCCAAAGGAAAAAAGGGGAAGGCCAAAGCGAAACAAGCCGCCAAGGCCGATTGACCGGCACGCGCTGCTCCACTTGCTGCTCGGATTTAAGGATCACTACGGATGTCCGCGGCCAACGAGAATCCGTATCAGGCGCCGGCCACGGTCGATACCCGCCACGATCCGGCTTTTCCGCCGGAAAAAAGGATTCGCCTGTTCGCCACGCCAATGGTGCTGCTGGCGCTCGTGGCGTGCACGCCGCTGCCGGCCCTGGTCATGCTGGCGATCAATTGCCGGCGGCTCGGGTGGCGGGGCGCCATGTGGGGGTTCGTGGCCGCGGCAGCATTGGCGCTGGTGACCGCCGTCATTCCGTTCGCGTTCAATCTGCCGATCCCCGTGCTGGTGGCTTTGTTCTTTGGGCAATACCTGCTGGTGCTTGGCGGGTCGATCTTGATCTGGCAATGGATCAAAAGGACGCGGCCCCGCGGCAGCTACCGGTACAGCACGTACGTTTCCGCATTTCTGACGGCTTTTCTGGCGGCGTCTCCGTTGGTCGTCGTCACGATCGTGGGAACGATTCTTCCGTTTGTGGCCCGTGGGACACGCGTCGAGCTGGCGGGGGGCCACGAGTGCTATATCTCGGGGGATGCGACCGAGGACGACGCCCTTTTCGTCGGGAAGCATCTGCTGGACGAAGGCTATCTGGATAGTGAAGGGGGGTCGACGTTGTATCTCAACCGAGCAGCAGATGGATACACGCTCTCGTTTGTGATTTCTCCCGAGTCGGCCAGCGACAAAGAGCTTCGCAGCACGCTCCGCAGCGCCGGCGAGGAACTGGCGGATCTGCGACTGGGCCGGCCGCTGGCGGTGCGGATGGTGGATGATTTCAATCGCCAGGTGTATTGGCGCACAACCATCAAGCCAAAGGACGACACGGCGGCGGAAGCGCCTGGAACTTGAGCTACAGCATGCTGGGCGAAGGATTGTGCACGACTTCGGTCGCATCTTCGTCCGTCAGCGGCTGGTCCGACTCTTCCCACGATTCATAGCCGGCTAGAGCGCTCCCCTGCTCGAATTTTCCGGCTCGCTCTCCCGTCGATTGCAGCGTCGCCCAGCGGACGTACGATCGCAGCTGCTGCTCGGAATCGAACGTGGCCACAAGCCGCCGCGAAACATTCTTCTTCGAGGCATACAAATATCGCATGGAATGCTCCTGAATTTCGGTGAACATTCGGCCGGCGGCCGTGTCACATGGGGGCCGGCGGCTGCGGCGGCGCCGGCATCGGTGGAACAGGGGGCGGCGGCGCCGGGGGTTTTGGCGCCGGCCGCGGCACGGGATGCGTCGGAGGAACGGGCGGATCGACAACAGCATTTATCTTGTGCATAACACACCTCCCGTGGCGAGACCATCCTCGGTATCGGCGCGATTGCGGAGCAAATCGCATTCCCAGAAGCGGCGGGAGGCGGCGACAGTTTTCCGAAAGGAACTTTGATGTCACTGGCCACTAGCGGCGAGGTGCCCTACTACGCCGTGATCTTCACCTCGCTCCGCCGTGAGCAAGACGGGGACGGCTACGGCGACATGGCCCAGCGGATGGAAGAGCTGGCCCGCCAGCAGCCGGGCTTCCTCGGCGTCGAGAGCGTGAGGGACGCATCCGGCCTGGGAATCACCGTCTCTTACTGGCAGAGCCTGGAAGCGATCGCGGACTGGAAGGCGAATGCCGAACACCTGGTGGCGCAGCGGCTGGGACGGGAGAAATGGTATGCGAGCTTTGCGCTGCGGGTGTGCCGGGTGGAGAGAGAGATGCAATACCAGCCGGAAGGGTAAGCGAGGAAGCGCGTCTCGGATTTTGACACGAGATTTCCCTTCGCTGACGCTTCGGGTTAGTGCGGCAGGCGAGACGCCAGCCCCACGTAGACAGGACAGGTTGAAAACCTGTCCTACTTTTTCAGCGCCCGCTGCACCGCCGCCCCCATGTCGGCCGGGCTGTCGGCGACGGTGATGCCGGCGGCCTGGAGGGCGGAGACCTTTTCGGCGGCCGTCCCTTTGCCGCCGCTGATGATCGCGCCGGCGTGGCCCATGCGGCGGCCGGGAGGCGCGGTGCGGCCCGCAATGAACGCGGCCACCGGCTTGGTGATATGCTTTTTCACGTAGGCTGCCGCTTCCTCCTCGGCAGTGCCGCCAATCTCACCGATCATCAGGATCGCCTCGGTCTGCGGGTCTTTCTCGAACCGCGCCAGCAGGTCGATGAAGTTGGTGCCGACGATCGGATCGCCGCCCAGGCCGATGCACGTGCTCTGCCCAAGCTTGAGATTGCTCGTCTGCCACACGGCTTCGTACGTCAGCGTGCCGCTGCGGCTCATGATGCCGACTTTTCCCGGCTGGTGAATGTACCCGGGCATGATGCCGATCTTGCACTCGCCCGGCGTGATGACGCCCGGGCAGTTAGGCCCGATCAGCACCGCGTCGCTCTCGCGTACGATCTCATACACCCGGACCATGTCCAGCACCGGCACTCCCTCGGTGATCGCGCAGATGACTTTGATGCCGGCGTCGATCGCCTCCAGGATGGCGTCGGCCGTGAATGCCGCCGGGACGAAGATCATCGTCGCGCTCGCGCCGGTTTTCTCGACCGCCTCGACGACCGTATCGAAAACCGGCAGTCCCTCGACCGTCTCGCCCCCTTTGCCGGGCGTGACGCCGCCGACCATCTGCGTGCCGTAGTCCTTGCAGCCCTTGGTATGGAACGCGCCGGCCTTGCCGGTGATGCCCTGGCAGATGACGCGCGTGTTCTTATTGACGAGTATGCTCATGGTTCAACGTTCTGCGGGTTGGAACGGTTACTCCGAATGACCAATGACCAAGCACCAATGACCAATCCGGCAAGGCGCGATGTCATTCATCGGTCATTGGGACTTGGTCATTGGTCATTTGCTGCTATGCGGCTTTCACCGCCGCCACAATCTTCTTCGCCGCGTCGGTCAGGTCGGTCGCATTGATCACCTTGATGCCGCTCTCGGCCAGGATCTTTCGCCCCTCCTCCACTTCGGTCCCTTCCAGCCGCACAACCAGCGGTACTTTGAAGCCGACCGCCTTGCTGGCGGCGACGATGGCACTGGCGATCGTCGTGCAGCGGGCAATGCCGCCGAAGATATTGACCAGCACACCTTCGACGTTTTCGTCGGAGAGGATGATGCGGAAGGCCTCGGTGACCTGCTGCTCGTTGGCGCCGCCGCCAACGTCGAGAAAATTGGCCGGTTCGCCGCCGTGGAGTTTGATGATGTCCATCGTTGCCATGGCCAGGCCGGCGCCGTTGACCAGGCAGCCGATGTTGCCGTCGAGCTTGATGTACGACAGGCCGGTCTGGCTGGCCTTCACTTCGGCCGGGTCTTCCTCGGCCAGGTCGCGCAGCTCGGCGAACTCCTTGTGGCGGAAGAGGGCGTTGTCGTCGAAGTTGATCTTGGCGTCGAGGGCCACCAGCTCGCCGGCCGCCGTGACCACCAGCGGATTGATCTCCACCAGCGAGCAGTCGAGCTGCACGTACATGCGGCAGAGGGCCTTCATGAATTTTTCTGCCGCGGCGACGCTGTTTCCCTTCAGCCCCAGCCGGTAGCACAGCTTGCGAACCTGGTAGCTCTGCAAGCCGGCCTGCGGATCAAAGTGTTCCTTGTGAATCAGGTGCGGCGTTTCGTGCGCGACCTTTTCGATCTCAACGCCCCCTTCGGTGGAGACCATCAGCACTGGTTTCGCGGCGGCCCGGTCGAGGACGATCCCCAGATACAACTCGCGGGCGATCTGACAGCCTTCTTCGACAAACACCTGGTTGACAGTCTGCCCCGCCGGGCCGGTCTGGATCGTGACCAGCTTCTTGCCGAGCAGATTGCGAGCCACCGTCGCCGCTTCTTCCGCCGAGCGGACGAGCTGCACGCCCCGCTGCTGCGTGCCGGCAATCATCCCCTTGCCGCGGCCGCCAGCGTGGATCTGCGCCTTGACAACCGCCAGCGGCCCGCCCAGTTCCTTGAATGCCGCGGCGGACTCCTCGGGCGAGCGGGCAGCCTTCCCGCGCAGCACGGCAACTCCGGCCTTGCGAAACAGTTCTTTCCCCTGGAATTCGTGAATTTTCATGGGCTTTTCGTCCCAGCATGCGGCGCTAGCAGTGAGTCGGCGATTATAGAAATGCGCGGCGCCAGCAGACAGGGGATAAGGAAAGGAGTCAGCCGTCAGGAGTCAGGGATCAGAAGTCAGGGGAACGAAGCAACGACCGCCGCGACGAACCAGATGGAGTACAATGCCTCCCTGGGACAGTCCGGGAGGCCCGCCCTTCGCTTGGGGGCCGGCTCATGGGTCTTTGCGCGCTGGCGAAATCATGGCGCACCTGAGCCCGCACGACATCACGATCGTTTTCTTGTCGCTGGGAGTGCTGCTGGTCAGCGCTCGTTTGCTGGGGGAATTGTTCCATCGCCTGTCGCAGCCGCCTGTCGTCGGCGAATTGCTGGCCGGTGTGCTGCTCGGGCCGACGCTCATGGGCCGAGTGTGGCCGCAGTTCACCCAGACGCTGTTTCCCGCAGAAGGACCGCGGAGTGCCGTTCTCGACAGCTTAAGCGCGATTGCCATCGCGCTGTTTCTGCTCGTGGCCGGCCTGGAAGTGCAGCTCTCCACGATCTGGCGCCGCGGGCGGACATCGCTGGCGGTGGCGCTGGCGGGCTTCGCCGTCCCCTTCGCCTTGGCCCTGGCGGCGGCGTGGATGTTTCCCTACAGCCTGGGCTGCGAGCGCGACGCCCATCCGCGCGTCTTCGCCCTGTTCTTCGCCACCGCCCTCTCGATCTCCGCCCTGCCGCACATCACCCGCACGGTGATCGACCTGCACCTGTTCCGCAGCGATCTGGGGACGATCGCCATCGCCGCCGCCCTGTTCAACGACCTGGTCGGCTGGATGGTGTTTGCCGTGATCGTCGGCATTCTCGGCGGCGGCACGAACCCGGCACTGGACGTGACCGCGACCATCCTGCTCACGCTGCTGTCGGCCACGCTGATGCTGACCGTGGGCCGCTGGCTGTTGCATCGGGTGCTGCCCCTCGTCCAGGCTCACACCAGCTGGCCCGGGGGCATAATCGGCTTTGCCGTCTCGCTGGCGCTGTTGGCCGCAGCATTGACGGAATGGATCGGCATTCATGCGGTTTTTGGCGCATTCCTGTTGGGGGTAGCGATGGGGGATTCGCCCCATCTGCGCGCGCAGACGCGGAGGACGATCCTGGACTTCGTTTCGTTCATCTTCGCGCCGCTGTTCTTCGCCAGCTTGGGGCTGCGGATCGACTTCGCGGCCAAATTCGATCTGCCGATCGTGCTCACGGTGCTGGTCATCGCCTGCGCGGGAAAACTCCTGGGTTGCTCCCTGGCGGCGCGGCTCACGGGCATGGAGTGGAACACTTCGTGGGCGCTGGGCTTTGCCATGAATTCCCGCGGGTCGATGGCCATCATCCTCGGCCTCCTGGCTCTGCAAAACGGCCTGATCCGGCAGCGCATGTTCGAGGCCCTGGTGATCATGGCGGCGGTGACCATGCTGATCAGCGCGCCGGCGATCCGCTGGGTGCTGGGGCGGCGACGCTTGCCCCGCTTCACAGCATTTTTGGCCAAGAACGGCTTTCACCGCAGCCTGCGGCCCGCCAATCGCTGGCAGGCGATGGAAGTGCTGGCGGCGTCCGTGCTGCCGCCGGAGGAGGCCGACAGCACGCTGTGGGGCGGAGACGTGCGGGTCGAGTGGGCGGGACCCAATCAGGAAGTCGCCGTCTGCCTCGTGGGACTGCCGTCGGTCTCGGTGCCGCACGTAGCGGTGGGCCTGGCGCCCAAGGGGATCGACTTCGGGCCGCTGGCGGAGACGCTCGCCCGGATCGTCGTGTTCGTCGCCACGCCGATGCGGAAACCGGATCTGGAGGCGGCCATCGAGGAGGACATCGTAGCCTCCCTCGCCAGTGAGCGAGCTGTCGGCGAGGCCCGCGCCGCGGCGAACTGGACTGAATTTCTGGCCGCTGTGCGTACGAGCGAAGACGCTCAAGCCGCGAGAACCAGCGAAGTAGAAGTGTGAACGCGGCCAGTCGCAAGCGCGAGGACCACGGTCACATCCGCGGTTGCTTTTGGCTGCGCTCCGCCTCCTCGATCAGCTTCTCCAGTGCCGTGTCGAGCGCCTGCTCGCCAGGGTAGCCGATCCATTTGTGGCGGATCACGCCGCGGGGGTCGAGGACGTAGTACACCGGCGTCCCCGGCTGGTTCCACTTCTCGGCGACCGAGCCATCGTCGGCAATCGACCGCCAGTTCATCTTCTCGCGCTGCATCACTTCCTTGAGCTTTGCTGTTTCGTACGGATTGGTGCTCACGCCGATGAGCGCGAACGGCTTGTCTTTCAGTCTGGTAACGAGCGACCGCTCGTGGGGCCAGTTAGCCCGTCACGTCAGTCAGTATTCGGACCAGAAGTAGAGCAGCACGACTTTGCCGCGATAGTCGGATAGCTTCAGCGGCTGGCCGTCCTGGTCCGTGCCTGCGATCTCCAGCGCCGGTTTGCCGACGGATAAGTTCCGGATTTCGTAGAGCTCCGATTCCGCCTTCTGGCCCACGGTGAGGCCGCCCCAGGGGAGCTTCACGTCTGCAAATTCCTTGGCGGCCCGCTCGAACGTGGCTTCGACTTCCTTCAGGGCTTCGGTGCGGTCGCGGCGATTGAGTGCCGCGAGATACTCTTTGCCGTACAGACCTTCGTAGCGCTTCGACATAGCCGGTTGTTGGCTGAGAATGTCCAGCCGCTGCAAGCGGGAGTTGAGATGCTGCCCCAGGCGCAGACAGGCTAGCGCCCGGATTTCGCGAATCGGGTTCTGTTCCAGGACGGCCCGAAGGTACTCTTCGCACTCTTTGCGGAAGCCATACTGCACGCGGCGGGTCGTGTCGGCGATCTTGTCGCTGCGGACGTGGTCGCGAAGGAGAATGGCGATGGCCTTGGCCTGCGGGCTCTCTTTGCCGAAGCCGGGATGGGGCGTGTTGTTCTCCATCCAGAGTTCCTGGATGATCACCTGGACCAGGGCGTCGAGCGCGACCGGGTCCTTGGGATTCTTCTCCGCCAGCGCCATCAGCTTCAGCGTCCGCTCGTTCACGCGATCGGCGATCTTCAGCCGCTCGTCGTCGGTCGTGGCCTGGCGGAGGGCAAAACCGTCGGCATTGAAGTCCTTGGCCAGGGCCTGGTACTGCTCGGCGGGAGTGCGCGGATTGTCTTGCGCTGCTGCTGCGGCAGAGAGGCTGAGCACTAGGAATAGAAATCGTCTAAGTTGGTGGCGCATGACTGCAAACCGACGAGGAGGGACCGGGCTCCAATATTTAACGCACGCGCGTTACAGCGTAGCAGGTTGGTTGATGCGCTGCCGACGGGAGCTCCCTTTCGGCCCCCCCCCCCGGCGTTTTAACATCGGATGGTCAAGGGATCACCGCTGACGACGAGTGGGACACGGAAAACACGGATGTCGATCGGTGAGAATTCGTTCCACCCTTCTCCGATCCGTGTTCTCAGTGTTTTCCGTGTCCAAAATCCCATTCGAAATCTTCGCCGCGGGCACGGTTTTTGTCGTTTGTAGTTCAGCCGATCTTCGCAATTTATTCACCGCAAATACGGCCCCAGCCGCTGTGGCTTCCTGGACAGGTTGGAAACCTGTCCTACGGGCTGTGGCGGCACGTCGGCAGTGCGCAGGTAGAGCGGCGAGTACGGATCGTCGCTGACATTCCACGTTGGGCCTTTCCACAGGCCGATGCCGCTGGGCTGGCGGTACATCCGCTGCTGCTCGTCGAGGTTGAGCGGGCGAGCGCCGACGCGGCCGAAGACGGCAATCTGGTTGCCCGATTCGTCCACGGCCCGGTCGCGATCGACCCCTTCCCCGATCGCCAGCGCGTGGCCGCCTTTTGGGATCTTGAACGTGGCCACGAGCTGCGGCGTCGGCCGCGGTGAAAAGCCAGCATTTCCCGGCGTGTCCGGCGACGTGAGCTGCACGATACGGACGCCATTTTCACCGTCAGCCAGGTAGGCGAACTGGCTGGTGTACGTGATGCCAAGCTTCACGTCGTGGCAGTCGCTGATCAGGCCCCCCGCATCGAACACCTGGTCGAGCGCTGGCTTCTCGGGATTGGTCACATCGACAATCGCCAGGCCCAGCGGGCCGGCAGCGACGTAAGCATACGTCCGCGCGACGTAGACATTCTTGCACTCCTCCAGCGGCAGAAAGCCGGCCGGCTTGGGATCGTGCAGATCAGTCACATCGAGGACCACGAGGCCCCGGTGCTCGTCGCAGACGAAGGCGTAGCGGAACTGTACCTGGACCGCGACCGGATGCTCGAGCGTCTCGCCGCCGATCACGCTGGTGACGTTGGGCTTCAGCGGATCGGCCAGATCGACGACGACCAGCCCCGCGTCGGCACAGATGTAGGCGTAAGTGCCGACGATCGTGATATTGCGAGCGCCGTTGAGAATGCCGTCGGGGTTATAAGTCAGCGCCCGCTCGAGGAAATTGTTGAGCGGATTGCCGTCCAGCAGCGTTCCCGCGCCGACCAGGATCAACCCCTCGTACTTGTCGGTGGCATATAGGTAAGCGTAGAGCGAGTGGACCAGCTGCTCCTTGTTCTCCGGCGGCTGCACGCGGGTCGGATCGGGGGCGATCGTCGTCGGCGCCGCGACCGCCGTGCAATACTGCATCGGCACGTAGAACTTCTGCCCCGCCGGCGAGACCGGCGCGGTCGTGATCCGCTCGGCAAACGCCTTGTCGTCGATGAACGCGATGTCAAATACCCGCAGGCCGCCGCTGCCGCAGGCGGCATACAGGTACTCGCCGCGCGGCTGGACCATGAGAACCTCCGG
>DASRJP010000073.1:0-5788 GCA_035649415.1 Pirellulaceae bacterium | reverse complement strand
AAGCTTGCTTTCCCATTTCTGGCCCGCACTTGCGGACAATGAGGCTGTCGCCATGGCTGGCGATCAGCTCGACGTGCGTGCGGATGATGGAATCGGTCAGCGACCAGCCGCGGCGGCGGCCCGCGACGAGTGCTGGGGCGATTTCGTCGAGCACGAGCGCAAAACTGGTGACATACTGCCGCGCAATTAGGTCGCGATCCTGGGCGGCAGCCATTGCATCCAGCAGCAGGGCAGGGGGGGAGTGACGAACGTCCATCTGCTCGACGTTACCGAGCCCGCCGGGATTGGCCAGTTGAATCGCTTGGTACACGAGGCGGCTGTCTTCGGCCGTCAATTGGTCAAGCACAGCGGCAATGCCTGATTTCAGCGGCACTTCTTGCGGGACGGCAGCCAGTGGCGCCAGGAGCAGGGCTATCCCGAGATTCACATTCGTACCGGCGAGTTGTCCTGTGGCTTCGACTGCCGCGAGGACGGTACGCCCCACACCGGCCGCTCTCGCCTCGTCCATGACCGGGCCGATCGCCACCGCGCTGGCCAGAAAATCCGTAAACGTCAAATCCTGAAAATCCGCTCCGCGATGGACATTGCCCACCTTGGGTGCAGTTGCCTCCAGCACGCAGGCGAGCGTGGCGCATTGGCCGATGGAAAGGGAAGGGGAGGGCATCTAACTGCGGATTGCAGCTTGCGGATTGCGGATTGACGACGGTTGCGCGAGGAATTTCTTCAGCAGCGGGACGATCCGCTCGCGGGCGTCTTCGACGACGTAGTGGCCGCAGTCGGCCAGGCGATGGACTTCGGCCTGAGGCCAGTGGGTTAGGAATCGTTCCAGGCATTCTGGACGAAAGCACCAGTCCTTCATTCCCCAAATCAGTGCGATCTGGCGGTCGGCCAGCGACGGCAAATCGGCTTCGATCTGCGCGAGCGTTTTCCACGTCGGATGCCGGCGGGTGAAAGGAATGTCCATCACGAACCGGTCGATGGCCACGCGATTGGCCCAGTTGTCATAGGGAGCGAGCAGGCCGGCACGGACTTCGGGGGTCATCCGCTGGGGCTTCTCCGTCGCCATCGACAAGGCCGCCCGTGCGAACGCGTTGAAACCGCGGACGGCAAGCGTTCCCAGCAGCGGCATTCGGCAGGCGGCGATCCGCCACGGCACAAACGGCGGCGGAAAGGCGCCCGTGTTGAAGAGGACGATCCGCGAGAACCGCTGGGGCATGCGCAAAATTGCCCCCAGGCCGATCGCCCCGCCCCAATCATGCGCCAGGAGCGTGACGCCCGTCAGATCGAGAGCTTCCACCAGCCGGGACAGGTCGTCGATCCGCCGCGCGAGGGTGTACTCGTACTTTTGCGGCTTGTCCGACAGACCGCAGCCGACGTGATCGACGGCGATGCAGCGGTGGCTCAGTTGCAAATCGAGAATCAGGTTCCGCCAATAGAACGACCAGGTCGGGTTGCCGTGGACGAACAGTAGCGGCTGGCCGGTTCCTTCATCGATGTAGTGCATCCGCGCGTCGCCGAGTGGCAGATAGCGGGAGCAAAACGGATAGAGAGGTCGCCAGTCGGCCATCGCAGAGCGGCAATTGCAAATTGTTAATTATTCATTGCAAATTTTCAATTAACAATTTGCAATTGACAATTTGCAATCGGCACTCCTCCATCGTATCGGCGCAAAGACATTGCCAGAAGGGCCGCCCGCAACGGCACACGGAGTGTGCCTGCTACTCCGCATTCGCCTCCTCCACTCGCTTCTTCCAAAAGTCCCGCGCCTGGCGGTGGAACTCGAACACTTCGGCTTTCTGCTTTTCGTCGGCGAGCTTGATGCGGCCGGCACGCTCGATAACCCAATCGAGGAAGAATTGGGCGGAGGCTTTGCTGATCCGTGGTTTCTGGCCGATTTCGACGTAGTAGGGGCCGGTCGAGGCGAAGCGAAAGGTCTTGGGGTTGGTGGAAATCGCCCGAATCAGCATCCAGCCGCTCTTGTCGAACGTCACGGGCGGCAGCTTGCCGCCGCTGTTGGCCCACTGATCGAGCCGCACTTCGTGGGCCGTCTGCCCGTCCTTGATCACCTCCAGGTACTCGATCTTGTCCCGCGTCGAGAGATTGAGGGCGATTTGCAACTCGACCGTTTGCCCTTCGTCGGCGCGAAATATGTGCCCCGGCAGCTCGCCGTTCACTTTGGGCATCAGCAGCGGCCCGTTGGTGACCACCACGCGGCCGGCCCGCAAGCCTTCCCACCATTTCTCCCAGGTGAGCTCCTGGCCGCAGTGGACGTACACCCGGTTGTAGCCGACCGGATTGGCCAGCACGCCCGACGCACTGCCGGCGCTGGGCGGAATGCGAATGCCGGCGCTCAAGAGTTCGTAGTAGATCTTTTGCGACCAGCGGCCGTTGCCGTCGGGATTGGGGTAGAGCTTCGTGTCCCGCGGCTTCCCCCAGGCCTCGCTGGGGTACATCCCGTCACGGTGCATGTGGTTGTTAGCCAGGCCGACCGAATGGACTTTGCCGCTGGCAATCCACAGCGGCAGGTCCCACCAGAACGGTTTTTCGCAGTCGATGTGGACATCCGGATTGGCAGCCAGGGCCAGATCGACGAACTTCATCTCGCAAGGATACTCGCGCGACGAGCCCTGAATCGGCAACGGCTTGTCCAGATTGAAAAACAACAGCGCCCCGCCTTCCCGTTCGTCTTCGCCGGCCATCAGTTGGTAATAGCGCTTGCCTGGCGCTTCGACGAGCAACTTTTCCGGAATCTTGGATTTGTCCCATTCGCTGCGTTCATTCCACCAGGTGATGACCGGAGCAATGTGCAGATCCTCGGCCCGCATGAGCTGCTCGATGTCCTTGAGCGGGCGATGAACGTGGAGATCGCCCGACCACCACCCCTCCTTTTTCATATCGACAAACCGCGACAGCTCGACCTCCTTGTTGTCCGCATCGCCGCGCTTGATCTCGAAGCGGCCGAACATCTGGCGGTACTCCGGCCCATGCTCGATCTCGAACGTGTACATCCCCGGCGAGAGCTCGAGGATAATTTTGCCGTCGAACGTAAAGTGGTCGTTCCAGTACGGGACGCTGGGCACCTTGACGGCCTTTCCGCGCTCGTCCTTGAGGTGCATGCGGACCGCCAGAGGCTCCTTCGACTCCTTGTCGGTGACCCGGATTTCGAGTTCCCCGTTCCCGGGGGCGGCGGACATGGCCGTCGTCGACCACAGCAGAACCAGGGAAACGGCCACAAGAGAGGAGAAGCGGTTCATGATGGTGGTCACAAGTTTAGAACAAGCAGCATTTCCGGCCCAATGTCCAAGTCTAGCATCGACCGCCTGCAAAAGCGTTCGTAGAATCATCACGTAGGACAGGTTTTCAACCTGTCCCGACAAAACTGGACAGGTTGAAAACCTGTCCTACGAAGCACCATGGCTGAAGACTACTACGACATCCTTGGGATCCAGCGCGGCGCCTCGACGGACGAAATCCAAAAGGCGTACCGCAAGCTGGCCAAGAAATATCATCCCGACCTCAATCCCGACGACAAGACAGCTCAAAAAAAATTCAAGGAGGTTCAGCACGCCTACGACGTCCTCAGCGACGACAAGAAGCGGCAGATGTACGACCAGTTCGGGCCGGCCTTCGAGCAGGCGGGGCAGGGGGGCTGGTCGGGGCAAGTGCCGCCTGGATGGGAGGGGGTCGACTTCTCGCAAATGTTCGGCGGCGGAGCAGGGGGGAGAGGCGGAGGCCCAATGCCGGCCGATCTGGAGGAACTCCTCAAGCAGTTTACTGGGGGCGGTTTTGGCGGCGGGTTCGAAGGAGGGCCGCAGCCGCGCCGCCGCTCGCGGCGAGCGCCGACCCCCGGGGCGGATTTGCAGCACGATCTGGAAGTACCGTTTCGCACGGCAGTCACCGGCGGCGAGGCGACGATCCGCATCCGCCGACCGCATGGCGACGTGGAAACAATCACCGTGAAGATTCCGGCCGGGATCGAGGACGGCAAATCGATTCGCCTGCGCGGTCAAGGAGAACCGTCACCCAGTGGCGGACCGGCAGGTGATTTACTTGTCACGATTCACGTCGGCGCGCACCCGCACTACCGCCGCGACGGCCTGGACCTGATCGTAGAAGTGCCGGTCACGCTGGCCGAGGCGGCCCTCGGAGGAAAGGTCGACGTGCCCACGCCGCACGGCACGATCACCATGACGCTTCCGCCGGGCACTTCCAGCGGGAAAAAAATCCGCGCCAAGGATTACGGCATTCGCACCAAGGACGGCGACCGCGGCGACTTGTACGCGGAAATCCTGATTGCCGCGCCGCAGAGCATCGACGAAACGAGTGCCGACTTGATCCGCAAGCTGGACTCGCGGCTCAAGCAGAATCCGCGCGAGGACTTGTCGTGGTGACCTGGACCAAGATCGTCCAATGGCTGAGCAAGTCCAGATTTCGCTCGACCCTGTTGGTCGCGCCGGCATGGATGATCGTGTTCCAGTCGTCCGCGTGGGCCCAGGAAAAACTGCCGCTCATCAAACGTCTGGACGGCCCGACGCGAGCCAAGGTCCTGGCGGCATTGGCTGGGCTGGTGATTCTGGGCTTTGGCATGGTGATCCTGGCGTGGCTGGGAGCGCGCGCCACGCGGCGGTATATGAAGGGAGCGTCGTACTTCCGCGCCACGCCGCGTCCCGAAAAGAGCGACTGGTCGCCGCAGCCGCTGAAACCTGGCGATAAGCTGGCCGACGAACCTGGCGAAGAGAGTGGAACGTAGCTCGATGTCCGATCAGCGGTTTCCCAAAGAGCTGCGCATCCGCAGTCAGGCGGATTTTGACCGCGTGTACGCCGCGCGGGCCTTTGCTGCCGACGACGTGCTGGTCGTCAACGGCGGCGCAAGCGACTGCCAGCATCCGCGGCTGGGACTGAGCATCTCGCGCAAGGTCGGCAATGCCGTGACCCGCAACGCCTGGAAGCGGCGAATCCGCGAAGCGTTTCGCCTGGTCCGCGAGCAACTTCCCGCCGGCGTTGACCTCGTGGTGCGTCCACAGCAGGGGGCCAAGTGCGAGCTGGAGGCGATCGCCCGGTCATTGCCGGCACTGTCCAAGCGCGTGGCCAGAAAGCTCGCCGGCTTGAAACGACGCTCGCCCTCGGAGCCGGCGCCATGAACCTGCTCCGCTTCCTCGTGCAGTTGCCGGGTCGAATTCTGATCGCGCTGGTGCGGGCCTACCAGCTAACGCTCAGTCCGCTGGTCGGGCGGCAGTGCCGCTTTCGGCCGACGTGCAGCAACTATTTCATCGGAGCGGTGGAGAAATACGGGGCGATTCGCGGATCGCTCAAGGGGATCTGGCGAATCTGCCGCTGCAATCCGTTTTGCCAGGGTGGGGACGATCCACCGTGACGGACGTGGGGCAGGCGTCCCGCCTGCCTTGTGCATTTCGGCAGGCGGGACGCCTGCCCCACGGCTCCCGCGGTGGCGTTGCGAGCAATCCGTTGGCCGGTAAAATGGGATGTTTCCCTTCGATTGACAGGAAACCAGCCATGGCCCAGTGCGAGTTTTGCGACAAAAAGAAGAGCGTCGGCAATCAGATCGAGACCCGCGGCAAAGCCAAGTACTTGGGCGGCGTCGGCACCAAGATCACCGGCATTACCAAGCGCGTTTTCCGGCCGAATTTGCAGCGCATCAAGATCACGACGCCGGGCGGCACCAACAAGACGGTGCTGATCTGCACGCGGTGCCTCAAAAAGGGGATTGTCCGCAAGGCGGTCAAGGCGGCCCCGTTCAAGCTGCCGGTAGGACACCAGCCGAAGGCAG
>DASRJP010000072.1:0-5235 GCA_035649415.1 Pirellulaceae bacterium | reverse complement strand
CGAGCTGTTCCGGAGTGCTGATGAAGCTGGTGGCGACGTTGATCGGGCGCGGCGCCGCAGGGTCCACGGAAGTCCCCGCTCGGGCCGGGCCGGGATCGTTGACGACGGTCATCACTTGCGTCCGCATTTCGCCGATCGTCTGGTAACGCAGCTCCGGCGTGTGCTCCAGGGCCCGCAGCACGATGGCATCCAGCCGCACATCGATCTGCACCTTGCGCGAGGGCGGCTCAAATTTCCCGACCGGCAACTCGCCCGTCAGCAGCTCGTAAAGAACCACGCCGAGCGAGTAGATGTCCGCGCGATGATCCGCCTGCGCGGAGTGCGCAGACTGCTCAGGCGCCATGTATCGCGGCGTGCCCAGCGCGCTGTCCTGCGTGAGGCCCGGCGAATCAGACACGGCAGCCCCGGAAACGGGATCGAGGCCGGCGCCCATGATGCGCGCGATGCCGAAGTCCGCGATCTTTACACGGCCTGCCTTATCCAGCAGGAGGTTCTCCGGCTTGATGTCGCGATGCACGATGCCGCGGTCATGCGCGAATTGCAGCGCCTCGCAGATCGGCGGCACAATGGCCAGCGCCTGAGGCGGCGTGAAGCGGCCCGCCATCATCGCCTGTCGCAGATTGACACCGTCGATGTACTCCATCATCAGAAAATAGAACTCGCCGGCCCGTCCAAAGTCATGCACCGTGACGATATTCGGATGGTTGAGTTCCGCCAGAGCCTGAGCTTCCCGCGAGAACCGTTCGGCGAAGCTGGGATTCGCCGCATGCCGTGGAGGCAGAATCTTGAGCGCCACGAGGCGGCCGAGCGATTTCTGGCGAGCCTTGTACACGGCGCCCATCCCGCCGCGACCAATGAGTTCGATGATTACCAACTGGGGAAAGGCCGTTGCGATGTCGTCAATGGTCGGAGGAGTCCACGGCTCATTGGGGAAACTGTCAGTCCCCGTCCCCAATGCAACTTGCTTGAGAAGACATGCCGGGCAGAGGCCACCGGCAACGGCTGTTGTCGCCGGCGCTCCGCATCGTGGACAATTTGCAGGGAAAGTTGAGTCCGTCATGAGAATATCCTACTTCAGGTAGGTTTGCGGGTATCACCCAGGTCGCCTGAGAGTTACTTGAGGAGTGCCGACCCGTCGGTTACAGAGACTCTCGACATGGGCAAGACCTGGCGCTGGAAGCGAACGGGAGATCGCGGGCCAAGTTCAGCCAGATCGTACTCCCCGAAAAACAGCGACGGCTGGTTTCGGGTGGACCTGCGCAAGGGAAGGATCGAACGAGCGGAGGTTCTGTTCATCAAACCAAAGTGAAAAACACGCCAAATGCCTGCCCACCGTTTCCCGCACCAGTCGCTGCAGGAATTGATCGCAGAGATCTTTGCTGCAGCTGCCTGCGAGCGCCACGAAGCGTCGGTCGTGGCCGATCACCTGATTCAAGCCAACTTGACGGGTCACGATTCGCATGGCGTAATCCGAACGCCGATCTATGTCCGCTGGCTGAACGAGGGGAAAGTGCGGGCCAATCAGCGGCTGACAGTGATCTTCGAAAATGACGCTGTGGCAGTAGTCGATGGTCACATGGGCCTAGGGCAGTCCATTTCCGAGCAGGCGATGACGCTTGGCATTCAGAAGACCAAGAAAAGCGGGGCCGCCATCATCGCGATCCGCAATTGCGGGAGGAGAGGGAAAAGGTGTCAGGAACCGTAAAGACTTAGTGTCTATACAAGGAGAACAAAGGAGGAGAATAAAGGGGTCAGGCTTGGGACATTCTACTTTGTGGGGCGGTCGAATACGCCTGCGATGCGGTCAGCCGATTGATTAGCGTCACCGACGCCCTGGGCTTCGTCACCGCGTACGAATTCGACGCGCTCGACAACCGCATCAAGGGACATTCTGCTTTTCCGGAGTCCCACCGGGATTTGGGCTCTGACCGAACCGCGGACGATTTTCGAAAAATCTGGATTGGGGCGGGAATAAACGCCAGGCTGGCGCATCTATACAAGTGTGGCAATGCGCCGTCGGATACAAGGGTGCGGTGCGGCTCTTTGGCAAGTCGGTCGTCGAGGATTGCAAGGGAGGAATGTACGCCTGTGAATATAATGGCGCGGGGTAAGGATAATTCCCTGGAGGGTTCTCTAACGCTTTTAACTCAAGGGCGATTGTCGGCGGTGGTTCGCGGCGCAAGTCGTTTCGCGGCAGCGAGATGTGACGCGGCCGCCAGACGAATGGGCCGTGAAAAACTCGACCCCAATGGGAATTATCCTTACCTTGCCGGCCAATTGCCAGCGGCGTCGTTTCCGGCGCTGCTGTGGCTGGGCGCGAGGGAGAGCCTCGCAGGCGCGTCGGGTGGGGGCGGGTCGTCGCCGTTCAGGGCGGCTTCGGGCGGCTGCTCTTCGGCTTCGTGCATGAGCTCGCGGACTTCGCTGCGGCCGGCCAGCCAATAGCCCACGCCGATGGTGGCGATGGAGATCTGGATCAGGCGATAGGCCAGCGCGATCAAAAGGCCCATGTTCTGCGGTGCGCTGGGCGGCGAGATCGCCTGGAACAGGAGCGTGATCGTGATCTCGTACACGCCGATCGGCAGGGCCCCGGCGATCATCGATGGCGGCACGATCACGAAGATCGAGCCCCACGCCGGCTGCTGGTCGGGCGGAATGCCGATGCTCATCGACATGAGGCAGATCGCCGAGACGTAGAGCGTGTGGATCACGAGGCTGAGGCCGATCGCCGCCAGGAGCAGATCGACGCGCTGGCGATAGGCTCGCATCGCCCCAACGAGCTTGTGGAGCACGCGGCCCACCAGCGGCGCGTGCTCCAGCTTGTCCCACAGGCCGGAGCGCGTGACGGCCGGGATGAGCATCACGACGAGGCCGAGCGTGCTGAGCAGCGACGTGCCTTGCACGACCCAGCACAGCCGCTGAACGAACAACTGGTCGCGCGGCGCCAGCCGGGCGATTTGCTCGGCCGGCAGAAACAGCGAGGCGATGGCCGCCAGCAGCAGGAGGGCGAACAGCCCGAGCACGCGATCGACCAGCACGGCCGCGACGGCTTCGGTCTTGCGCCGCGGATTGCGGTGGATGAGCATCACCGCCTTCAGCGAGTCCCCCGCGACCAGCCCCAGCGGCAGCAGGTTCGCCAGGTAAGCGAGAAACCCGGCCCGCAGCGTCTCGCGCACCGTGAATTTCAGCCCCAGGGCCCAAATCAGGAAGTGCCAGCGCAGGATCGTCGCCGTCACTGCCAGCAGGCAGATCGGCAAGGCCAGCACCAACACCGACCAGTCCTTCGGCCGCTCCAGCAGCGACTGGAACTGATCGTCGCCGCTGGCCCGCCAGGCCAGATAGGCGATCAGCACAGCCGAGACGCCGAGCTTAGCTGCGGTGATCAGGAACTGTTTCAGCTGGCCTGCAGACATGAAATCCATCCATCCTGAGTCGCTTCCTGGCTCGCCGGCGTGGACGCCGGGGCTACGCGGCGGACCGAACCGCAGGGCCGTTTTCCGCGTCCTTGACACTCGGAAAGGGCATTGCTACGTTCACTTGTTCACCGCGATTTTCGCCGCGGGGCGGATCATACCGCACCGCCAGCAAACCGATACCACCAATTATCGACCGTTTCGGCGGGGGATTAGCTCAGTTGGGAGAGCGCTTGCATGGCATGCAAGAGGTCAGGGGTTCAAGTCCCCTATCCTCCACTCAGATAACGACTTACGTCATTTCAGCCGGGGCTGTCCCCGGCTGACGTCGTTTCTTGAGCAGCGGACCATCCGAAATCCCACCGCCAGTGTAGCTTTCGGTTGCCGGCCATGAACCCCCTGCCCCAGCCGCCCTATTTCGCCGTGGTCTTCACGTCGGTCCGCACGGCGGCGGACGAGGCGGGCTATGAACGCACCGCCGCGCGGATGGTCGAACTGGCCCGCGAGCAGCCGGGGTTTCTGGGGATCGAAAGCGCGCGTGGCCCGGACGGGCTGGGGATCACGGTTTCGTACTGGTCGAGCGAAGAAGCCATCCGCCGCTGGCGCGAGCAGGCCGAGCACCGCCTGGCCCAGGAACAAGGCCGCACGAAGTGGTACGCGCGGTTCGCGCTGCGGGTCTGCCGGGTCGAGCGGGCGTGGGAGTTCCAGACGCAGTAAGCGCCCAGCGTGCAACTTCCCACGTGCGGCGCGGGGGACTAGAATCCGGCCTGTTCGATTCGCAGTTGGAATTGTGCATCCTCTCCGAGGCATTTCTTTCCATGATCCGCACCCGCCTGTCGGTCATGATGTTCCTGGAATTCTTCATCTGGGGCGCGTGGTACCCGCTGGTGTTCGGCTACGTAGCCGATATCGGCTTTACCGCCAACCAGCAGTTCCTGGCGCTGGCCTGCTTCAACTTCGCCGCTATCGTGGCGATGTTCTTCAGCACGCAGTTTGCGGACCGCAACTTCGCGGCCGAGAAGTTCCTGGCTTTCAGCCAGCTCATCGGTGGCGTGTCGATGATCGCCCTGGCCAGCACCAAGAGCTTTTGGCCATTCTTCGTCTTCATGCTGATGCACTGCCTCTTCTACGTGCCAACAATTTCGATCACGAACTCGATCGCCTTTGCCAACGTCAAGGATCAGCAGAAGGATTTCGGCCTCGTGCGGCTGTGGGGGACGATCGGGTGGATTGCTGCGAGTTGGCCATTCATCCTGATCATCGCCGACTGGGCGAAGATTCCGGCGTTTGGCAGCGTCCCGGTCACCGAGTGGCTGGGGGCCGTGCTGGGAACGGCCAAGACCGGCGAGGCATTTCTCGAGGCGCGGAAATACACGTTTGTGGCGGCGGGCGTGGCTTCGCTGGTTTTGGCGGCATTCAGCCTGGTCTTGCCGCATACGCCCCCGAAACCTGCCGCCGAAGGCGAAAGCCAGTTTGCCTGGCTAGAAGCGGCCAAGCTCTTGCGCGTGCCATTTATGCTGGTGTTGTTCATAGTGACGTTCATCGACGCCACCGTGCACCAGTGGTATTTCTTCTGGACCGACCGCTACCTGCGGAGCATCGGCATCCCGGGCAACTGGGTCATGCCGGCAATGAGCGTCGGGCAATTTGCCGAAATCGGAACGTTAGCCGTCCTCGGCTTTTTCCTGAAGCGGCTGGGCTGGCGCTGGACGATGACGATCGGCATTCTGGGCCATGCCATTCGGTTTGCCGTGTTTGCCTTTTTCCCCGATCCGGTTCCGGCCGTGCTAGTCAATGTGCTGCACGGCATCTGCTACGCATTCTT
>DASRJP010000071.1:0-13121 GCA_035649415.1 Pirellulaceae bacterium | reverse complement strand
GGTACTTGGTGAGAGGATACAGCCGCGTCCCGCGGCCGCCGCCGAGGACGAGCGAAATGACGTTGCGCATGATGGTGGCGTGAAGGAGGCCGAAGAATCAACCGGAGGAGTGGCGATGGATCGTTCCAAGATACCAATCCGGGGCGGGCGGCGGCAAGCAAGTGCCAGGCCGGGTGGTATCGCTTCCCCTCGGCCGGCAAAGACGCATGCAGCGACCAATCCACCCGCGTTAGGAGGATTTGGTCTGCTGCCGGATGGTTGCCGGCAGAATGCCGCGGCGGCGGAGGGAACCCGCCTCCCCCACCAGGGCGAGCAGTTCGCGCTGGGCGGCGTGGAGATCGCGGGCCCTGATTCGCTTGTCGAACTCGAGCGCGACTTCGGACAGCTCGGGAAGCGAGGCGGCGGCGGTCACAAGCCGAAACGACAGCTCGGAAAGGGCGCGCTGGTCGCGACGGGCCCAGGCGGCCATGAGCTGCGTCAGCAGCATGGGCAGGTCGTCCACCGCGCGGCCCACGCGGCGGTTGTCCCGCGCCAGCCGCAGCGCGACAGAGCCAAGCGAGGGCAACAGTGGCTGCGACATGGGTGTGCGAAAGAGCTAAGCCACCTTGCGGGTCTGCGACTGTTGGCGCTGCTGGCGATTCTGCTCGACGATCAGCTCGATGACTCGCTCCAGTGCCGCCTGGTAGATTTTCATTGGCAGCGACTGGGTGCGGATGCTTTCCTCGGCCACGATCAGGTTCGTCTCCCGCAGGACGATCGCTCCGGCGCGGGCTCGGACGTAGCCCCGCGCCTCGGAGCCGGCCAGCGTGGAAATGCGGTGGACCACGCGCTGCCAGACGGCCCCTTGGCTCCGCTCGGCAATCCGCCGGGCCAGCTCATCGACGCGATCGGTCCCCAGCAAGCTGGCCAGCATTTGCGAAAGTCCCATCGATCAGTCGCTCCAGCGAGACGTCGAAACAAACCATCGGACTTAGACAGCATCGAAGAATTTGTCGAAGCGACTTCACGGGTTGTCTTTTGTTGCGGGCTTGGCCGCGTGCGAAAGCTCTGTCCGTTGTGCCGAGGTGCTCGGACTTTCGATTGAACCTCCGCGGCCGCTACAACCGATATAAAGCTCGTGTTTGCCGGGTCCCGCCAGAGGCCGCAAACCGCACTCTTTGCCCTGGCCGCTCCTCTTGACCCTGTGGACTAAGTTCCGTACCCTGCAAGAGTTACGGCGCTGTAGCCAAGTGGCTAAGGCAGCGGATTGCAAATCCGCCATCGTCGGTTCGACTCCGACCAGCGCCTCTGCTTGCTTCCTGCGGCATAACGTCGCAATCTGACGCAACTTGCGTTTCGTCCGCGGGGGAGCGCACCCATGTTGCGGTTTAGCCTTCGCACGCTACTGGCCGTGTTGGCTGTCGCACCTATTGTGCTCGCTTTGCTCTGGACCAATCGCCAAGCAGCCTTGGCGTTTCTAGTGACGTTTAGCGGACCGTTCTTAATCGGTTGTGCATATGCTGGCGGTATGGCCGCGATGATCGGCGCTGCGGCCGCCATCCGTGAGTGTAACTGGCCAAGAAAATGAGCGACAAGTTGGAACAGGAGCCAGTCCCATGCGTTTTACGATCCGCGACTTGCTCTGGCTGACGGTGGTAGTGGCGATGGCGCTTGGCTGGTGGGCAACTTATCGGGCCGGCGTTCGGGCTGCAACGCAAGAAGAGGTGTGGAAAGAGAACAGCGTCGAGCTAGGGGCAGTCCTAAGAACCGCCAACGTGCTCGTTACCTTTGACGCCGACGGAACGATGCGCACAAAGCACATGCAGCCGCAACTCCTGACCAACCCTATAGCACCCGCCCCAAACCTGCCCAGCGATTAGCCCCCATGCGTTTCACCATCCGAGACCTTCTCTGGCTAACCTTGCTCGCCGCTGTGCTGGTCGCGTGGTGGGTGGATCGGGGACGGCTTGTAAAGACAATTGACGAATTGGAACGATCGTCCCTGGACCTGTGGTTCGATCCAGACGCATTCAAATCAACCACACCATTCACTCTGTAGTCACGCCCGGTTTGTTAACCGGCTTAATGCGTCGGCCAGGCGGCAGCGGGTAGTGGGTAGTGGGCGGCTTCGGTTTGCGGGTTGCCTAGAAAGTAATCACTCTCGGAACCCAGGAAACCAAATGGGCGAGAAAAACCAGTAGATAAGAAGTGCGGCCAGCAGCGGCCCGGCGATCATCAAGGCTGCATCGAGAAGCCACGGTAGCGGACGACGTTTGCTCATTCCGCCCATTCTACGCGCTGGCCGGCGTGCCGTTCGCCTTGATTGCCGACGAGAGAGTCGGCTAAGCGGCAGCCCAACCCGTCTGCCCTACAAGCTCAAAGAGCCTGGCGACGAGTTGCCGCGACTATGCAGCCGCCGAAAAAACCGACCGATATTCCATAGCCTATTCCCATTTCCAGCACTGAATTGCCGCACATCATGGGCGCTGGCAAACTGTCAGCTGAGTGTACGAAAGCGTTGACCATTACACCAAGAAACCCACCGGCAATTGTCCAGCAGGCAATCGTCGCAAGACCCGAAAATAGAGACTGGCGAGCCATCGCGTCCATTCTACCCGCTGACCGTTACCGGATCGCGTCCACCAGCGCCATGATTGCCGCCTTGATCGTCTCGGCCAGCGTTGGCCACGCAGCGTCGACGACTACCTTGCGTGGGTCGTATACCGCAGATTCACTGCGCATGCGCTGCGCTTGATTGAGGTTTGCGTGTTTTCGGGCAGATTTTGCACTCACTCGTTGGCGTGTCAATTTCTCGCTCGTCTTCATGTTCGTTTGGCAACGGAGTGTACGTGAAGTCAACCTGGACGTGTACCGCAAGTCAACTTGTAGTCTCTTCGGGGCACTCGATACTTCACCCGTTTGAACCTCGCACGGTCCGGCGCTTGAGCCGTTGCGACCTGGCCTTGTGCCCTGGCGTATGGCTGCTTTTGGTAACGCCTGCGACAGGGTGGTTTTTGTTAACACACCGTTGACGCACGGAATTGGTGACACATGAACACAAATAGAAGTATTCGCCAGCAGTGGGCCGTCTGGGGCAGCCGCGCGGCGATCTTGCTCGTATTTGCCGTTGGCGTAACGGTGCTCCTCTTATGGTTGGCGGGCAAGTTCGCGCCCAAGGTATCGATGCAAACAGAACGCGTCGCCGCAAGCGACGACAAGGCGCCCGGCAGCATTGCCGAGGCGCGTCTGGTTCGGCTGCCGCGGGTCGAGACGGCCGTGGGGACCATCCGGCCCGTGCATGAAACCACCATCGGGGCCAGGCTCCTGGCACGCGTGGTTGAAGTCAACCTGAAGGCCGGTCAGGTCGTCAAGGCAGGAGACGTCCTGGTGCGCTTGGATGATATGGATTTGCGGGCCAAGCGCCGACAGGCCGAGGCGGTGCTCCATGCTGCGGAGGCAGGCCGCGTGCAAGCGGAAGCGGATGCGAATCGATCGGCTAATCTGCTGAAGTCCAAGGCCGTCAGTCGACAGGATTATGAGCGAGCCGCCACAGCACTTAAGTCAGCCGACGCGGAACTCAGCCGCGCGCGGGAATCGATCAATGAAATCCAGGCCACGCTCGATTGGGCCACGATCCGGTCGCCGATAAACGGAATCGTGATCGACAAGAAAGTCGATGTGGGCGACATGGTGACGCCGGGACAAATGCTGGCGACGCTCTTTGACCCCAAACGGATGCAGCTCGTTGCCAGCGTCCGCGAGTCGCTTGCGCTCCGATTGAAGGTTGGCCAGCCGATTGAAGTGCAGATTCAGAACTTTAGCAAGCGGTGCACTGGCACGATCAGCGAGATTGTGCCGGAAGCAGAGTCCAGCAGCCGAGCCTTCCAGGTCAAGGTCACCGGGCCTTGCCCGGAGGGCGTCTACAGCGGCACGTTCGGGCGAATCCTGATTCCGCTCGACGAAGAGCAGGTTCTGGTTGTCCCGCGTCAAGCGGTAGAAAGCGTCGGGCAATTGCAACTGGTCAACCTGGCAATCGATGGTGCAGTCAGCCGACGAGCCGTTCGACTGGGACGGACGATCGGCGACGACGTCGAAGTGCTGTCTGGACTGCGCGAAGGAGAATAGGTCCATGGCTGCACACGACGTTGTCGGCTCGAACCAGGAACACCACTTCACGAATAAGATCGTGAAGATCTTCCTGGACTCGCACCTGTCACTGATTTTGATCTTGCTGGCAACGATTCTAGGGTTGGCGGCTCTGTGGTTGACGCCGCGTGAAGAGGACCCGCAGATTGTCGTGCCGCTGGCCGATATCTACGTCAACTTCCCCGGTCATTCTGCCGGCGAAGTTGAGCAACTGGTCGCGACGCCCCTCGAGAAAATTCTCTTTCAGATCGACGGCGTGGAATTTGTCTACTCCATGAGCCGCGAAGGCCAGGCAATCATCACCGTTCGCTACTATGTCGGTGAGGATCGCGAGAGGAGCCTGGTCAAGCTCTACAAAAAGATCGACGAAAACCTGGACGCGGTGCCGCCCGGGGTGACCGGCTGGGTCATCAAGCCTGTTGAAATCGACGATGTCCCGGTAACAACATTGACGCTGGCGAGCCAATCTGCGGACGATATGACGCTCCGCCGTGTGGCCGAGGAACTTGCCCAGCGCTTGGCGGGAATCCAAGAGGTGTCGCGGGCGTACGTCGTGGGCGGTCGGCCACGCGTGGTCCAGGTGCTCATGGACCCGGACCGGATGGCAGGATATCACGTTTCGCCGTTGGAGTTGCAGCGGGCGATCCAGGTCACGAACGTCCGGCAGACGGCCGGTGATTTTCGCACCGGCGACCGGCTGATCCGCGTGGATGCCGGCGAACCCTTTGACGATGCGCGCCAACTGCGCGATCTGGTCGTCGGCGTATTCGAAGGTCGGCCTGTGTTTCTCAAGGATGTGGCCCAGGTCGAGGACGGGCCCGATGAATTGGCAGGCTATGTACGCCACGGGTGGGGACCAGCGCGTGGATTCACAAAGCACGAGTATTTTCCCGGCACGATTTTGGGCGAGCTCGAGCACACCGCTGCAAATTCGAACGAAAATGGCGGCGCCCAGCCGGCCGTGACCATCGCGGTAGCCAAGAAAAAAGGCGCAAACGCCGTGTGGGTCGCCGACGCCGTGCTCAAGCAGGCCGAAGAACTGAAACAGAAAATCGTGCCGAGTGACGTCGAAATGATTGTCACCCGCAATTACGGTCTGACGGCGAACGACAAGGTCAACGGATTGCTCGAAGGATTGGCCGTTGCCATCTTGATTGTCGTCGCGCTTCTGACCATCGGGCTGGGGTGGCGCGAGGCGCTGATCGTGGCGGTCGCGGTGCCGGTCGTCTTCGGACTGACGCTGGCCGCCAATCTGATGCTGGGATATACGATCAATCGAGTCACGCTCTTTGCACTGATCCTGTCGCTGGGGCTGCTGGTGGATGACCCCATTGTGGACGTGGAAAACATCACCCGACACTTCGCGCTGCGCAAGAGAGCGACACGTCGGATTGTACTGGACGCTGTGGCCGAGATTCGTGCGCCGCTCATTACCGCGACGTTGGCCATCATCGTCAGTTTTCTGCCGATGTTCTTCATCACCGGGATGATCGGTCCCTACATGCGTCCCATGGCGCTCAACGTCCCAGTCTCGATGCTCATGTCGATGGTCGTGGCCTTCACGATCACTCCTTGGCTCGCCTATCACGGACTGCGTCGCAACTATCGCGCGGGAGGGACGCAAGTCAATTCCCACCACGATCCACACGACCTGGACGCCGTCAAGCAGTCGGCCCTTTACAAGGTCTTCTACCCTTTGATGGCTCCCTTGCTTCGATCGCGGCTCGTGGCCTGGTCGTTTCTGGTGGGCATCCTGGTGCTGACAGTAGGTGCGATGGGTTTGGCGGCCCTGCGCATCGTACCACTCAAAATGTTGCCGTTTGACAACAAAAACGAACTCCTGTTGGTTCTTGACTTCGATCGGGGGACAACGCTGGAACGATCGGACGCAGCGGTGCGTGAGATCGAAGCCTACCTGGCAAAAGTCCCCGAAGTCGCAGACTACACGAGCTACGTCGGCCTGGGATCGCCAATGGATTTCAACGGCCTCGTGCGCCACTACTATCTCAGGCAAGGCGATCACGTTGCCGACATACGGATCAATCTGGCGGGCAAAAAGAACCGCAGCTTGCAGAGCCATGCGATCGGCCTGCGGATGCGGAATGACCTCCAAGAAATTGCTGGCCGGCACCAGGCGCGTATGAAGCTTGTCGAGACACCTCCCGGGCCGCCAGTCATTGCGAGCGTCGTGGCGGAGGTTTATGGACAGCCGCATCACCGCTACGAGGATCTGTTGCTCGCCGCCGATACGCTGCGGGCTCGTCTGGCGGTCGAACCGGGCGTTGTCGACGACGACGACGTACGCGATGCAGCGCAAGAAAAGCTGACCTTCGTCACGGATACGGAGAAAGCCGCGCTCAGCGGCATTTCGGCTGACCAGATCGCCAGTACCCTCCAGGCCGTCCTACGTGGAGCGACCGTGGGTCTGATGCGGAATGATGCCGAGCGAAATCCTCTGCGGATCCAGCTGCGAGTCCCGGTGCACCAACGGACCAGTGCCGCCGACCTGGCCCGCGTGCGAGTCAAGGGGGACAAAGGCCAATTAGTTCCCCTCGCCGAGCTAGGACGCTGGGATTCGACCCGCGTGGATCAGATGATCTACCACAAGAACCTCGAGCGCGTGGCCTATGTCTTCGCGGAAACTGCCGGGCGGCCGCCGGCAGACGTCGTGGTCGATGTCTTGTCAGATAAGACCGACAGCGTCAAGACGCCCGTGGATGCCAAACACATTGGCAACGGATGGTTGGCTGACATCTCGGCCAGGCCCGTCGCAGATCGAACCTTTCTATCCAGCGGCAGCGGTATTGCGTGGGCGCTGCCGCCGGGTTTCACGGTGGACTTTGCCGGCGAGGGAGAGTGGAAAATCACGCTCGACGTATTCCGCGATCTCGGGTTGGCCTTTGGTGCGGCAATGGTTGGGATCTACATCTTGCTCGTGGCACAAATGAGGTCGTTCGTCATCCCTCTGGTGGTCATGCTGGCAATTCCCTTGACGATCCTCGGCGTGATGCCGGGTTTCTGGCTGCTCAATGTTTTGAGCGCAAACCACGTCGGCGGCTATCTCGATCCGGTCTACTTCACGGCCACGGGAATGATTGGCATGATCGCCCTTTCGGGCATCGTGACCCGCGATTCGATCATCCTCGTGGACTTCATCCACTTGTCGTTGGCACGCGGACGGTCGCTCTTCGATGCCATCATGGAGAGCCGCGTGGTTCGCTTGCGACCGATTCTATTGACGGCTACGGCGGCCATGCTCGGTGCCGTCCCGATCATCATCGATCCGATCTTCTCGGGCCTTGCCTGGACACTGATCTTCGGGCTCTTCGCTTCGACGCTCTTTACCTTATTCGTTATTCCGGTTGCCTACTGGCTCCTGTATGCCAACACGCCCGGTCACGGAATGCCCGTGTCCGCGATGGATCAGGAGGAGGAGCCGGCCGCGCGGTCAATAGACGAAATGTCTATGATGTCGAGTGATTTGGAAAACGCCGGCGTCGTGCAGCATCCCCGCGCTTACTCTGCTTTGAACCGCCATGGTCCGCTACGAGACTTGTAGACGTCAGGGTTCTTCGGCACAGCATGCACACCACCGATGGCCCAAGAGACTTCGGCTTTGATTCCCTTGATCCGCTCGCCTCCGTGCAACTGGGTTTCGTACAGAAACTGAACGTAGCCAATGAACGGCTTCTGCCGCTGGAAGTACTCGGAGTCTTTCGCGACCAGTTCCTTGACGAACGCCTCTTCATCACTCGCCCACGAAACGTCCTCGCGGCGGGAGTATGCCTGCAGGAGGTCGCGATACGGCCCTTGTTCGCGGTAGGGTACCCGAATCTCACCCTGGAAGGTCTGGCCCTTTTCATCCTTGAGGGGAGTGGCAGCTGGAACCATTTGCCATTCCGACCAGTGCCTGGCATCTGGACTATGGCGCACATAGAGAATGCCTGGCGTCCCCACGTGGTCGATGGTCATACGCACGTTTGCCGAGCTTGTCGGACGCCACGATTCGCCCAGCGCTAATGGCTCAGTGGTCTGAAGCCAGAAGTCACGCGAGCCCTCTTCCGCCGCGGTTCCCCATCCCAGTCCTTTTGCCCCAACCTGGATTCTCGCAGGATCGGACCAGGCACATTGTTTTTGCGCCTCGCCGGCATTGGTCAGATTCACTTCCGCAGAGGATATCCCGAGGATGCCGCCTTGCGCCTGCTGCGCGAACACGATGCAGGCAATGGTGACAAGTGCCGACATCGCAGCCGACCAGTGAGTTTGCAGTGCATGCATAGAGCGACCCCATTCGCTGAGAGGAGTTGTACGACGACCCACTGCCTAGACGACGCCAATGGAGATATTGTTTCCAAAATCAACATCGAGGCATTTATGATCCACCTCTCAAAGGGCGCTGCGCGGCTGCCGGGCAGCCCAATAGCCCTTGCCTTGTTCCGAATGGCAATTGAGCTCGACGCGGGCGGAACCTGGTGGCGTTTCTTGCTTTTCCGCCGCTGCCGAATCTGCTAAACACCACGGGCGGCCAACTTTCGCCTTAGGCGCGCTGAGGAACGCATGGATCGAGTCCAACTAGATGATCCGTAGCAGGCCGGCTCTTCCGGGGAAAATACGTACCGACATTCAATGCAGGGAGCCTCCCGTGCGTTTCAAAATCCGCGATCTTTTGTGGTTGATCATGCTCGCCGCCGTGCTGGTCGCGTGGCGGGTGGACCGGGAGCGGCTAGCGACAAAGGTTGAGCAACTGACGCGACGCGCGCTGTGGCAAGTTTCAGGGCGTCTTACCATTGTTGAAGAAGAAGATTCCAATCTTGGAATCGAGAGCCAGCCCCCGTGATCGGCTCGGCGAAAGTGGTCAAGCGGCAGCGGATAGGAGTGTTTCGATTTTTGGGGCAGCTAGGGATTAGGCAGCAATCTGTAGGTTGGGCCGGCTACGGCGAGCGCTGCGCCAGTACCGAATACCAGCCATCCAGGCGACGCGCCTGCTCGCGTTGACTAGCGCCATGTTCGCTAAGGGCATTCGGGCGGCAAAGCCAGATCGCCATTGACCGGCACACCCGGATGCCGTGCCCTAAACAAATCATCCTGAAACTGGCGCGCCGCCCGTGCGAATTTGTCGGCGCTATCTTTGGCGATCCTGGTTTTCGTCTCGGCCTCTTCTTTGCGCGCCTCTGCCGCAGCGCGGTCAATAGCTTCCTCCCGCACACGCCGATACCAGGCTGCGTCACGAGAAAACCGTTCGGTCCAAGCATGCAGGCAAAAGCCGACAAAAAGAGTCAGCCAGAACATGTCTCGAATCGTGAACTTGAACATTTCCAGCACCCCTGAGTGCGTGTCTGCACACGTTGGTTATCGGCACGCGCTGGCCAGCGCCATGATTGCCGCCAGGATCGGCTCGCCATGGTTGGCCAGGGCGTTTTCGATGGCTGCCTTGTTTGCCTCTGGCCGCGCTCGGCCAGGTAGGTGTGGCGCGTGAATTGTCCGTAGCGGGGCTATCGGACAAGACCGTCCGTTGGTTGAATGGCGTGTCACTGGACGGCACGATCAACGAAGTAGAGGATTCTCCAATGCGCAGGTGCTGCGTTTGGCCGGGCTTGATGTTGGCTCTGTTTCCTCTCGTCGGACCTGCCTGGTCGCAGGATGCCAAACCAGGTGATGGCGACACGGCAACGCCGATACCGGTGCGCGCGACGGGGCCGCTCCTTCCCGGAATGCAAAGCGGCGGCCGCATTCTGCTCCCCACGCAGTGGTCGCTTCAGCCGGCCGGAAAGCAGCTCAAGCTGGGCGATTTCCCGGTGAACATAGCCCTACACCCAGAGGAGCCTTATGCCGCCGTGCTGCACGCGGGCTACGGCGAGCACGAGGTCGTGATCGTGGACCTGACTTCGCTGGCGGTCGTCTCGCGGGTGGTGATCCCTCAGACGTTCGTGGGGCTCTGTTTCAATCCCGAAGGAACGCAGCTCTTTGCCAGCGGCGGCGAGAAGGAGCTTGTACATCAATTCGCGTTTGCCAAGGGATACTTGAGCGATCACCGCACGATCAAGATTGGTGAGCCGACCGACAAGTTCGTGCCGGCGGGAGTGGCCGCGAGTGCCGATGGGAAAACCCTCTACGTGGCCAATCCGTGGGGAGACACGGTGGCGCTCGTCCCGTTCGACGACCCGACGAAGCTCGTGCACATCCGGCTCAAGGAAGGGGACTATCCCTATGCACCTTTGCCGTCGGCGGACGGCAAGTGGCTTTATGTCAGCCTGTGGGGACACGCCGGCGTCGCCGTGATCAACCTGGAAACTCGCACCGTCGATGCCACCTGGCCGACGCAGCCGCATCCCACCGAAATGCTGCTCACCGGCAAGCAGGACCTGCTGTATGTGGCTTGTGCCAACAGCAACACGGCCTGCGTCATCGACACACAAGCCGGCAAGACCATCGAGATTATCGGCAGTGCCCTCTATCCCCACGCGCCCGCCGGCAGCACGCCCAATAGCCTGGCCCTCTCGGCCGACGAGAAGGTGCTGCTGATCGCCAACGCCGACAACAACAACGTGGCGGTAATTGACGTGGGCCAGCGCGGCCGCAGCCGGTCGCTTGGTTTTATCCCGGTCGGCTGGTATCCCACGAGCGTCCGCTTTGGCACGGAAGGCAAGATCTACGTCGCCAATGGAAAAGGGCTGATGAGCAAGGCAAACCGCGGGGGGCCGCGGCCGGGCACGGAAGCGCCGGAAACGGTCCGCGAATACATCGGCGGCTTGTTCCGCGGCACCCTCTCGGCCATTGACGCCCCGTCGCCACAGCAGATGGCTCGCTACACCCGCACGGCGTTCGAGTGCAGTCCGCTGCGGGAAGATCTCGCACCTGTGGGCGCCATTCGGCCGGCGACGGGCGGCAGTCTCAAAGTACAGCCGCGGGCAGCGGACAATCCGATTCCAGCCCAGGTCGGCAATCCGTGCCCGATCAAGTACTGCATTTACATCATCAAAGAAAACCGCACGTACGATCAAATGCTGGGAGATCTCCGCGAAGGCAACGGCGATCCGTCGCTGTGTCTCTTTCCCGAGAAAATCACCCCCAACCACCATGCGCTGGCGCGGCAGTTTGTCCTGCTCGACAACTTCTACGTCGAAAGCGAGGTCAGCGCCGACGGGCACGAATGGAGCATGGCGGCATACGCGACCGACTTCGTCGAAAAGACCTGGCCGCTGCTCTACCGCGGGAGTCGCGAAGGGAAGCTCAAGTATCCCGCGGAGGGCTCGTTCACGATCGCCCACCCTTCGACAGGGTACATCTGGGATCGGTGCGCCGAGGCCGGCGTCACTTACCGCAGCTACGGAGAATTCATCGCCAACCCGGAAACGCCCGGGCAACCGGCCAAGGCCCGCGTGAAGTCGCTGGAAGGTCATTTCGATCCGCTGTACCACGGGTACGACCTGGACTACTCGGACCAGAAGCGAGCCGACCGCTTCATCGCGGAATTGAAGCGTTTTGAGGCCGAAGGGGAAATGCCGCGGCTGCAGATCGTGCGGCTGCCCAACGACCACACCTACGGCACGCGGGAAGGCAAGCCGACGCCGACGGCGATGGTCGCCGACAACGACCTGGCCTTCGGCCGCGTGATCGAGGCGATCAGCAGCAGCAAATTCTGGAAAGAAACGGCAATCTTCGTGGTCGAAGACGACGCCCAGAACGGTTCAGACCATGTTGACGCGCATCGCACGATCGCGTTCGTCATCAGCCCTTATACGAAGCGCCGATTCGTCGATTCCAGCATGTACTCAACGGCCAGCATGCTCAGAACGATCGAGCTGATCCTGGGCCTGAAGCCGATGACGCAGTTCGATGCGGCGGCGCTGCCCATGTATCGCTCGTTTCAAGCTCAGGCCGACCTGTCGCCGTACAAGCATCTGCCGGCCAACGTCTCGCTGGATGACAAGAATCTCGCTTCCGCCTGGGGCAGCAAATTGTCGGAAACGTTTGATCTGAGCCGGGAGGACGCAGCGGACGACCTGCTGCTGAACGAGGTCGTGTGGCGGAGCGTGAAAGGGCCGCAGTCGGCAATGCCGCCGCCCGTGCGGGCGGGTTTCGTCTTTGGCGTGCCGGAGCGTAAAGAGGAAGATGAGGACGATTAGCGAGCCACTCAGTGCCCAGGCGCCAGCCTGCCCTTCAGGCGCTACGACCGGCAGATTTTGCCCACGCGCTCTTTGCCGCACAGAATACCGGACAATTGCCGCCAGCTACGCATACCGCATTCGGCGGCAGCCAGTGAATCGCTCCCCCGCCAAGCGCCGAAAGAGATGTAGCACGGGTGTCCTTCATCCGTCAAATGCCTCCTCGGCCTCATTCGCAAAGGACTGCGATGTTGTTCTTTGGCCGCTTGATCCAGCGCACCTGGCTGCTCTATTTCTCCAAGCCGGCTTCGGACCGCTCCTTGTACCGGGCACTCAGCGGCAAGCCGATCCGCACCGTCGTTGAAATCGGCCTGCCGGACCTGGCCCGCACTCGGCGGCTGTGGGACGCTCTTGCCTGGCGGAAAGATAGCCTGCCGCTGCGCTACACAGGCATCGACCTGTTCGAATCGCGCCCGAAAGATCAGGCGGCACTGCCGCTGAAGCAGGCGTTTGCCGAGTTGCGGCGCGATCAGGTCCAGGTGAAGCTCGTTCCCGGGGACGCCCAGACGGCACTCTACCGCACGGCCAATTCCCTAACCGGTACCGACCTGCTTCTCATCTCCCGCAATCTCGACGGAAATGCCTTGGCGCGAGCCTGGACCTGGATGCCGCGGATGCTGCACGCCGGGACGATCATCTTTCAGGAGGTGACCGACTCGCAAGGGGGCCGCATGTGGCAGCGGCTATCGATCGTGGACATCCAAAAGCGCGCCGCCGCGACGAAGGGATCGGGAAAGGGGAAGAAAGCGGCGTAGATTCACACGTCCATCATCTCCTCTGCCTCGATCAGCCGCTCGCGGGGATCTTTGAGTCCCTCGGAGAGCTTGCCCA
>DASRJP010000070.1:0-14997 GCA_035649415.1 Pirellulaceae bacterium | reverse complement strand
GACGTACATCTGCGGCGTTTGCGACCGAAAGGCGCTGAACAGGCCGACCAGCCCCGGTTGTTCGTTCCCTTTTGCTGCCAGGCCATCGGCAGCCTCTTGCAGCGAATCGAGGCCCAAAGCGGCCATGTCGCGCACCATGACCTTGAAACCGCCGGCACTTCCCAGGCCATCGACCGGCGGCGCGCCGAAGACAGCCACTTGCGCTTCCTGCACCTCGCGATAGCAAGCAGCACGCAGCTTGGCGCCAATCGCATCAGCGCCCAGCTCGCCGCCGTGGCGATTATGGAATTCGTCTAAAACGACGTAGACCGTTCCGTAGTTGGAGCCGATTGCATTCTGCACGATCGATTGTCCGGAGATGGTGATCGTATGTGCGATGCCCGGAATGCCGCCGGTGGTCCCGTGGTCGCCCCCCGCGCGGTCCGCAGCGCCTTTGCCGCCGGCGCCGTGATCGGATGTGCTGTGGCCGGCTGAATCGTGTCCGCTAGTTTTGCTTCCTTCGCCGCGGGCGATCCTTTCCACCTGGGCCATGACCGCCTGCGTCCGCTCAAGCGACGACGAGTCAGGCAGCCGCACGTCCACCAGCAGGTAACCCTTGTCCTGCGACGGAATGAATCCGGTCGGCACTCGCGTGAAGCCGAAATACGTCAGATACAAGAGCCCCGCGTAGACGGCCAGCACGATGACGCTGACCCGCAGCAGCATTCCCACCGACCGGCTGTAGAGCTCGGACGTTTTGGTGAAGCCCAGGTTGAACAGTTTAAAAAACCAGCCCAGGGCCAGGTTGATCAGCCACGTCAGCGGATCGCGCTGCTCCTCCTTGCGCCGCAACAGCAGGCCGCACAGCGCCGGGCTGAGAGTCAGCGAATTGACCGCCGAGAAGAAGGTCGAGACGGCAATCGTGAGGGCGAACTGCCGGAAGAACTGGCCCGTGATGCCGGTGATGAAGGCGCAGGGGATGAAGACGCACATCAGCACGAGCGAGATGGCGATGATCGGGCCGGTCACCTCGCCCATCGCTTTCCGCGCGGCGTCCTTGGGGGACAGCCCATGCTCCAGGTGATGTTCGACCGCTTCCACGACCACGATCGCGTCGTCCACCACGATGCCGATGGCCAGCACGAGGCCGAAGAGCGAAAGGTTGTTGAGGCTGAAGCCCATTCCCAGCATCACCGCGAAAGTGCCAACGATGGCCACCGGGACGGCAATCAGCGGAATTAGCGTCGCCCGCCAGGACTGCAGGAATGCCAGCACCACGATGGCGACCAGGATGATGGCGTCGCGGAGGGCTTTGAAAACCTCGTGGATCGATTCGTCGATGAAAGGGGTCGTGTCGTAGACGATGGCATAGTCCAGGTCGGGCGGAAAGCTGACCTTGAGCTCGTCCATTCGCTTGCGGATCGATTCGGCAGTGGCCAGCGCGTTGGAACCGGGCTGCTGAAAAATGCCCAGGCCGATCGACGGCTGTCCGTCCAGGCTGCACGACGTGTCTTCGGTCTTGGCGCCTAGTTGAATGCCGCCATACTTCAACCCCCTGTCGTCGGTGCGCACGTCGGTGACCAGATCGCGCATCCGCGTGAGCCGTCCGTCGCTGCCGGTCTTGACGACGATGTTGCCGAACTCCTTAGGGTCGGTCAGGCGGCCGAGTGTGCTGAGGGTGTACTGGAAGGCCTGCCCCTGGGGGACGGGAGGTCGGCCGAGCGAACCAGCGGCCACCTGCACGTTTTGCTCGCGCAGCGCCGCCGCCACGTCGCTGGCGGACAAGTCGCGGGCGGCCATCTTTTCCGGGTCGAGCCAGACCCGCATGCTGTAGTCGAGCTGCCCCAGGTAGGTTACGTCGCCGACCCCTTTGATCTGGGCCAGCTCGTCGCGAATCTGGATCGTGGCGTAGTTGCTGAGGTAAAGCTGGTCATAGGTGCCATTGGGAGAGACCAGATTCACCACCAGCAAGATGCTCGGCGACTTTTTCTTGACGCTCACGCCCGTCGCCTTGACTTCGCTGGGCAGCACCGGCAGCGCCAGGTTCACGCGGTTTTGCACGAGCACCTGCGCCATGTCGAGATTGGTTCCCACCTCGAACGTGACCGTCAGGTTGTAGCCGCCGTCGTTGGTGCACTGCGAGCTCATGTAGAGCATGTTCTCGACGCCGATCACCTGCTGCTCGATGGGCGCGGCCACGGTGTCCGCCACCACCTTGGCGCTGGCGCCGGGGTAGTTGCAACTCACCTGCACTGTCGGCGGCGTGATCTCTGGATACTGCGCCACCGGCAAGACGCCGACGGCAATCGCCCCCGCCAGCGTGATGATCACCGAAATGACCGCGGCAAAGATCGGGCGGTCAATGAAAAACTTGGCCATGTGCTTTAGAGCTTCCTCTTGCGAGGCGACGGCGTTTCCGATCCTGGCGGTGCAACAGACTTCTTCGCAGCAGATGTCTCAGCGGCAGCGGTTTCAGCAGGAGTCACTTCGGTGGAGGTTGGTGCGCTTGTTTCGCTTGTCGTGGACTCCGCTGGAGCGGGTTCTTCCGCAGGCGCGGCCGTTGGCCGCGGTTTGGTGCGCGAAGGCTCCGGCGGCGGCGCCCGGCGAACTTCAGCCGCCGGCTTGTGAACCGTCGTCTTCGGCGCCGTGGCTTGCACCACCTCGGCATCCACCTTTTGTCCCGGCTTGACGCGCTGCAGACCCTTGACGATGACCCGCTCCCCAGCTTCCAGCCCGGAAGCGACGATCCGCATCTCGCCGCGCTGGGCGCCCAGCTCGATCGTGCGCCGCTGAGCGGTGCCATCCTCTCCCACGACGTAAACAAACTTGACGCTCTGGTCCGTCGCCAAAGCCTGCTCTGGAATCAGCAGCGCCTGGTAGGGCTGGCTGACGGGGATGCGAATCCGCACGAACAGGCCGCTGGCCAGCTCGCGGTTCTCGTTGGCAAACACGCCCCGAATTCGGGCGGTGCCGGTGCCCTTGTCCACTTCGGCGGAGGCGAAGTCGAGCTGCCCTTCGTGCTTGAAATCGTCTTCGTCCGCCAGTTGCAGATAGCAGGGGACGCCCAATTCACGCAGGCTGCCGGGGGCTGATGTTCGGGTTTCGGCCCGCTGCCGCATGTAACGCAGCAGCGACCGCTCATCGACGTCGAAGTAGACGTGCATCGGCTGCTCCTGGACGATCTTGGTGAGCAGCGTGCCCGAGCCTACGCCGCCGGTCACCAGGTTGCCCCTGGTCACCATCGCCCGGTCGATGCGGCCGCTGATCGGGGCCGTGATGACCGTGTATTTCAGATCGACGGCAGTCCGGTTCGCGTCGGCTTTGGCGGCTGTGATGGCTGCCTCCGCCGCCTGCACGGCTGCCGCCGACTCCTCGTAGTCCTCGCGGCTGGCGGCGCCGCTCTTGACCAGCTTTTCGTTGCGCGCGTGCTTGGTCTTGGCCAGCTCCAGGTTGGCCTTATTGAGGTCGATTCGGGATTGCGATTGCTGGTTGATTGCCGCGTACGTGTCGTCCTCGATCGTGAATAGCGTGTGTCCTTCGGTGACGAAGTCGCCGTCCTTGAAATCGATCGATTTCAGATAGCCAAATACCCGCGCCCGCACCTCGACCACCTCCGACGCCTCGGTCTGGCCCGTGTATTCGTCGGCATCGATGGTCTCCTGCGAAACCACCTCGGTCACGGTGACCTTTGGCACCGGCTGCTGGGAGGCGGCCGGAGCCGCCTTGTTGCAGCCGGCAAAACCTGGCAGCGCAAACATCGCCGCGGCGGCCAGCGTCAGTAGCGAAAGCGGACGATAGGTAATGGCGTTCATTGTCGAACTCGCAAAAGAGGGCCAGCAAGCGCGACCTCGATTTTATGGCCGCGCTGCCAGATTGTCGCCTGTCCGCCACGGCTACCGCGCCTTGGCGAATTTGAGTCCCTCGTCGCCCGGCGGCGCCCCGAGGAGCTTGAACTTGAACGAGCCTCCCTTCGGCGGAGTCACCTCGGCCAGCATTTGTCCGCCGCTCTCGGGCTCCATGGCCAGGACGTTGCCGTCCACGGCAAACACGCCCTTGACCTCTTGGGACTTGCCATTTTGGGTGTACTTCCAGGAGAAGTTCCCGTCCTTGGTCAGGTCCATCGCAAAAGTGGATTTTCCTTCGCCGGTAGCGGTCCATTTGCCAACCAGGTCGGTTGCCGGAACTGCCGGTGCTTCGCTCTCGGCCGGCTGCGAGGCGGCTGGCTCTGCTCCCACCGCTTCAGCCCCGCCGGTCATCATCAGCAATTCCTTGATCAGCCGGTCCTGCGGCTGCTGGGCATAAAGCTTCTTGAGCTGATTGGTCGCGGCAGTCTTGCTTCCCATGGTGAGGTAATGGTAGGCGAGAACGAACCGCGCGTCGGTCGCGTCTGGATTCTGACGGACATTCGCCTCCAGGGCGCGAAGCTGCTGCGTGTAGGAATCCACGGTGGGATACAGGCTGCTCAGCGTGGTCCAGTCCCAGCCGGGACCGACCGACAGCACGCTGTACAGCCCGGCCGCCGCGTCCCGATACTTGCCTTGCGCGAACAGCACTAGCGCGCGGAATTCGTGGACGATCGGATCATTGGGCAGTACCGACAACGCCTTGTTGGCCGAGGCCAGTGCCGCGGCGTAATCCCCCTGATAAAAGGACTGCCGGGCGACATCGAAGTCCGCCATGCCCGGAGCTGCCGCCTCGGTGGGGACCGCGCTGCCGCTGACATCAGCCGATTCGACGGCGAGCGGTTGCGAGTAGTCGATTACCACGTCGCCGCCGACCGGGTAGGACTCGGTGTAATACGGATTGTCGTAGCCCCAATAGCCAGAACCATATCCCGCCCAATTGAGGCCCCACATCGTGACGCCGAACGCCATCAGCGCCGTGTGATCGTCCCACATGTGGTCCCACCAGCCGCCATAATCGCCGCAGCCGTGGTGCCAGTCCTCATGGCGGTCATAGAAATCGTCGTAGCGGTCCTGCCAGTCTTCGCGAATCTCGTCGCGGCGATCCTGCCAATCTTCGCGGTTGCGATCGCGAAAATCCTCGCGGGACGACAGCCGATCCTGAAGGTTGTCGCGCCGATCTTGCGGAGAAGTGGGGCGCGTCGGGCGCTGGCTGGGCCGCAGGCCGTCGCCGCCAGGGCGATTGCCGAGCCCCGGCAAGAGTGCCGCCCCGCCGCCCGGCAGGCGATTGCCTGCGCCGGGTCGGTTGGCGGGAAGCTGGCTGATCCCCGCTCCTTGGCCCGGCCTGGTGCCTACTCCAGCGCCTGGGCGATTCGAAGGCAATTGGCCTGCGCCCGGCCGAGCGCCCGTGCCCGGGCGGCTGGATGGCAGTTGACTGATTCCTGGCCGGCTGCCGGGGGTGAGTCCCGTGCTGGGGCGCGTCGAGGGACGTGCGAAATCAACCGACCCTGGCCGGCTCCCCGGCGTCAAGCCGGGAGAACTGGGGCGCGTGCTGGGACGAGTGCCGACGGAGGGGCGCGCTCCCGTCGAGGGGCGTGCGCCGACCGAGGGGCGCGAAGCGCCGCCCGCTGGACGCGATGGACTGAACGATGGGGATCGGCCGGCCGACGGGCGCGACATGCCGCCGCCCCCCCCGCGTCCGCCGCCCCCGCTGAAACCGCCGCCGCCGCGACCGCCGCCGCCACCACCGCGGCCGCCGCCGCCGCCACCGCGACCACCGCGGCCGAATGAAAGCGACGCTGGCCCGACCGTCATCAAGACCACGAGCAACATGCTGATGAATTGCTTCAGTTCACGGGACATAGGTGTATTCCGGATCAAGTGTTTTGTGCGAGGAATTGGCGAGAGCAAAGTTACTCGGCCTTTGGCTCAGGTGGCTTGCGGACCATCGTCACGTCGAGATTGGGTAGTTGCTCGTCCCCCTCGATCCGGTCGGTCGCCGACCAGATCACGCGGTCCTCTGCGGAGCGGATCAGCGTTCGCGTCGCCGATGCCGAAGTGCCATCGGCGCGAACGCCTTTCCCCTTGCAAACCCAGGTGTCGTCCACGCGCGTCCACACGGCGTCGCCGAAGCCGCCGGCCGAATCGAAGATCCAGGAACGAATCTGTTTGGCCTGCGGATCCCAGCCGATCCGCTGCGTCCCTTTCAGCACGACCTCCCCGTCGCGAACGACCTGAAACTCTTCCAGCAGGAAGCTCTTGTTTTCATCCCAGTGAAAGTTGGCTTCGACGATTTCGTGGCGTCCCTCGTCGATCCACTCGCCGACGAGCCATTCCAGCGGCTGGAGCTGCGCGTAGGCGGACACCGTCTCTTCGTCCACGACGCGCACCGACTGCATCAGCCACTTGCCCTCCTTCTTCACGTGCAGCACCGTGTAGCGCCCCTTGGACGAGAGCGTGTCACCGTCGGGAAACAGATTGGTGGTCCCTTCCTCGACGGCCACGTCCGGCGTCAGCAGCCGGATCGAGTCCACCACGACACTGATCGCCGACTTGGGGCCTTCCTGAAAGGCTTCCTCGAAGCTCTGCTTGATTTCATCGTGGCCGTTGACCTCCGTTCCGTCGCGGAAAACCATCCGCGCATCGGGGGAGAACAGCGCGGCCAGCGCCTCCGGCTTGTGTTCGTTGTATTGCTCCACGAAGTCCACGGCGGACTTGCGGATCGCCTGTTCGTCGGCCGACAGGGCCGGCTCGGATTCGGCCTTCGCCGGCTGCTGTGCCAGCGCGCTTGTCGCTGCGCCCAGGATGAGCAGCGCAGCCATCATCAAGAATACGGTGTGAAGTCGGTTCATGATTTTGTTCCGGAAAGAGTTGTATATGCAGGTCGGGCTTCCCAGCCCGACCAGGACGGGCGGGGTTCCCATCCCACTTGAGTGCCTTACGTCGCGCTTGCCTCCTCCCGATAGCCGGGCATCGAGGGGGATATGTAACGGCCGCCGCTGGCCACCGCTCGTAGCGCGGGAAGCAGATCGGACGCCAGCCGGTTCTTCACCACGTAGCCAGCGGCGCCGGCGGCCAGCGCCGACTGGAGATAGTCCTGGTCCTCGTGCACGGTCAAAAAGACAACCTTCGCCTGACAACCCGCAGCGCGGAGCCGCGTTGCCGCTTCGATCCCCGTCAGCCCGGGCATGGTAATGTCCAGGACCAGCAGGTCGGCATTGAGTGATGGTGCCTTGTCCACGAGCGCCTGTCCGCTGCTAAACGTGCTGACCACGTCGAACTCCGGCTCGACCAGCCGCCGGACCATCGCCAGAAAGTCCGCGTGATCTTCGGCAAGCAGGATGCGGGTGCGATCCAATGGTGAATTCCTTGGAATTTCGGGCCGCCAGCCCGAGTGCATCGGATGCCGTTTCGATCGCTGCCCTGGATCGCCCAGCAGCGACAATGGCAACAGCAAAGCTAACGACTGGGGCCGCGAAGATGGGACTGGCAAAAATGACAGGTCGCGGGAAAGATTTTGACAGGCGCTAGGGGGTCAGTTGGAAACGACCCCCAGCCGCAGGGCCGCTTTCACCAGCTCGGCCGTGGACCTGACCCCCAGCCGCTTCATCATGCCGTACTTGTGAAAGGCCACCGTCCGCGGCGTGATCTTGAGAATGCGGGCGATCTCTTTCATCGTGCGGCCTTCCACCAAAAGTTGCAGCACTTCGCGCTGCCGCGAGCTGGCCAGCGCCTGCTCGTGTGGGGAATCGCCATGGCGGACCAGGGCATCGACCAGCCCCTTGGCGACAAGCGGTGTGATGTAAGTGCGGCCTTGCACCGCCTCCTGGATCGCCTGGACCAGCTCGGCAGCGGCGGAGTTTTTCAAGAGGTAGCAGGATGCGCCTGCCCGGATCGCCTCCGCCGCCAAATCGGGGTCTTCATTCACCGTCAGCATGACGATCTTGACCTGCGGCATCGTCTGCTTGAGCTGGCGGGCGGCATCCAGGCCGTTGAGCAGCGGCATGCCGATGTCCACCACCACCACGTCCGGCTGGAGCGCCGCCGCGCTGTCGAGCAGCGCCCGGCCGTCCGCCACGGCGCCGACCACCTGGCAACTGGGCTCCAAAAGCTGCGCGAGCGCCTCCCGCAACATGCGGTGATCGTCGGCCAGCAAGACTCTCGTGCGCCCCATGACAAATCTCAAGGATCCGTGTTCGTTGCCAGGCTTTCGAAGTGGCCGCCCATCGACGCTGAATCTCCGTCCGCTGAATTGCCGCGGCCCAGCGGGACGATGGCTTCGATTCGCGTGCCGCCGCTCGGCTGCGACTCAATGCAGATTTCGCCGCCGACGTGCCGCAGCCGTTCGCGCATGCTCACAAAACCCAGTCCCCCCTGGCCGGCGACGAGAGCGGTATCGAAGCCCACGCCGGCATCCTCCACGTACAGGCAAATCGAGCCGTCGCGCTGCGCCAGCGCCACCTCGGCGCATGCCGCGCCGCTGTGCTTGATCACGTTGCGTAGCGCTTCCTGCGCCACGCGATAGAGGCACAAGGCGACGTCGGGAGGGATCGGCGCCGGCTCCCTTCTACTCAGGAATTCAATGTGCACGCCGTGACACTGCGTCAGCTCCTTGCACAGCCCGCGGAGGGCCGCCACCAGTCCCAGTTGGTCCAGCTTCATCGGGTGCAATTGATGCGAAAGATCGTGAATCGACGACGACAATTGCTTGACGCGGATCGACATCGACTCCAGCCGCGGCACATAGTCGGGAGGTGTTTGCCGCGGTCCCTGGCGGAGGAGGTCCATCTCCACCGACAACAGCGCCAGGTTCTGGCCAAAGTCGTCGTGCAGTTCCCGGGCGATTCTCCGTCGCTCCCCTTCCTGCGCTCCCAGGATCTTGCCGGTCAATTGCCGCAGTTCTTCGCGACTTTCGCGCAGTTGGCTTTCCACGCGTTTTTGCTCGCTGATGTCGATCACCGACGCCAGGACATAGGGGCCCGAATCGGTCTTGAGCTGGCTGAGTCCGACTTCGACGGGAAACTCGGTTCCATCCTGCCGCCGGCCGACCTGATTTACCCCGCCGCTGGCCGCGCTGGCTTCCGCTGCGCTGACCGAATCCTCGCGGTCGTCGACGGGCAGACCGCCAAAATCTGCCGGGACGAGCATGTCCGCACCCTGGCCAATCAGCTTCTCGCTGGAATAGCCGAACAAGCGCTCGACCTGCTTGTTGGCCGCCACGATCTTTCCGTCTTGTCCCACGATCAGCATGCCAATCGGCGCGGCATCGACGGCCTGCCGAAACCGCCTTTCACTCCGTGCCAGGCGCCATCGCAAGAGCAGTGCCGCGATCACGAGCGCTTGCAGGACGCACAGCGCGCAGGCAGCGGCCAGAAGCCATGCGTAACGGTTCCAAAACGTCGGCTCAAGTACAACCAGCGGCGGCGACTGCGCATCGGCGGCGAGCGATGTGCACGCGCAGCACGAGAGCGCGCTCAACACGATCAGCATAAGTCGCGGCCGTCTGAAGCCGCGCAGACGTGTGCTCATGCCATTGGCCAGAAGGGTGCTCGCTGCCATCGCTCGTTCTCTGGGGCAAGAGGGACGGTTCCGAGTGGACCTGGTCAAACCCTCATGGCCAGGAAATCTCTCCCGATAGTTTAACCCTTCTCGCGGCCGCCGTCTGCGTTCGCACCTGTCGTTTTTTCTGAATCCGCCTGTCACAATTGGCAGTCCTGGCAGCCTAAGAGCGTTCGTAGATTTTCAGTAAATCCCACAACTTTTCACTGCGCGCCACGCTTATGCAACTCAGTTCGCTCTTGCCGATCTGCCGGTGGCTGCCGCAGTACGATCGCGCGTGGCTGCGACCCGACCTGGTCGCCGGCATCACGCTGGCGGCCTACGCCATTCCCGTTTCTCTGGCCTATGCCGCCCTGGCCGGGCTGCCGCAGATCCGCCAGCGTGCCAAGGCCCAAGCGGACCCGCGCCGCGTCTTCTGCGATCTGTCGAATGTTCCCTTTGTGGATGTGGCCGGCGCCCGCATGCTGCTGAAACTGCACGAGGAGTTGAGTGCCAGGGAAATCGAATTCAAGGTCGTCGAGGCCCACGGGCCCGTCCGCGATTTGCTCCGCGCCGAAGGACTGGAAGAAAAGGTCGGCGTGATCAGTCGCTTTAGCAGCCTCGCCGAGTTAATGAAGGACCGAGATGAGATGACCAAGCCCTAGTAAGTTCAAATCCCAAATCCGAAATCCCAAATCTGAAATCGACCCGCTCCCCACACATAGCCAAAAGTAGCCCTCTTCCGCTGCCGCAACTACCATAAACCTATTCGCTCTGTCCGTCCGCCCGAGTCCTCTCATGTTCCGCTGGCTCAGCAGCCTGTTTCGGCTTTCCGCGCCGGCCCCTTCTGCCGCGCAGGGGCATCTTACGTTCGGCGCTACGTCCGTCGGCCGCACCCTCTCGCGGACCGGCCTGCTCCTCAAAAAACAGCTCTGGATCTGGCCGATCATTGCCGTCGTGCTGCTGGCCGCCATTGGCTACGCCATCCGCGTGGCCATCGAACGGACGATGCGGGCCAACCTCCAGTCGCAGCTCGAAACGCTGCTGAACGTCGAGCGGTCGATGCTGGAGACCTGGCTCAAAATCCAGGAATCAAATGCCGAGTCGCTGGCCAATGACCAGCAGGTCCGCGAGACGGCGGCGCAGATTCTGAGTGCGTCGGGGCCGGTTGCCGCGGCTGCCCCGACAACAACCGGCAGCCCGGCCGCGGCAAACCTCGACAGCCTGCACGCCCGACTGGCCCAGGAACTCAGCCCCGGGATGTCGGCCCACAATTTCATCCGCTACATCCTGGCCGACAAGCAGCAGCGGATCGTTTCCGCCACCAGCCCCGAACTGATCGGCCAGACGATTCCCGAATACGAGTCGTTCCTCACGCGCGCTTTGGAAGGGCAGGTGGTGGTCAGTCCGCCGTTCAAGAGCGTGGTGCTGATGAAGGACGAAAAAGGCCGCCTGCGAACCGGCGTGCCGACGATGTTTGTCGTCGCGCCCGTCCGCGACGCCAACTTTCAAGTTGTCGCGGCACTCGGCCTGCGGATTCGCCCGGAGCGCGAATTCACGCGGATCCTCCAGCTTGGCCGCATCGGCGAGTCGGGAGAAACCTACGCCGTCAATAAGTCGGGGCTGATGGTCTCCAGCAGCCGCTTCGACGAAGACCTGATCATGCTCGGCCTCTTGCCCGACGTGGAAGACGCCCATTCGATCCTTACCATCTCCGTTCGCGATCCGGGGGGCAACGTGGCCGAAGGTTATCGCCCGAAAGTGCGCCGCGCCGAATTGCCGCTCACCAAGGCCGCGGCCGCAACGGCCGCCGGCACTCCTGGCGTGGATCTCGATGGTTACCGCGACTATCGCGGCGTCCCCGTCGTCGGCTCGTGGCTGTGGCTCCCCAAGTACGAGCTGGGGCTGATCACGGAGATCGATCACGCCGAGGCGTATCGCCCGCTGACGATTCTCCGCTGGGCGTTTTACTCGATGTTTGGCCTGTTGACGGTGGCCTCGATCGCCATCTTCGTCTTTACGCTCGTCGTGGCCCGCCTCCAGCGGCAGGCGCAGAAGGCGGAAATCGAAGCCCGGCAGCTCGGCCAGTACCGGCTCGAAGAGCGGATCGGCGCCGGCGCCATGGGCGTGGTCTACAAAGGTCGCCACGCCATGCTCCGCCGCCCGACCGCCATCAAGATGCTCAACGTGGACAAGGTCAACGAGGCCTCGATCGCCCGCTTCGAGCGCGAGGTGCAGATCACCTGCCAGCTCAACCACCCCAGCACCGTCGCCATCTACGATTACGGCCGCACGCCTGAAGGTGTCTTTTACTACGCGATGGAATATCTCGACGGCATCGATCTCCAGGTGCTGATCGATCGTTACGGGCCGCAGCCCGAGGGGCGCGTGATCCGCATTCTCCAGGCGATCTGCGGCTCGCTGTACGAGGCCCATTCGCTGGGGCTGGTCCACCGGGACATCAAGCCGGCCAACGTCATGCTCAATCGCCGCGGCGGCGAGCCGGACGTGGTGAAAGTCCTCGACTTCGGCCTGGTCAAAGCGCTCGACGACGCCCAGCAAGCCCGGCAGTCGGGGGGTCTGGCCGGCACGCCGCTGTACATGTCGCCGGAAGCGATCCAGACGCCGGACCAGGTCGATGCCCGCAGCGATCTGTATGCCGTCGGGGCGATTGGCTACTTCCTGATCACGGGCAAGCCGGTGTTCAGCGCCACGACGCTGGTCGATTTGTGCCAGCAGCACATCACCACGCTCCCCGAGGCGCCGTCGCAGCGGCTGGGACGCACGGTCTCGGCCGAGCTCGAAAGCGCCTTGCTCTCCTGCCTGGAAAAGAGCCGCGCCAAGCGGCCGCAAACGGCCCGCGACCTGGCGGCACTGCTCGACCGCGCGCCGACCGCCAATAGCTGGTCGCTGGAAGATGGCGAGGCCTGGTGGGGGCGGCACGAGCGGTCGCAAGCGGCGCCAGCCGGCGGCGCGCTAGCTGCCGCCTCCCCTTCGGCGCCCACGGTACCCGCCGCCGTCCCTCCGTCAGCAGGCGCTGCCGGCGGCACAGCACGGGGTACTTTGGATCAGACGATGGCCTTTGATAAAGGCAAGCCCTGACGCCTGTGACGATGTTGACTGGCAAGAGCGGGCTATGAACCTCGTTCATTCTCCGTGGCCGGTGGCTGGCATAGGGGAGTCTCTGCCAAGCGGTCGATGTCAAGGTTAGCGAGCTAGCGGAGGGCCGACAACAGGCAGGGAGGAAGCGGATAACGATTATTCCCAATCTCCCGGCTGATGCGCCACTTTGCGATAGCGCTGTTCGCCTTGGCTGCGCTGACCGGCGGGCTCATGGGATGCGCGTCGCTGGTCAAGCCTGCGCCGCCGATCTCGGCCAATCCACCAAGAGTCGTCCAACTTTCGTCGCGCAAGACCGATGAAGCTTCGTTTCGCAGCGCTGCCGAACCGGAAGCAAACGGTGACGAAAGCTGTGTGGATTCCCTTTACGTCAGTTGTCGGCGGGCTTGGGAGCAGATGCTTGCCAGCCCCGCTGGTGACGCGCACACCAGCCGGGTGCTCCAGCGCTATAACGAGCAAGTCGCCGCCCTCTTGCAGTCGGCGCAACAGTTTGGCCGGTTCGATCTTGCTCGCGGGCTGCTCATTCGCAGCGAGACCGGTTGGCTGACCGTCCCCGTCGTCGCCCGCGGGTTTGCGCAGCAGGCGTCTGAGTTTCATCGATTTCGCTGGCCGCCGCTGGACCGCGAGCCGCTGCTGACGCGAAGATACGGCCGAGCGGGTGCCGGCGTTCCCCTGGTCCTTGAGCGCCGCAGAAACGACGCCGACCCCAGCGAAGTCCGCTTCCTCCCGGAGAGTTCCTACTTTGCCGCGACGGCCGTCCTGACGTTCGCTGACGACGACGCAGTCCTCGAATTGGTCAACCCGCTCGTCGAAAACAAGATCGATCTGGGTACTGGGCCGCAGCCGCTGGCAGCCGACTTGTCGGCGCCGCTGGCGGTGACGCTCGAGGAAGCGCCGCGGACGTATCTGGCGGGATTTGTCGAACCGGGAGGTGCGACGAGCGCCGCCGCCCTGACGTGCGTACGTCCGCACCAATCGGGGAAAGTGCCTCTGGTGCTGGTGCACGGGCTGTTTTCCGACCCGTTGAGCTGGGCCGATCTGATCAACGACCTGCAAGCGGCGCCCGGGTTCGACCAGCGGTTTCAAGTCTGGGTCTTCCGTTATCCGACCGGCCAAGGCTTCTTGCAGTCGGCCGCCGTTCTGCGGCGCGAGCTTGCTGCCGCCATCGACGCCTTCGATTCGCAGCGCGGCGACCCGGCACTCCGGCAGGTGGTTTTGATCGGCCACAGCATGGGAGGCCTGGTTTCGAAGTTGCAGGTCACGTACTCGGAGGAACTGGTCTGGTCGCGGCTGGCCGATCGGCCGCTGCATGAAATCGTCACGACCGAAGAAACTCGCGCCGTTTTAGCCGAGACGTGTTTTTTTGACCCCTCCCCGGATGTGGCGCGCGTGATCTTCATCGCTTCGCCACATCACGGATCTCTGCTCTCCAGCGGGCTGATTGGTCAGGCAGCGGCATTGCTGGTGGAGCCATCACCTGCTCAGGCAAGCATGCACGAGCAGCTCATTCGCGATAACCCCGGCACGTTCAATCCGCTGTTCGAGCGGAGATTTCCGACAAGTATTGATATGCTCTCGCCAAAATCGCCGCTGCTGGAAGCCATGCACAAAATGCGCATTCGCAGCGGAGTCAAGCTGCACAACATCATTGGCGTGACGCATCCGGTGTCGCTCGATGGGCCATCCGACGGCGTCGTATCGGTCCGCAGCGCCTCTCATCCCGACTGCCGAAGCGTGTGTCCCGTTTCAGCGCCGCATGCCAAGGCCCACCGGGCCCTGGAGACCAGCGCCGAGATCCTCCGCATTCTGGGCTGCTCGAATGGGCAAGCCGGGGAAGTGTCGACAAAGGAACTCCCTGACGTGCCGTCCGAGCAAGCTTATCCGACCAGGCAGGAAACGGTCAGGCACTAGCCACGCTTAGGCCCCAGCAGGGTGGGGGACGATCCGTGCGAGGTACAATGTCGGCAGTCGGAGCTTGCCCATGTTCAAATTCACCATCCGCGACTTGCTGTGGCTTCTGTTGGTCGTCGCCATCATGACAGCGTGGTGGATCGATAGAAGTAATCTGATCGCCGCATACCGAGGAACTACCTGGGAGGAGCTTGACGCGATTTGGAAATCGAAGAAACCTCCGGTACCTGCAACGGACAAAACCGACGGTGATTTCCTCGACTGATCGGGCAGCAAACGCAAACGGTACCACCAGTGGTCAGGCAATGACTTTGGAAACTCCCTGGCTCGGAGAAACGCAATGGCGGGAGACCTTGACGTCGGCCGATCAGCGCTGCTCACCGACCTGGCGATGTGCATCAACTATTACCGGCTTTTCTCCCCCGGCCTCTACTGCTGCACGCTGGTCCCGGTCCAACTGGACCAGGACACGCGGCTCTCCCCCGGCCTGATCGTGATGGTGAATCATGGCCGGCACAAACAGTGCAGCGTGGACGAGCCCGGGAGC
>DASRJP010000069.1:0-11414 GCA_035649415.1 Pirellulaceae bacterium | reverse complement strand
TTCGACACTCCCGTTCCTTTCTCCACCGTCGGCCGCCGCAATGTGTCCAACGTCCCGGCGCAAGCGCTGATCCTGATGAACGATCCGTTCGTGGTGGAGCAGGCGAAGCTGTGGGCGAAGAAGGTGCTCGCCGACCCTGGCAAGACGGTCGAGCAGCGAATCGAGCGGATGTATTTGGAGGCATTCGCGCGCAGGCCAACGGTGGACGAGACCACTGCCGTTGTCGCGTTTCTTGCGTCGCAGGTGCGTGAGCATGGCAACGCAACCGCAAGTCCATTCGGCGAAGAGCGCTCGTGGGTCGATTTGGCTCACGTCCTCTACAATGCAAAAGAGTTCGTTTTTGTGGATTGAATTCGATCATGTTCCCCTGCCACCGGTACCGCCCTCTGCCGCTCGACCGCCGCAGCTTCCTCCGCCAGGCCGGCTGCGGTTTTGGGGCGCTGGCTCTGGCCGCGCTGGCGGCACAAGGGGAAGTCAGTCTCGGAGAGGAAAGCCGCGACCCGCTGGCGCCCAAGAAGACGCACTTTCCCGCCAAGGCGAAAAACGTCATTTTCCTCTACATGGACGGCGGACCCAGCCAGGTCGATACGTTCGATCCCAAGCCGCGGCTGAACGAAGAGCATGGCAAACCGTTCGCCATGAAGATCGAGCCGACGCAGTTCAACAATAACGGCAATACGTTCGGCTGCCCGTGGAAATTCCAGCAATACGGCAACAGCGGCATTCCGGTCAGCGATCTGTTCCCGAACGTCGCCAAACATGTCGATGACCTGGCCGTGATCCGCAGCATGACCAGCGAGTTTCCCGAGCACACTTCGGCCAATTACTTCCTGCACACCGGGACCGGCATTCAAGGTCGGCCGAGCATGGGGGCCTGGTTTGGCTACGGCCTGGGGAGCGAGTGTCGCGACCTGCCGGGATTCGTCGTCATTAACGGTGGGCTGATACCGCCCGGCGGCCTGGACAACTTTGGCAGCGGCTTTCTGCCAGCCAGCTACCAAGGGTCGATATTTGCGGCGAATGATCCGCCGGTGGCCAATGTCGTCCGGACCGAAGCGACCGACAAGCTCCAGCAGAACAAGCTCGCGCTCCTTAAGCAGCTCGACGAGCAGCGGCTGGCGCTGGCCGGCAAAAACGACGCCATCGAATCGGCAATCGCCAACTACGAGCTGGCGTATCGGATGCAAGCGGTTGTGCCGGAACTCACGGACCTCAAAGACGAAACCGAAGCGACGCAGCGGCTGTATGGCCTCGATGCGTCGTACGCTCAGACAGCATCCTTCGGCCGGCAGTGTTTGCTCGCGCGGCGGCTGGTCGAGCGCGGCGTGCGGTTCATCGAGTTGACCTGCCCGAGCGTCGGCCACGACCGCTGGGACCAGCACAGCGGACTGGCCAAGGGGCACGAGGACAATGCCCGGGCCGTCGACCAGCCGATCGCGGGCCTGCTCGCTGATCTGAAGCAGCGGGGCCTGCTCAATGAGACGCTCGTCGTCTGGTCTGGCGAGTTCGGCCGCACGCCGTTCGCGCAAGGGTCCGACGGCCGCGACCACAACCCGTTTGGTTTCTCGCTGTGGCTGGCCGGCGGCGGCGTCAAAGGAGGGACGATCTATGGCCAGACCGACGAATACGGTTACAAGGTCGTCGAGAACAAGGCAGAAATCTACGACCTGCACGCGACGATGCTGCACCTGCTTGGTCTCGACCACACCCGCGTCACCTTTCGCTTCTCCGGCCGCGACATGCGGCTGACGGACGTGCACGGGCATGTGATCCGAGAAATCCTCGCGTGACGACGTTAGCTTTCCATGACTTCGATGAAGCCCCAGTCCCTGATCGCCCAGCTCCGCTGGCGCTACGCCGTTAAGAAATTCGACCCCGCGCGAAAAATCCCCGCCGACCAGTGGCAAGCGCTCGAAGAGGCCCTGGTGCTCACGCCCTCGTCCTGGGGCCTCCAGCCCTGGAAATTCTTCGTCATCAGCGACCAGGCCCTGAAGGACAAGCTGGTCCCCATCTCCTGGAACCAGCGGCAATTGGCGGACTGCTCGCACGTCGTCGTCTTTGCCATCAAGAAAGACCTCGCGGCGGCGGACATCGACCGCTACCTGGCCCGCGTGACGGAGGTCCAGGGAACGCCGGTGGAAAAGCTGGCCGGATTCCGCAAGATGCTGATGAGCAGTTTCTCGCCCCCGCCCGAGAAATTTGACGTCAATCAATGGGCGTCGCTGCAAGACTATATCGCCCTGGGCAACTTCATGACCAGTGCCGCAGTGCTGGGCATTGACACCTGCCCGATGGAAGGGATCGAGGCGGCGAAATACGACGAGCTATTGGGCTTGCCGGCCAAAGGCTATGCGACGGTGGTCGTCTGCGTCGCCGGCTACCGCGCGGCGGACGACAAGTATGCCGCCATGCCGAAAGTGCGGTTCAAGCACGAGGATGTGATCGAGCGGCTGCCGTGAGAATTTTCTTAGCCGGAGGACAACGTCCTCCGGAATGCGGCGTGGCGGTCCCAGTCGCTCACGATTGGCCGAACGATCTCCGGAGGCTGTTAGCCTCCGGCGAAGAGCAGGATTTACACCCACTCCTTGATCGGCTCCCCCTCGATCAGCTGGATCGGGCGACCATCCTGCGAGTAGGCGATCAGGTCCAGCGGAATGCCCAGCTTGTGGTACACCGTAGCGGCGATGTTCTCGGAATGATACTCGTCCTTGGTGACGAAACCACCTTCATCGTCCGTCGCGCCAAGGATGTGCCCGCCGGGAATTCCCGCGCCGGCGAAGAGCGCAAAGCCGGTGGAAGCCCAGTGGTCGCGGCCGCTGGCTGAATTGATCTTCGGCGTGCGGCCAAAATCGGTCAGCCACATGACGAGCGTGTTTGCGAGCAGCCCCCGCTGCTCCAGGTCGATGAGCAGTTGCGGCAAACCCTTGTCGATCGGCGGCATTCGCGAATTCTTCAGTGACTTGAAGTTGTCGGCATGCGTGTCCCAGCCGCCGTCGGTCACCGTGACGAATCGCACGCCCGCTTCGATGAGTCGCCGCGCCAGGAGCAGACCCTGCCCCAGGCGGTTGCGGCCGTACGATTCCCGCAGCTCCTTGGGCTCCTTTTCCAGCTCAAAGGCGCCCTTCGTTTCAGGGGCGGTGATCATGTTCAGCGCCGTCTTGTAGCTTTCGTCGAGCGCTTCGTAGGCGGCCGGCTGTAGGTCGATTCGCCGCTGTAGCTCATCGACGCGCGAAAGCATCCGCTTGCGGCGGTCGATTCGCTCGGCCGTGATGCCGCTAGGAGGCGAAATATCACGAACCGTGAATTTGTCGGCATTCGGGTCGCTGGTGATCTCGAATGGATTGTTAGCCAGGCCGAGCACGCCTGCCATGCCGCCGCCGAAGCGATGATCGACGCTGGTGCCGAGTTGGATGAACGGCGGCATTGCCGACTTGAAGCCGTGATGGAAGCTGACCACCGACCCGTAGCAAGGATAATGAATCGCCTGATTGAACTTGCGGCCCGACATCACGTACTGGTCGGCCGTGCCGTGACTGCCGTTCTGCGGGTTCCAGCCGCGGAGAACGGCAAACCGATTGGCTTCCTTGGCGAACGTCGGACAGACCTCGGTAAAATTGACGCCGGGAATCGCTGTGTCGATGACGCTGAACTCGCCTTTGACCGAAACGGGCGCGTTGGGCTTGGGATCGAACGTGTCGTGATGGCTCGTGCCACCTTGGGCCCAGATCAAGATGCAATTGACATCGCTGGTGGACTTGCCGGCCGCCAGAGCCTGCCGCTTCGCAGCCAGGGCGAGCGGCAGCGACAAACCAATGCCGGCGAGCGTGCCAACCTGGAGAAAACTGCGCCTTGTGACGCGCTCGCAGTCGCGCGTCGTGCCAGAAAGGAGGTTAAGCATGGCGGGGCCTCCAAAGGTGGGACGATTCAGGCGGGGGGATGGGCAGTGGTTGGGCGCAGGCCTCCTGACCCCTGGTTGGGCGCGGGTCTCCTGACCCCGCCCCCTCTTTGACCGCAGGTCTCCCGACATCGCTCGTCCGGAGACCCAGCCTCGGCGGGGTCGGGAGACCCGCGCCGAGCGCTTCCATCCACTTCTGTTTATTTAACAGAAATCGGCCGGGCAAGCAACTGTTGTTGATCCAGAGCACCGTTTTTCAATCACGGTTTGCTATCCCTTTCTTAAGAAGTCTGTCTGGCAATCTGCGGCTGTTCGCAAGAAAAACTCCAGTTGAACGGAACTTAGCTCGTGGCAATTGCCGGCCGCTTCATCGCTTCCGTTTCACCAAGTCCCAGATCGCCGACACGAATAGCACCGCGATGAACGCGACGATAATGCCGATTCCCCAGGGGAGAAACTTTTCGATGGCCGCGTCGCGCGAGGCGGCGAAGCCCATCGCCTGCCTGGGATCATCGCGCAAATAGCATAGATCGACTTTGTCGCCGATATGGCGTGCATCATTGACATTGGGCAGGTCAAAAACGATCTGGTGCGGTTGGCCCGTCTGATCCTGATAGGCAACCGTGAACTCCGTCGGAAACGGGTCGGGGGGCGGCGGCTTGACCGCGACGATCTGCCCTTCCACCCGCGGCGCGGAATTCCACTGCTGCTGATACGCTACAGCTCGCCAAATCAGGATCGCCACGGCCGCGACGAACGCCAGGCCGGCCAGCCGCCCGAACCAGTTGGGCGGCCCCGCGGCGCGCAAGACTGGCTTTGTCAGTCGCTGCCGAAGATCGGGACTGCGGGACAGCTCCGCATGCCGCGGCAGAAATTGGCCAATGCCGCGGCGCGGCGAATTGTGTGGCTGGCGGAGGTAGACGGCAATGATCTCGCCGTGCCACAAACCAAGACCCAGGCCGAGGGTGGTGATCCACAGCGTACCGGCGTCGAGCAATTCCTCATCGCTGGCCGGCTCGGGTGGCTGCTCGTCGCGATCAGGCAAGCTCAAGGCCGGATCTTCGCCAGGCCGCCACAGTGTTTCCGCTTCGGGGACATTCAGCAGCTCGACGATTTCGTGCACCCGCTTGCCCAGCACGGGCAGCGTGCCGAAATGGAGCCGCTCGTCTTCCACGACGATTTGCACAAGACGCCGCGGTTCGTCCCGGCTGAAGGTCAGCTCGGCTTCCATTTCCGGCACATAGAGCCACGCGGGATCGTCGTCGTCCGGTTCGACATTGATCTTCGCTTCCTCCAGCCGCACGATGACCGTGTCGCGCTCCGTTCCCAGCACGAGCGGACCCAGTCCATGGCCGAGATCGACCTCCCAGAATGACGGATCCATACCGATATGTCAGTTAGCCCATCAGTTCGCGCACGGGAGTCGGATCTTCCAGCAGATACTGCGGCCGGCCGTTGAAATCGGGAATCGTGGCGTGCGGATCGATGCCCAGCACGTGATAGATCGTGGCAATCAGGTTCTGAAAGGTAATCGAGCCGCTCTTGGCACGCTCGGCCCGGGAATCGGTTTCGCCGATGACCTGGCCCATCTTAAGCCCGCCGCCCAGGAAGAGAGCACAGCCCGCATCGGCCCAATGCTCGCGGCCGGGCCCCAGCGGCGTGATCTTCGGCGTGCGACCAAACTCCCCCAGCACCACAACGAGCACATCGTCGGCCAGGCCGCGATCCGTCAGATCGCTTGCCAGCGCGGCGATGCTCTGATCGAGCACAGGCATGAGGCACTTGAGGGCGAAGAAAATATCCGCCTCCGGGCCGCTGTGGTGGTCCCACGAACCGACCCGCAGCGTGACCACGCGAACTCCCGCCTCAACCAGTCGCCGCGCCAGCACGAACGGCCGCGCGTCCCAGTCGTAAAGAATTGTCTTTACCGTCTGGTGAGGGTACTTGCCTGCTTTGTGGCCGTAGCGCTGGAGCGTCTCTTCCGACTCCTTAGTGAGATCGAAGGCGTCACGTACCTGCGGCGACGTGATCATTTCCAGCGCCTGCGACTGGAAGCGATCCAGGCCGGCAAAACGATCTTGTTGCTTAAGTCCGCGGTGAAGATTGTCGAAGGCCCTCAGCAGGGCCTTGCGATTCTGAAGCTGATCGAGGTCCTTGACCGGCGTCAGATCGCCGATCGATTCAGCAAACGGACGGAACGGGGCGTTGCCGGCGCCGGCGTACTGCGGCAGCTCGAATTCGAATTGGTCGGTGGTCACTTCATCCAGGCTGACGTACGGCGGAAGGGCTGTAGTAGGCACACTCCGTGTGCCGTTGCCCGGCGACGGCACACAGAGTGTGCCTGCTACTTTGCTCGCCACGGAGCCAAACGCCGGCCGCTTGCCAGCGGTGCGAGGCAGCCCCGTGTAAACCTCGCTCAGGAAGTGGTCGTTCTCGACCGAGCGAATGCCGCGAATCAGCGCGATGCGATCCATCATCTCCGCTTGCAGCGGCATATGCTCGCAAATCTGCACGCCCGGCAATTTGGTAGAGAGGGGATGGAAGGGGCCGCGGTATTCAATGGGAGCCTCGGGCTTGAGGTCCCACATGTCGATGTGCGATGGACCGCCACCGAGGACGATGTAAATGACCGACTTCTTCCGGCCGCTGCTTTCCGCGCCGGCTTGTTGCCGAAGGAGATCGGCAAGCGTCAATCCGCCGATGCCGAGCGCACCTGCGCGGAGAAAATCGCGACGGCCAATGCGGTCGCAGAAGTGCTGTCGTCTGCCAGCAATGGTCAGCATGAAATAACGCGCTCTTGGAAAGTGGGTCCAGCCGCCATGGGAACCGAACCGTTTGCCGCAGGACGGCACACCTATTTTGCCGTGCTTTGGCTGGCATTACCAGAACATATCGGTAATACTTGATCGTTGGGTGAGCCCTCCCGCCCGGGAGGAGCCGCACGGATCGTGACTCGCCCACCCGCCGGATCGAATCCCGCCCGCTAGGAGAAGTCCGCCATGAGGTTTGGCCTCGTCGCAGCGGCTGTGCTTGCATTGGCTAGTGGCGGCATTGCCACAGCGCAGGAATCCATCGTCGTCGTGCCCGCGGAAGTCAAGCTGGAGGGGAATTTCGCGCGAGCGCAGCTCGTGGTAGTGCAGGCAGCGGCGGCCGATCAGATCAACGACCGCAGCGCTGATCTGACAGCGGAGGCCAGTTACGTCTCCTCGGACCCCAGCATCGTCACCGTCAACGAGCGCGGCTTGTTGCTGGCTGTAAAGGACGGGCAAGCGAAGGTGACTGTGACCGTCGGGCAGAACAGCCGCGAAGTGCCGGTGACTGTCAGCGGCATCACCGACAGGCCGGTCGTGAGCTTCAGCGAGCACATCACGCCGATCCTGACCAAGGCCGGCTGCGCCATGGCGGCCTGCCACGCGTCGCAGCACGGCAAAGGGGGATTCAAGCTGTCGGTATTTGCTTCGGAGCCGGCGAACGACCAGCGGGCGATGGTCCGAGATTCGATCCAACGGCGGATCGATTTCGTGCAGCCCGAAAAAAGCCTGGTGCTGCTCAAGCCGACGATGGGTATGCCGCACGGCGGTGGCCGGCGGCTGGTGAAGGATTCGGTCGAATACCAGACGATCCTGTCTTGGATTCGCGGCGGCGCGCCTGCGCCGAAAGAGACCGATCCGATCGTGACGAAGTTACACGTGTTTCCCAAGGAACGCCTGCGACAGGTCGGTCTGACACAGCAAATTCGAGTCGAGGCTGAATACGGCGATGGGCGGAAGCGCGACGTGACGCCCCTTGCGCGCTTCGATTCGATGGATGACGGCGTGCTCTCGGTCGCCGCGGATGGCATGGTGAAAACGGTCGGCAAGGGGCAGGCGGCCGTGATGATCCGCTACGAAGGTCAGGCGGACATTTCGCTGTTCGTCGTGCCACATGCCGAGAAAGTGGAGTTGACGGGCTGGCAGAACAACAATTTCCTGGACGAGTTGGCGGCAGCCAAGTTCCGCGAGTTGGGCATCGAGGCGTCGCCGCTGGCTGACGATGCGACGTTTATCCGCCGCGCATTTCTCGATTCCATCGGCACGCTGCCAACGCCGGAAGAGACGCAAGCCTTTCTGGCGTCCACCGATCCGCAGAAGCGCGTCAAATTGATCGACCGGCTGCTCGGCCTGACCGGTGACCCCGCCCAGGACATTTACAACGAATGGTACGCGGCCCACTGGTCGCTCAAGTGGTCGGACCTCTTGCGGAACTCCAGCCGCGAGCTGGGGGACCAGGGAATGTGGGCTCTGCACAACTGGATCAAGGATTCGTTCCGCGGCAATAAGCCGCTCGACCAGTTCGTGCGCGAGCTGATCACCGCCAAAGGTTCGATCTACACGACCGGCCCGGCGAACTTCTACCGCGTCAATAACGGACCGCCGGAGATTACCGAGGCAGTCTCGCAAACGCTGCTCGGCATTCGCCTGGAATGCGCCAAGTGCCATCACCATCCGTTTGAGAAGTACAGCCAGGATGACTACTACTCGCTGGCGGCATTCTTTGCCCGCGTCGGCAACAAGAACAGCCAGGAATTCGGCCTGTTTGGCCGCGAGCAGGTGGTGATGGTTCGCGATAGCGGCGAGGTCAATCATCCCCGGACCGGCAAGCGGATGGAGCCCAAGCCACTGGAAGGAGCGGCGGCCACGAACGAGCTGGATCGCCGGATACCGCTGGCCGCCTGGATGACCGCGCCGGACAACCCATTTTTTGCCAGGAACATCGTCAACCGCTACGTCGGCTATCTGCTGGGCCGCGGACTAGTCGAGCCGATCGATGATTTGCGCTCGACCAATCCCCCGACGAACCCGGCACTAATGGCCGCCCTGGTGAAGCATTTCGTCGAAAGCAAGTTCAACGTCAAGCAGCTTATGCGGACGATCATGAACAGCCGGCTGTATCAGCTCGATTCGCAGCCAACTGCGGCTAATGCCAGCGACGAGAAGTTTTACAGCCATTACTACGTCAAGCGCCTGAAAGCGGAGCCGCTGCTCGACGCCATCGACCGGGTGACCGGCACGCAAACGAAGTACAAGAGCATGCCGCTGGGGACGCGGGCGATCGAGCTGCCCGACGCAGAGTACCCCGACTATTTTCTGAATACGTTTGCCAAGCCGCGGCGGGCCAGCGTCTGCGAGTGCGAGCGCTCGCCCGACGAGAACCTGTCGCAGGCGCTGCACACGCTCAATGGCGACATCCTGGCCGGCAAAATTGCCGACGGTAACGGTACGGTCGCCAAACTCCTCAAGGAGGGCAAGTCGCACGAGGAGATCGTGCGGCACTTGTATTTGCTGACGCTCTGCCGGCCGCCGAGTGCCGAAGAACTGGCTGAAAGCGTGGTGTTTTTGGACGAAAGCCCCAGTGCCGCCGAGTGTTACCAGGATTTGCTGTGGGCGCTGGTGAACAGCAAGCAGTTTTTGTTTGTGAGGTAGGGATTTGCCATGAGGGATTTCGAAAAGGGCTGCTGGCTGCTTCTGGCAACCGGAATTCTTGGCCTGCCAGTCAGTGCGTCCGCTCAAACGGCCTACCCCATGCTCATGAGCGCAAGGCCGGTCGCCATTCAGGTCGGAACGAGCGGCGAATGCACCGTCAATTCGCGGTACACATTGCACGGGGCCTACCAGGTGCTAGTCACGGGCAACGGCGTCACGGGCGAAGTGCTGCCGCCGCCGGCCAAACCTGAGGACGCGCAGAAGAAGCCCGAGCTGACGCAGATAAAGGTCCGCTTCACGGCGGCGGCCGACGCGCTCCCCGGCGTCCGCGATATTCGGATCGCCACGCCGCAAGGCGTGAGCACGGTCGGGCAGCTGGTCGTCGTCCGCGACCCGGTCATCGCTGAGGCTGCGAAAAACGACAAGCCGGAGGACGCCCAGCAAGTGTCCCTGCCAGCGTCCCTCTGCGGCTGCGTCGAAAAGGCCGAAGACGTCGATTACTGGAAGTTCCACGCCGAGGCCGGCCAATCGTTTGCCTTCCAAGTCCGTGCCGCGCGTCTGGAAGATTCGATCCACGACCTTCAGAACCACGTTGATCCAATCCTCACCCTCCGCAGCCCGACCGGCGCCGTCCTTGCCACCAGCGACAACTTCTTCTTTGCGGACCCGGTGATCGCTCATAAGTTCGAGGCGGCCGGCGACTATTTGGTCGAAATCCGCGACGTCCGCTACGAGGGGAACCAGTACTGGGAATACGTCATTGAGGCCAGCTCGCGTCCGATGATCGAAACCACTTTCCCTCTCGCCGTTGTCCGCGGACAGGCAAGCTCCCTGGAACTGGTCGGCTTTCAATTGCCTTCCCCACCCGCCGCTACCGTGTCGCCGGCGGCTGAACTTGCGCCGGGAATCCACTTCCTTCCGCTGTCCATTGGCTCCGAGATTACCGCGCCAGTGCCGCTGGTCGTCACCGACCTGCCGCTGATGAACGAAACGAGCCAGGAGAACAACACGCCGGACAAGGCGCAGGCGGTGACCGTGCCCACGGGAGTCAACGGCCGCCTGGAAACCGAGGCCGACGTCGATTGCTACGCCTTCGAGGCCAAGAAAGGAGAGCGGTGGTCCTTCGAGATCGTCGCCCGCCGCGTGCAGTCATCGGTCGATTCGTACCTTCGCATCCTGGACGAAAAGGGGCAGCAGCTTGCCGTCAACGACGACTTGCGGCAAGGCAAACGCAACCACGCCGACTCGTGGCAGGAATTCTGGGCCCCGCCTGCCGACGGCAAATTCATCGTCGAGGTCCGCGACGTCCATCTCCGCGGCGGGGCACAGTTCCCTTACCTGCTCAAGATCGAACGCAGCCAGCCCTATTTCGAACTTTACAGCGACAGCGACAAGACGCAGCTTTCTCCCGGCGGCAGCGGCGTCATCTTCGTCCGCTGCGAGCGGAAAAACGGCTTTGCCGGCGAAGTGCAGCTTGCGATCGACGGTCTGCCGCAGGGCGTGACGGCAAGCTGCGGCAAAATCCGGGCCGACGGCCAGGACGGCTGCATCGTGCTCGCATCCGACCACGATGCGCCGCCAAACGTTTCCAACGTGGTCATCACCGGCACCGCGTCACACCCCACGCCCGACGGCCAGGCGTTGTCCTTGTCTGCCACGAATGTCCCCTGCCAGGAGGTCTATTTCCCCGGCGGCGGTCGCGGCCACTGGCAGGTGAATACGCACGCCGTCGCGGTCACCGGCTACGGCGACGTCCGCCGCGTCGATCTTTCCGACTACGACATCACGCTGAAGGCCGGCGAAACGAAGAAAATCGCCATTACCATCGACCGCAGCCCCGGCTTCGACAAGAACGTCACCCTCGACATGCTCTTTCAACATTTGGGCAACGTCTTTGGCAACTCGCTCCCCAAGGGGGTCACGCTCGACGACAAGGATGTCAAATCGCTGCTCGCTGGCGCCGATTCCACCGGCCACCTGACGCTCAAGTGTGCCGCGGACGCACCGCCGTGCGAGGCCCAGCAGTGCGTGGTGATGGCGAACGTGTCGCTGAACTT
>DASRJP010000068.1:0-4247 GCA_035649415.1 Pirellulaceae bacterium | reverse complement strand
CTCCAGCCGCAGTCCGTTTCGCGGATTTTCGTTCTCCTTGCGCTCGTCCTTCCAGTCCGTCACCTGGTAGCCGTTGACCCACACGGCCATCTGCGGCCCGTCGGCAATGATGGTCTTTTGAAACCATTTGCCATCGTCGGGCACGACGAGCCGCGCACTAGTGCGGCGGAAAATGGCGCCGGTGCCGGCGTCCTTGGGCTGCGTGCGGTCGCCGTTTTTGAAGCCGTTGTGAATTTGGCTCTCGTAACCGTTCATGAGCTGGCCGGGAATGCTGCGAAAGAAAATGCCGCTGTTGAGCTCCGGCTTATTGCTGATGCACTCCAGCTGCATGACGAAGTCGCCGTACGATTTTTCCGTTTCCAGGCAGCCGCTGCCGTTTTTGACGTTGAGTTCTCCCGCGGGCGTCACCGTGAATTTGCTTTTGCTCTGGGGCGGCGATTTCCAGCCGGCCAGCGATTTGCCGTCGAACATGCTTTCCAGGTGCAGCGGCCTCAGCTTGATGTTCTTGAAGGCGACGCGCCCTTCATTGAGCTGCAGGCCGATATGCCCGCGGCCGATCGGCTTGGGATCTTCGTAAGCCAGTATTTCATCGCCGTTGAGCTTCACGGTCACGTTCGGGCCGTCCACGGTGACTTCGAACGACTGCCAATTTTCGCTCTCGGGGACTTCCTTGGCCTTCTGGCGGCCGACGAGGCTGGCCGTGGGAAACGGGTTGTCGCTGGGGGCGATATTCAGCTCGTAGCATTTGGTGGTGATGTCGTCCTTGCCCACGACGGGCGCCGTCCGCAGGAAAATGCCGCTGTTGGTCCGCTTGTCGGCCTTGAAATCCGCCTTGAGCACAGAGTCGGAGAATTGCACGCTCGTGCAGAGCAGCCCTTTCTCGCCGCCGGTGACGACGATCGCCCCGTCTTCGACCTTCCAGTCCGCCTTGCTGTGCGGCTGCCAGCCGAATAGCGTCTTGCCGTCAAACAGGGCGATCCAGCCGTCGGCCAGCTCCTCCGCGGACAGAACCTGCGGGGCCGCGGCGGCGGGAGCGCCTGCCGCGGCCTCGGCTGCCGCAGAGTCTGCCGGTTTGTTTTCGCTCTGCACCGGAACCGCCACGACCGTCGGCGGCGGGGCGGTTCCCGTGGGCTTTAGGTCGCAGCCGGCAGCGGCCAGGCACGCCGCCATGATGATCCAGGTCTTGTATCCTCGCATGTCGGCACCCTCGCAAAAAACTGGCACTGCCACAGTTCGCCTTGCCGCGGCATTCGGCGGCAACCTATGATAGCGGCTCAGGCGTTCGCCTGCTCGTCACGCCATTCGGAAGAAATCCCATGACATCGCTTTCGCGCCGCGCGTTTATGCAGTGCGTCTCCGCCTCCGCGCTCGGCCTGGCTGCCGCGACCGCCGCACGCGTGGCGGGCGGCAGTCCCGGCCAGAAGGGTTACATGAAAGCTGTCAAATACTACATGGTCCAGGTCGAAGGGACGCTGCTGGACAAATTCAAGCTTCTCAAGGAGCTGGGCTTCGACGGGATCGAGCTGGATTCGCCCGGCGGGGCGACCGCCGAGGAGGTCAATCGCTGCAAAGGGGAAACCGGGCTGATGGTCCCTGGCGTCGTCGATTCGGTCCACTGGAAGGAGTGTCTGTCCGACGCCAGCGGCGACGTGCGAGCCAAGGGATTAGAAGCTCTCAAGCAGGCCCTCAAGGACTGCAAGGGCTACGGCGGCACCAGCGTGCTGCTCGTCCCGGGCAAGGTCACCAAGGACGTCACCTACCAGCAGTGCTGGGACCGCAGCGTGGCTGAAATCAAAAAAGCGGTGCCGCTGGCCGAGGAGCTCGGCGTTGGCATCCTGATTGAGAACGTGTGGAACGATTTCCTCACGGACCCCAAGGAAATGGCCCGGTTCATCGACGACTGCGGGTCAAAGGTCGTCGGCGCCCATTTCGACACCGGCAACACGGTCCGCTACTCGCCGCCGCACGACTGGATTCCGATTCTCGGCCAGCGGATCAAGAAGTTGGACATCAAGGACTACAAGAAGCAGCCGGACGGCAATCTGGGCGCTGGCTTTAATGTCAAGCTGTTGAAGGGGGACGTGGACTGGCCGCGAGTGATGTACGAGCTGAAATTGATCGACTACGTCGGCTGGGGAACGGCCGAGATCCAAGGGGGGGACCGCGAGTGGCTGACCGACGTGGCGGCGCGGATGGACAAGATTTTTGCGTCGTAGAACGGAATTCATTGCGTTCAGCGTCGTTGCTACACGTGCGACTGCGCCGCAGCGGATTGAAATCCGTTCTACGTCGATCACTTGGCCAGCTTCCGCAGCACCTCGATCCCGCGCTGGATCGTCTCATCGGCCGCGGCATACGAAATGCGGAAGTGCGTGTCGCGCTGGCTGAAGATGTTACCGGGGATGATCAGCAGGTTGTTCTCGATCGCCTTGGTCACAAACTCGCTGCCAGTGCCGCGAGGGGCCTTGGGAAAGGCATAGAACGCGCCTCCGGGCGGGGTCAGCTCGTAGAGGTCCGAGAGGCCCTCGACTACAAGATCTCGCTTCTTGCGATACGCCTCCATGTACGACGACGTGTCCACGTCCATCGCGGTCAGACCGGCCCACTGCACGGGCGTCGGCGCGCAGACGAACGTGTACTGCTGAAGCTTGATCATCGTGTCGATCACTTCGGCCGGGCCGTGCACGTATCCCAGCCGCCAGCCGGTCATGCCGTGGCTCTTGGAAAAGCCGTCGATGACGATCGTCCGGTCGTTGTAATTCGCGGGTGAGTCAAACGGCGCGTCGTAGCAGAAGGAGCTGTAAATCTCGTCCGAAAGCAGCGCAATGTTGTGTTTGGCGGCGAGCTGCGCCAGGCCTTGCATCTCCTGGCGGCTGGCGATGACCCCCGTCGGATTGCCGGGGCTGTTGAGGAGGATCAGCTTCGTCCGCGGCGTGATGGCGGCAGCGACTTTGCTCAAATCGATGCGGAAGTCGGGATACGTGTCGATGATCACCGGCACTCCGCCCACGAGCTTCGTCAGGGCCGTGTACATGACAAAGTATGGATCGAAGACGATCACCTCGTCGCCCGGATTGACCAGCGACCACAAGGTGAGCGTCAGGCCGCCGCTGGTGCCGCTGGAGACGAACACCTTGCGGTCGCTGTGGCCATACTGGGCGTCGATCTTCTCCTGGAGCCTTTCGCGAAGCTGCGCCAGACCCTGTGTGACCGAGTAGCTGTTTTTGCCGGCCTGGATGGCGTCGATGCACGCGTCCTTGACCGGCTGGGGCACGTCAAAATCGGGCTGCCCGATCGACAGGTTGATCGGGGCCTTCATCTTGGCGGCCAGGTCGAAGACCTTGCGAATGCCGCTGGAGTCAAAGGCTCGGGTGCGGTCGGCGATCCAGGACATGGGCAGGCCGGAGGTCAGAGGTCGGAGGTCGGAAATGCAATATGACCAATGATCATTTTGCATTTGCCGGAGATTGAGTATCGGGGGACAGGAGCAGTCTCACAAGGACCGACGGGCTGGGAAGCCCATCCTACGAGATCAGCATCTGAATCTCCGTGAGATAATTCTTCGGATTCCCTTTGAAGATCATCCCGGGGCCTTTGAGATAAACCTCGCGGCAGGGGGTTTGGATGCAATATCCCTGCTCCTTGACGTACGCCAGGATCTTCTCGTACGACCGGCCGAGTTGGTCGTAAGGGCCCTTGTGGAGGAGCGAGACACAGCGGCCCCCCGGAAGTTCGCGCACGATTATGCCGGCGACTGATTTTCCCTTCTTGATCGGCATGGCCGTCTCGTAATCGGCGATTTCCTTGTAGTCGTGGTCGTAGATGAGCATGAGAGCCGGGCCGCAAATCTGACTCCAGAACTGCTTGCCAATCTTGGAAAACCCCTGGCCGCAGTCCTTGTAGGCGGCCTGCATTCGCACGGCGGCAATCAGCATCGGCTCAAGTGTTTTCTCTTCGTACTGGAAATTCGTGGCTGTCGCGAGCATTTTCGACTCCTTTTGATCCGCCAGGAATTGATCGAGCGATTTGGCCACGTGCCTGAGGCGGCGGATTTTCTCGTCGATCACCTGTCGCTGCTTTTCGACGGCGGCCAGCAGGTCGCGATCGTCGCCGGAGCGGAGCAATTCGCGGATTTCCGCAACGGTGAACTCCAGGCTCCGCAGGAAGGCGATCACCCGGGCCGCTTCGACCTTCGACGAGTCGTAGTACCGGTAGCCCGACTGGTCATCGACGCAGGTCGGCTCGAG
>DASRJP010000067.1:0-3489 GCA_035649415.1 Pirellulaceae bacterium | reverse complement strand
TGGCGTCGTCGACTTGCGGCAGGTTGAATTCCTCAGCGCTGGCGCGGTTCACGAGATCTTCGAGCGTTTTTTCGGGCAGGGCAACGGCAGCAGCGGGGGGATCAGCGGGGCGCGGTTGGACGAGCGGAGCGGGCTGGGAATTAGCGACGGGAAATCGCGGTTCTTTCTTGCTCGCTTGGGTTGGCTTGGGCTTCTGGACTGCGACGGCGTGTGAGGTGGAAGGCGGAGTGGGCGCGTCGCGGCCGCAGCCGGCAGCGAATAGCGAGGCACAGAGGCACCCGATTCCGAGAGTCAGAAGGCTCGGCAGCTTCTTCATGAATTACCTGGCAACTGGATCGTTGCGCCGGCCGGTCGCGATCATGGCCGCTTCCTGCGCGGGACAAAAACCGGCTACGATCATCTTACTTCCTTCCAACGTACGGGTGTGTTCATGAGCAGCCGGCTATTTTACCTCGTCGCCGTTTTGTCCCCGCTGCCATTGTTATGTGCCGGCTGCGGCCGCGAAAACGAGATCGTCGTCTATGCGGCCCTGGATCGTGAATTTTCCGCGCCGATCCTGGAGGACTTCGAAAGAGAGAGCGGCATCGTCGTGCGTCCGAAGTACGACGTCGAGTCCACCAAGACCGTCGGCCTGGCCAGCGCCATTCTCGCCGAGAAGAATCGCCCCCGCTGCGACGTGTTCTGGAACAACGAAATCCTCCATACGCTGCGGCTGGAGAAGGCGGGCGTGCTGGAAGTGTACCGCTCGAAGGCTGCGGCCGACTTCCCGAGCGCCTACGTCTCTCCCCGCGGCACCTGGCACGGTCTTGCCGCCCGCGCCCGGGTGCTGATCGTCAACACGCAGCTCGTGCCGGAAGATCAGCGTCCTCGTTCGATCGAGGACCTGGCCGACCCGAAATGGAAAGGGAAGATCGGCATGGCCAAGCCGCTGTTCGGCACAACGGCCACTCACGCGGCGGTTTTGTTCGCTCACTGGGGGGATGAAAAGGCGAAGTCGTTTTTCCAGCGTCTCAAGGAGAACGACATAAAGATCCTTTCAGGCAACAAGCAAGTCGCGCTCGACGTCGGCTCGGGCGCGCTGGCCTTCGGCCTGACCGATACCGACGATTCCATCATCGAGCGCGACCACGGCAGTCCGGTAGCGATCGTCTTTCCCGACCAGGGCGATGGTCAGATCGGCACGCTGTTTATCCCCAACACGCTGGCGATCACCAAAGGAGCGCCTCACCTCGACCAAGCCCGCAAACTGGTTGATTTTCTGCTGGCGCCCGCCGTTGAAGAGCAACTGGCCAAGGGGGAAAGCGCTCAGTTCCCAGTAAACCCAGCGGTCAAGACGCCATCCCGCGCCGCCCCAAAGGAGACGGTCATCAAGTGGATGGAAGCCGACTTCAGCGCCGCCGCCGACAAGTGGGAGTCGGCCAGCGGCTATATCGAAAACGAGTTCCTGCGCTAGCCGGCCGCCCGGCGACTAACCTTCACGATCGGTGTAGGCGGCAGCCAGCGACTGCTTGGGAACCATCACAGGTATGGGCTGGGCGTCGAAGGGGATCCCCTGAAGCGATTTGGGGCGCAGGGCAAACTGCCCTGTGCGTCCCTGCGGATCCTGCACTTGCTCCGGTCCATATTCTTGCATGATGCGATGGATGGCCGGATTGATTTCCGTCTTGCCGTCCGGCCGCGGCGTGCCGACCGAGTCGAACGACCCGACGCAGACGATGCTCTCCGTGCGGTCATGAAATTCGTATGCTTCGACGCCTTTCTCGCGCAGGGCTTTAGTCAGTTTCGAGGCCTTGAGTGCCGCCTCGTCGATTTTGGCCAGGTTGGTGCGGCTCGATTTGCGGGGCTTGCCGAGAAGGTTTTCGAATGTGGCCTCTTGCTGCTGGTTAAGCGCCAGCTCCTCAGCGCCGCGGAAGGCAGCAACTTTGACTGTGAAGGTGCCAGGGTTTTTCAGCAGGCTATAAGGGAGGTCCTCGTTCAGATCGACCACGAAGGGATCGAGTCCCTTGGGGGCGAAGAATTCGTCCGGCAGCAGCGGGTTCTTGGTGATGAAGGCGTGCCCCATCGGTCCCTTCTGCTTCCCCTTGGCCAGCGAGCTGACGCGGCGGACCGCCTCCCGCCAGCCGGCATAGCGCTGATTCAACTCGGCGCCGCGCGACAGATCGAGTGCCGCCGGCCGCAGGACTTTGATCAAGTCGCGGGTCTTTTCCAGGTCGGGTTGATCGACCGAATGGAAATTTCCCACCAGCACGGCGTACTCGTCGAACTTTGCGCCGTTGATCGGTCGCATCCGCTTGGGAGCGCCGTACTTGTCGAAGCCCAGCCCGCGCTCGGGCGAGGTGAAATCGAAATGGTGCTTGAACACGTAGGCCTCGAGCTTGTGCTCCGCCCGCAGCTCTAGCGCCAGCTCGTGCGCCTGCTTTTCGGCATTCGGGCCCGCAAAGCTGGCGCACATGATCATCCACGGACCGTGGGATTCGCTCAACTCGTAGGACTGATTCGGATCGGCCTCCACCTTGCGGAAGGGAACGAGCCTGGCCCATGGAGGAGCGGCCGAAAGTGGCAGGCAGACGGCGGCAATCACCAGCAGCGACGCAGCGGCGGACAAAGCGCGAGGCATGAAAGAGCTCCCTAGGGAAAACCGCCTGGCAACCCGCGCCACGACACACTCCGCGTGTCGGCAGCCCGGAACCGGCGCGGCGAGAGAGTAACAAAGCGGGCTATCTGCCGCCAAGGGCAATCGCGCGCAAGAGAACGGCCGCGGACGGCTCCGCGGCCCTGTTGCTAGCTTGTAGTCGAAGTCGTGAGACTTCGGAGCACACCGAACTCTATCGAGTCCGCCTACTTCGCCGCGTCGAGCGCGGCCTGTACCTGGCTCTTGGCCGGAATGCCGGTCCAGCGCTGCACGGGCTGTCCGCCTTTGAAGACAATGACGGTGGGGATATTCATCACGTCGTACTGCTGCGCGTACTGAGTGTGCTCGTCCACGTTGACCTTGCCCACCTTTGCTGCCCCCTGATATTCGGCGGCTAACTCGTCGATCATCGGAGCGATACGGCGGCACGGCCCGCACCACGGGGCCCAAAAATCGACGAGCACCGGTCCTGTCGCGTTCAGAACTTCGACTTGAAAATTGACATCCGTGAATTCGACGACGTTGGCTCCCATATTCGCGCTCCCGCAACTGGTCCTTAAAAATGTCTCGTAGCTCTTGTGCCTCAAGTGGCCCGCTAGTGTAAGGCTAAACGGCGGGCCTCGCGAGGGCCAGTCGAGCCGCCGGGGGACCAACTCCGGCAAGATAAGCTCGTCAAGGCAGTCATCGCAAATCCTTGCTGTTATTACACCTACAGGCGACGCGGCAGAACGCCAACGTTTCGGATGCCGCGCCGCCAGTTGCCTGGACACATTTGCCGCTCAGTGCCGCCGCCCAGGGCTAAAAGGAGACCGCTGGTGAATTCTTTCCGCTGTTTTTTGGCTGAACGGGACGATCAG
>DASRJP010000066.1:0-11121 GCA_035649415.1 Pirellulaceae bacterium | reverse complement strand
AGCAGGTCACCTTCCGCCGCATCGAGTACCCGGTCGAAGAGACGCGGCGGAAGATCTACGCCATCGACGAGCTGGACAACATGCTCGGCGACCGGCTGCTGACCGGGCGGTAGCATCCCGTAGGACAGGTTTCCTAACCTGTCCTAGCAAGCGTCCACCCCTACGGTCGCCCGCAGCATCCGCTTCATCCTTATCGCCCCCTCCCGCAGTGCCGCGATTCTGCCCACCTATCCGCTGAGTCGGTTTTTGAGTCGCTTTGGCGAAGCGGCTGGCAGCCGACTCACGGAGCGTAAACGTTTGTACCACAACGCTTTCCGGTGAGTCGCCCGCCCCTACTCACCGCCCAGATGAGTCGGCCTGAGTCGCTGACCCCTGACCCCTGAGAGGTGCGTATCAATCAACGCAGTCAAAAGACGAGAAAGAGAAGGAGTAGGAGAAAGATTAGGAAGAGGAGTAGGATTAAGAGCAAGACCAAGAGAACGAGACTGAATCCTGCCGGATCCTGCTCTTTCTCTTACTCCGACTCTTACTCATCTTCTTACTCTTAATCCTTCTCTTCATCTTTCTCCTCCCTGTTTCGATCGATTCGCACTCTTTGTACCCCTGCCGCTGACCTCCGTCCGAAGGCAACAGCGCGAGGGGGGTATCCCTTTTGACACTTACGTCGCGGCGGCCGCCGGCCGCTGGAATCTAAACACTTGTCCATTAAGTGCTTGGAGCCGTATCGGGCGATGCCTCCTCGCCGTAACTCGCTCCAGACAGTTCGTCTGAAGGCAGCGCCCAATTCGGGGGGGGCAGGCAGGGCGACATCCCCCCACGCTCGGCCACCAAAACCACTCACCACACACCAGGTTGTTAAAGACCATCGCGGCGGCACTCGTCCGGCCGGGGGACAACCTTGCGCCGATTGCCGACCTGCCGCAGCTTTCCAGGGCCGGCCGGCAGTGCGCACGGTTGTCCACTATTCATGATACGCTTGGGTAGACAAATATTCCATAGCCCATATAGCCCATAGCAGGACCTCCGGAAAAACAGTTGTTGCTGGGGCCTGGTCCTGTCACAATGCCGCTTGCGGCTCTTGGGTGATGGACGCTTGGTTCGCAGTTCCCACTGGCGGGCAGCCCGCCGAGTGGCACACAGACAGTGCCACCGGCCGCGAGGGGGGAATCCATTTTAACACTTACGTCGCAGCGGATGCCGGCCGCTGGAATCTAAACACTTGTCTATACTGTGCTTGTAGTCGCGTCGGGGCATACCTCCTCGCCTTAACTCGCGCCAGGCAGTTCGTCTGAAAGCAGCGCCCAATTCGGGGGGGGCGAAGGGAAGGGGCCAGGAGCCAGGAGTCAGGGCTGAAGCGGGGTATATGCAAAATGACTAGTGCAAATGCAAAAGTCGGCAGGGGGACTCGAAATCATTTTGACTTGTACCGGCGGAACGATACCGGTGCTCTGTCGGTCTCCCACTTTCTGACCTTTGACCTCTGGACTGAGTCGGTTTTTGAGTCGGTTTGGCGAGGTGGTTGGCGGCCGACTCGCGCTATGTAAACAGTTGTACCATAACGCCTTGCGATGAGTCGCCCGGTGCTACTCACTGCGGAGATGAGTCGGCCTGAGTCGCCTGCCGAGACTCACAGCCCCTGTGGTCAGGGGTCGCCTGGCCACCGTGGACCGTATTTCCAAATTGCCAAAGATCACCCAGCCAGCAATTGCCGGCCGGCGGCCGCGCGCAGCGGGCCTATCGGTTAGATGCGCCATTGTATACAATTATTCCCTGCCCGGCGGAAGATTTTTCCTGAACCCAGGCAGTGGCCGGCGCCACGATGCCGCGGGATGGATTTGGCCCTGGACGAAGTGTGCCGCACGGCCGTTGGGTTAGAATACACCCTGCATCCCCGCGCCCGTCCGCCGAAAAAGTAGAATGTCCCCCCGCCTGCCGTGATTTATGCTATCAAGTGAAGCAGTAGACGCAGCGATACTGGGAGATATAGCAAAGGTGTCGTGTCTTCTGGCACAAGGTATTTCTATCGATGCGCGTGATTCCAATGGCAATAGCCTCTTGCAGTGCGCCGTTGTGCATGATCAGGCCAGCGTAGTAGAGTGGTTGCTTGGTCAAGGTTCCAACCCCTGCGCGCTCGACAGCGATGGATTGTCCCCGCTTAGCAATGCAATTCGGTACGGCAGGTATTGTTGCGCAAAGGCGCTGATTGAGCATCGAGGCGATCTATGTGGCCCTGAGAGCGACAAAGGGTACTTGCCTATTCACTGGGCGGCAGCGAACGGGTCGGCGGAAATATGCCAACTTGTGGGGCGTGGGAAGTCGGATGTACATGGCGTAGCAGCAACGCATGAGAACGCCGCAAATATAGCTGCGTCCTATGGGCACATAGATGCGCTGCGCGCACTGATTGGCTTAGGTGTATCAGTGGTTGTCCCTGACGATGAGGCCGTACAGCCTATACATTGGGCCGCGCAACATGGTTTAACTGCTATGGTTGACCTTCTCGTCGAGCAGGGAGCTAACATTGAGGCGCAGACCGACTTGAGGAGGACTCCATTTTATGTGGCGGTGCTGAACGGGAACGTAGAGACGGCAAGGCGTTTGAAGGAATTAGGTTGTCGAGTCAAGGTTGCGGACGTTGAAGGAGTGCTTCCGGAGTTTTGGGCAAGGGTTCATAAACATCGCGAGTTGGAGGAGCTTTGTGCCATGTAATAGGCCGTGTCGCACCTGGACTGTACACGTGTGGGAAGCACGCTTCACTGTCGATCGAGGAGATCCCCTGGACGCTCGACGGCGCCTGGGCTTCGATCAACGATTCTCACCACCACGGCGGGTAGCATGCGTGGAAAGTGTGGCATGGCCATCTTGGCCGTGCTGAAGCGGGTACATGCCCTCCACCACCCACGAGCTACAAGCGTCATTTGACAGGACGCGGCACGGGCAACAGGCGTTCCATCAGCGCGCGGTTCCGGAGTCTGTTAGACTCCGGCTAAGGTCATTTTCTCCCCCCTCCTATCACCGCCCCCTATTTCCCGGCAGGCCGCGGGCGATCGAGGAACCGAGCCACGGTGGCCGGCAACTCACTTGTCTACGCACTAAGAACGGGTAGCCAGCCAATACTCATCGAGCTGCACCGCCACCCGTCGCCAGCCAAAGCGGTCGCAGGTCTTCACCTATCACCACCGGCCAAAAGCGTCAATTGACAGTCGTGGCCGCGGCGTCTGGCAGATGACCGATCGCGGCTGCGCGCCAGAGAATGTGGGTGACAGACAGGAATGTCTGTCCTACTGGGGAGGCGGCTGGGTGACAGACAGGAATGTCTGTCCCACTGGGGAGGCTCTTAGCCTCCGGCTAAGGTCATTCAGCATCCTGCCGGCACTTGTTCGTCCCAGCGGCTCATGCTTATTGACCGCTTGGTCGCGCGCTGGTACGAAAAATCAGTGATTCGAACGAGTATGAGCGAGATCGTCCGACTCGATTTGACGCTAACGTGGACATGGACACTGCCATAGCACCGCCGGCGCGCCCGCCCCTCGTCATCGAGCGACTGCCGGTCCGGTTCGGGGCGGACAGCCGGGTGCTGATCACGCGTCCCTTCTTTCCCGGCGGCGCCGACCGCGTGCACAACGTCTTGACCCGTGTGCTGAGCCTGAGCGACGACGAGGTCGAACGCGTCCTCACCGACGTGCTGGCCTCCTTTCAACATCGCCACCGCGCGCTCGAAACGGTGTTCGACGAGCATTTCCACATGGCCGCGGCACTGGTCGGACACGATTCGCTAGCGACCAGGACGCTCTCCCCGTCGCGGCGGCGGCTGATCGGCTCATACTTCACCATGGAGTACTCGCTGGCTTCGGCGGCACTGTTCAACCCGTCGATCGTCCCGCATCCCAACCAGCACAACGTTCCTGAGGGAGGCAAGCGGTTCATCCTCAGCCTGCGGGCCACGGGCGAAGGGCACCTCTCCTCGATCGTCTTCCGCACGGGGATCATCCACGCCGATTACACCGTCTCGATGGATGCCCCTCCCACGATCTCCTACCGATTGCGAAAAGTGCTCGACCGGCAGTACGAAAAAAAACTATTCTGGCGCAAGCTGCGCGAGATGCGGGTGGAAGAGTCGGTGACCAACCAGGTGATGAATCTGCTGCCGGACAACTTCACCTATCAGGAATTGGAGCGGGCGCTGACGCAATTCCGGCAGCATGACGGCGACTTCCCGCCAGAACAGGCCCTGGAAGGGATCCGCTGGCTGGCCCGCGAGAACTACCAGCTCGAAATACCCCAGGACATGCACATTTCCCAACAAGTCATCTTCCCGCAAAGCGACAGCGAAAGCCGCGGCATCGAGGACCTGCGGATGGTCGCCTTCCGAGACGACGACGGAACGACGACGTATTACGGCACGTATACGGCGTTCGACGGCTATCGAATTCTGCCGCAGATCATGGCGACCACCGACCTGAAGGTGATGCATATTCACACGCTTAACGGGAAATGCGTGCAGAACAAGGGGATGGCTCTGTTTCCCCGCCGCGTCAAAGGACTTTATTGCATGTGCGGCCGGATCGACGGCGAGAACCTTTACATCATGTTCTCCGACAACGTCGATTTTTGGGGATCCGCCGAGCGGCTGCGGTCCCCCGTGCATCCCTGGGAGTTCATGCAGCTCGGCAATTGCGGTTCGCCTCTGGAAACGCCCGAAGGCTGGCTGCTGCTCACCCACGGCGTGGGGCCGATGCGCCGCTACTGCATCGGCGCGATGCTGCTGGATTTGAACGACCCGCTGCGCGTCCGCGGCTATCTCAATGAGCCGCTGCTAATGCCGACGGAGGAAGAACGGGAAGGCTACGTGCCCAACGTCGTTTACACATGCGGCGCGATGCTGCACGGGGACGTTGTGTTCATTCCGTACGCGATGTCGGATGCGGCCACTGGATTCGCTCGCGTATCGCTCCCGCGTCTGCTGGATCGATTGCTGAACTAGGTGTCGCGTCGCGAGTTAATTGAGCGGTTGCGACGAACTAACGTTGCGGCTGCCCCGTTTCTCGGAGTGCCGCTGTCACCATAGAATTGGCATGTAAGTTGCCAATTCGGCAAGGAAAAACGACGGGGGATCTTGCCAGGCTTGCGCCCGCTGGGCCCCGCCACTTGCGCGGGACCGGCCGGGAGCGGCTGCTGGCCAGGGAGGACGCGCGATGATCTCGGCTGAAACTCCGCACAATCTGCGTTTTGGCTGCGTTTCGACCTATGTGCCACGGCGCTGCGGCCTGGCCACGTTCGCTAGCGACTTGTGCGGCGCCATCGGCCGCGAGCTGGGCGATCCGCAATCGTGCCAGATCGTGGCAATGAACGACGGTTTGACGAACTACGAGTATCCGGACTGCGTGCGGTTCGAGGTCCGCCAGGAAGAGCCGCCCGATTATCGGCTGGCGGCCGACCTGATGAATACGCGCGGGCTCGATCTTCTGCTCTTGCAGCACGAGTATGGCATCTTCGGCGGCAAAGAGGGGGCGCACGTGCTCAATCTGCTGCGCGAGGTGCGAATGCCGGTGGTCACCACGGTCCACACGGTGCTCGAGCAGCCGCTGGAGGAGCAAAAGCGAATTCTGACGAGCGTAGTGGAAATGTCCGATCGCGTGGTGGTGATGAGCCGCCGCGGGGCGGAGCTGCTGAAGCAGGTTTTTGGCGCGCCGGCCGAGAAAGTGATCATCATTCCGCACGGCATTCCCGACGTACCGTTCGTCGATCCGAGCTTTTACAAGGACCAGTTCGCCGTCGAAGGGCGGAAGGTGATGCTCACCTTTGGGTTGCTCACGCAGTACAAGGGGATCGAGTACGGCATTCGGTCGCTGCCCAAGATCGTGGAGCGACATCCCGATTTCATGTATCTCGTGCTGGGCGCCACCCATCCGCGGATCAAGGAGGAACATGGGGAGGAGTACCGTCACAGCCTGATGCGCATGGCCGACGACCTGGGCGTGGGGGAAAACGTCGCGTTCCACGACCGCTTCGTCGAGCTGGACGAGCTGTGTCACTATCTGGGCGCGGCCGATCTCTATCTGACCCCCTACCTGACGGAGCAGCAAATCACGTCTGGCACGCTGGCCTACGCGATGGGAGCGGGGAAGGCGGTCATTTCCACCCCTTATATCTACGCCCGCGAAATGCTGGACGAAGGTCGCGGCATGCTGGTGAAGTTTCGCGACTGCGACAGCATTGCCGACGCCGCCTGCTGGCTGCTGGAGCACGAGGTCGAGCAGCAGGCGATGCGCAAGAAGGCGTACCTGTTCAGCCGCCAGGCGCTGTGGAGCGAAGTGGCCCGCTCGTACCTGGACGTGTTCCGGCAGGTGGTATCACGGCCCAGCGTGCCGCATCCTTTCCAGCCCGTTCGCCCGCTCGATGCCGGTGCGCGGATGCGGGCCATTCCCGAGCCGAAATTCGACCATCTGCTGGCCATGTCCGACGACGTCGGCGTGCTGCGGCACGCCCACTTCACGACCCCCAATCGCTTCCACGGATATTGCACCGATGACAATGCCCGGGCGCTGGCGGTCGCACTGCGGGCCAACCAGCGGGCGCGGTCGTCGCCCTTATTGAAGCTAGCCGGTACATGCCTGAGCTTTTTGCACCACGCCCACGATCTGGAGCGAGGCCGCTTCGGCAGCTTCCTGTCGTACGAGCGGCGGTGGCCGCAGGAGGCAGGTTCAGAGGAAAGTCACGCCCGCGCGCTGTGGGGGCTCGGCGAGGCAGTGGCGCTTGCGCCGCTCGATGGAATGCGGGCCTCGGCACTCGACCTCTTCGATCGGTTGCTGCCGGCGGCGGTGGAGTTTGCGTCACCTCGGGCCTGGGCCTACACGCTTTTGGGAATCGACGCTTATCTCACCCGCTACAGCGGCGACAGCCAGGCCCGGCGGATTCGCGAGACCCTCGCGGAGCGATTGTGGAAGCTGTTTGAGGAGCCGGCGCTTGAGCACGGCGAGGGTTGGCTGTGGCCAGAGCCGGAATTGAAGGGAGACAACGGCGTTCTGCCCCACGCGCTGCTCCTGGCGGGGCATGGCCTGGGCCGGGAGGACATCGTCGAGCGCGGCCTCGGCGCCCTGCGCTGGCTGCTCGAATTCAACACCGAGGACGGCTTGCTGTCACCCGTTGGCGACGAGCGAATCTGCCCCCGCGACAGCGAGCGAATGGTCTTCGATCAACGTCCGCTGGAAGCACACGCGCTGCTCGAAGCGTGCGTGGCGGCGTACCAGATTACCGGCCAGCGCGAGTGGGCGGTGGCAGCACGGCGCTGTTTCGAATGGTTTCTCGGCCGCAACGTGCTGGGCAAGCCGCTTTATGACTATCAGACGGGCGGCTGTCGCGACGGCCTGCACGGCGACCATGTGAACCAGAATCAAGGGAGCGAATCCACCCTGGCCTGGTTGATGTCGCTACAGGCCATTGCTGCGCTCGAACATGTTCCCGCTGGATCGACACCACCTGAAAGGAACGCAAGTCGTGAGCCCGCACAAGTCGGCGCGTCATGAGCCACTCTTTCGGCGTCATCCCGACAACCCGATTCTGACTGCCGAGGATTGGCCCTATCCTTGCAACGCGGTCTTCAATCCGGCCGTCGCGCGGCTGGAGGACGGCAGCACGCTGTTGCTCTGTCGCGTGGAGGATTTCCGCGGCCAGTCGCACCTGTGCTCCGTGCGGTCGCCCAACGGCACGACCGACTGGTTCGTCGATCCCGTGTGCGGGCTATTGCCCGATGAAGATATCCCGGAAGAGCGCTACGGCATCGAGGATGCCCGCATTACGTTCTTGCCGGAACTGAAGAAGTGGGCCGTCACGTACACGTCGTTTGGCGAGGCGGGGCCGGGGTTGTCGCTGGCGCTGACGCGTGACTTCCGATCTTACGAGCGGATTGGCCAGATTTTGCCGCCGGAAAACAAGGATGCCGCGCTCTTTCCAGAGCGGATCGAGGGCAAATGGGTGATGCTGCACCGGCCGGTGAGTCCGTTCGCCGGGGCCCATATCTGGATTGCCCGCTCGCCCGACCTGAGGTACTGGGGCGATCACCAGCGGGTGCTGATGACGCGGCTGGGGGGCTGGTGGGACTCGGGCAAGGTGGGACTGTCGCCGCCGCCGATCGAGACGCCGGAAGGATGGTTGATCCTGTATCATGGCGTGCGCTATTCGGCATCGGGGGCTATCTATCGAGTGGGGCTGGCCCTGCTCGACCTGGCACAACCAGAAAAGTGCCTGCTGCGCGGGGACGAATGGGTCTTTGGACCGGAAGAGCCTTACGAGCGCAACGGCGACGTGGAAAACGTCGTCTTCCCGTGCGGCTATACGGTGGGAGAAGACGGAGACTCGCTCAACATCTATTACGGAGCGGCAGATACGTCGGTCGCTCTGGCGACGTCGAGCATCAGCCGGCTGCTGTCGCGGCTGAAGGAGTGTGGTTGCCCGGAAAGGCGCTCGGCACATGGCGAAGAAAGAGGCGATGCCGCCACAGAACATGCTCCAATCACGGCCGATGAGTGACGAATAGTCTTAGATGGGCAGGCCGCAGCGCCATTTTGCATTCGGCAGGCTGAAAACGTGCGTTGCCCTCCGCCGCGCTTCGGGTTACGTTGAGCGTAAGCTCCCTGGAGCCCCCCGCCCTTTTTCCTTCCCCGGCTGAGAAATCGTGAAGCACGCCGTCATTAGCGACATTCATGGCAACCTGGAGGCCCTCCAGGCAGTGCTTCAGGACGTGCAAAGCCAGGGGGCGGAAGACGTCATTTGCCTGGGGGACATCGTCGGTTACGGCCCCAATCCGCGCGAATGCGTCGATCAGGCGATGGAGTTTGCCCAGTGCGTCCTGGGGAACCACGACCAAGGGGCGCTGTACGATCCCGAGGGTTTTTCCAGCGGGGCCGAGCGGGCCATCTTCTGGACCCGCGATCAGCTCGAAATGCCCAACGGCGATCCGCAGCGGATTCACCAGCGGTGGACCTTTTTGAGCGAATTGCCGCGGACGCACCGAGTCGGTCCCTTCCTGTTCGTCCACGGCTCGGTGCGCAACCCCCTCAATGAGTACGTCTTTCCAGAGGACGTCTACAACATCCGCAAGCTGGAGCGGCTGTTTTCGTTGATCGAGCGCTACTGCTTCCAGGGGCACACGCACGTCCCAGGCGTCTTTACGGAGGATGGCCGGTTCATCAGCCCCGACGAAGTCGCGGGACGATATCCCCTCCCCGCGGGGAAGGCGATGTTTAACGTCGGCTCGGTGGGACAGCCGCGCGACGGCGACCCGCGAGCGTGCTATCTGCTTCTGGATGAACAGTTTGTGGAATTCAGGCGGGTCCCCTATCCGGTCGAACGGACAATGGAGAAAATCTATTCCATTGACGAGCTCGACCCGTTTCTGGCGGACCGGCTGAAGGATGGTAGGTGAGGATTCACAGGCCAGGCCTGCGAAACCGAGCGGCAATTGCAAAATGGAAGTAATCAATTTGCAATGATCAATTCGCAATTTGCAATTGCTTTGCGCTTCGCCGGACTGCCGCCTCCTGACCGAAAAATCGCGCGAAGCGTCGCTGCTCGTCCTGTCCCCTGACTCCTGTCTCCTGCCCACCGTGGAACGCCGTCACATCCTGTTCATCGTCCTCGTGATCCTCGTGCTGGGGGCGCACTTCGCGCTGCTCAAGTGGCTCACGCCGCCACCACCACCGCCGGTTGCCCAGAAGGACGAGGAACCCAAAGGCGACGACGAAAAACCCGCGATTGACGGCAAAAAGCAGCCGGCGGCAAAAGACAAGCAGGACGACGCGCAAGGCAAGCCGAAGCAGGCCGAGGTCAAAGAGCCCGGGGCTGCCGGGCCCGAAGTGCCGGCCGTCAAACCCGTTTCCAAATCGACCATGGCCCGCGTGTCATTGGGCTCGCTCGACATTAACAGCGGCTACCCAGGTCTCGTCACCGTTGTCAGCCGAGGGGCCGCCGTGGAACGCGTTGAGCTGGCGGGAGACAGCAAGCGGCAATACTTCGACACGGACGATAACACGGGTTATCTCGGTCACCTGGCGTTGGCTGCGACCGACGATGGCTGCCGCGTGGGCGCCGTGGGCCCCGGCACGCCCGCATTTCTGGCGAAAGAGACGGGGAGCAAAGTCAGCGGCGGCCTGGCCGCGGGGGACGTCATCACTGCCGTCGGCGGCGCGAAAATGGGCAGCCCCGCGGAAGTCGAGCGGCAATTACGGAAGACCAAGCCCGGACAAAATATCGAAATCGACGTCATTCGCCAGCTCAACGGCCAGCGGCAGTCGCTTTCATTCCGCACGCAGCTTACGCGCCATCCGCTGGAACTGATTCGCCCAGAGACGCATGACCACGATGGCGAAATGGTGACCGATCCATTGTCCTTTCTGCTGTCGCTGGACCGCGTGGCGGAGCACTCGGTGCGGGCCGGCGAGAAGGAGATCCACGCTCTGCCGTCGCTGCGCGACGCGGACTGGGAGCTGACCAAATCGTCTGCCGACAGCGCCGAATTCACCTACCGCTTGGACGCGGACGCGCTCAAAGAAATCGGCCAGAGCGGGTCGCTGCGGATCGTCAAGCGCTATACGCTGGCCCGCCGCGCGGCCGGGAACCCGGGCCTGGAGCGTCCGTATTCGCTGCACATGCAGATCGAAATCCACAGCGATCTGGCCGCCGCCGTTCCGCTGGGTTATCGGCTGTGGGGCCCCAATGGCCTGCCGCTGGAAGGGTGGTGGTATTTGACCAAGCTGCACCCTTCAATTGGGTACTCAGCCGGTGCGCGGGATGTCGTCCGGCGTCAGCCCGACCAAGTGCAGCGGCTGTTTGGTTGCCGCGCCATTTATGACGGAGCGGTCAAAGCAGCGAAGGAAAAGGAAACTTACGAAGAGCCCCTGCTGTCGTCCAACAAGCCAGAGCCGATGGAGTACGTCGGCGTCGAAACACAGTTCTTCGCCGCGGTCCTCAAGCCCCAGCCGGTCGGGGACAAACCGATCCTTTACCGCAAAGCATTTGCCGAGGCGGTACAGGACGTGTCCAAGGTGAAGCCCGAATACTCGCGCACCACCAACGTCTCGATGGTGCTCGTGTCGGACGCCGTCAAGTTGGAGCCGGGTCGAG
>DASRJP010000065.1:0-6777 GCA_035649415.1 Pirellulaceae bacterium | reverse complement strand
GCGACGGAGGCAGGGGGGGCAACGGCGACGATAACGACAATGGCGGTGCTGGGGGCTTCGGCGGTGACGGCGGCGCCATCCAGGGTGGCGGCATCTATGTGAGCGGCGGAACCCTCACGTTGGTCAGCAATACCATTACCGCGAACATGGTCCGACCTAGCGCCGGAGGCGAAGGCGCCAAGGGCGGAACCGGCGGCTTCCTTGGATTAGACGGTTCGGGACAACCCGGCGCCGGCGGCGGTGTTTTCAACCTCAATATCATGGTGGACTCGTTCAACACCCTCATTGCAGAAAATACTGCGAAAATCGCTCCCGACTTCTCCGGCCTGTTCGACATGGCGATGAACAATCTGCTTGGCAATAACGATGGCGCAAACCTCGCGGCTGCCTTCCCCGATGCCAAGGGCAACCTCGTCGGCTCCACCGTCACCAGCCTGATTGATCCCAAGCTCGGACCGCTCGCCAATAACGGCGGGCCAACCAAGACGCACGCGCTACTGGTGAACAGCCCGGCCATCAACAAGGGCGACAACAATTCCTTGCCGGGCAGCACCGACCAGCGCGGCGCCGGCTTCCCGCGCATCGTGGGAGGCACCATCGACATCGGGGCCTTTGAATTTAAGGCCCGAGCGGGAACCAAATGAACTCGCACGTTTCCGTGGCCAACGTTCGGTCGGCGTCCCGCGGAGAGGGAGCACTCACCGACGGCAAGATGCCACGCCGATCACCATCAACGCCGGCAGCGACACGATGCTGATGCTCCCCACGCTTAGCGCCGCCGGGCTCAAGCTCGACGGCCAGGGGGGCACAAACACGTTGGACTACTCGGCTTATACGAGCGACATCTACGCCCCAGCGCTCGGTCTGCGTGCCTGGGGGCTGTGCCCTATTCACCGCAGGGGAAGGTTGCGGCGACCCAGTTAGTAAATCCGTCCGATGCGAGCCCCGGACGCAACGAAGCCGTTCGACCAATCTGGCGTTTAGGACAACGAGCTCGTCGGTGCATTTTCTGCCAAGAAGTCCGAAGTCGATGCGCGTGAAGTGCTGTAGGCATCCATCTGCAGCTCCACCATGTGTCGATAGCGACTGCTCCTGGCCATCAACTCCGAATGGGCGCCAGTCTCGACGATTCGCCCGTGCTCCATCACCACGATCTGATCGGCTCGCACGATCGTACTCAGCCGGTGGGCAATAACGAATGAAGTCCTGCCCAACATGAGCCGCTCCAGGCTCTGGTGAATCAGCCGCTCGCTCTCGCTGTCAAGGTTGCTCGTGGCCTCGTCGAGAATCAGGATCCGCGGATTCGCCAGCAGCGCCCGGGCGATCGCCAATCGCTGGCGCTGGCCGCCACTGAGCCGCACTCCGCGCTCGCCAATCAGTGTGTCGTACCCATGCTCCAGCTCACGGATGAATTCGTTTGCATTGGCCGCGATGGCCGCCTCCTGGATGGCCTGGAAGCTGGCATTGCGGAGGCCATAGCCGATGTTCTCGGCGATTGTGCCATCGAACAGGAACACATCTTGTTCGACGATCCCCAGCAGGTTTCGGTATTGCTCGACGGGAAAATCCCGCAAATCGTCGCCGTCGATGCGAATCGATCCCACGGTCGGGTCGTAAAACCGGGCCACTAGGTTGCACAAGGTCGTCTTGCCGGCTCCGCTGCGGCCAACGAGCGCCACGGTCTGCCCCGGCTCCACTCGGAGATCGATGCCTCTCAGAACAAGCTGCTGCGAGCCGGGATATTTGAAGTCCACTCCCGACAGTGAGATCTGCCCTCGCACCCGCTCGATTTCCAGAGGCTTCGTAGGCGGCGAATGCGATGCCTCCTGGGGCTCTTCGAGTAGGTCGAGCACCCGATCCAGTCCGGCCAGATTGTTCTGCAGTGCCGTGGCGCTGTTCGCCAAGGTCTCCAGCGGACCGAGCAACATGGTGAGATACACCAGAAACAGAGTCACATCGCCGATGGTCAGGCGGCCGCCGAGAACTTGTGTCCCGCCGTAAATCAATAGCCCGATCGAGGCGACCGGAATGAGCACCTCCCAGAGCAGCTCCACCAGGCGCGTCCACCACCAGACAAACAGTTGCTGCCTGGCCATCAAGTGGTTGCCCACGACGAAGCGCGTCGTTTCGCTGCGCTCGCGGCCATAGGTTCGCACCACCCGCATGCCGCCGAATACTTCCGTAGTTTGGCTATCGATGGACTGCCGCTGAGTGCGGATGTCGCGGTATAGCGGTCGAATCCGGTTGATCCAGGTCCGGTGCGTGGCGTACACCGCCGGCACGAGCACCAATCCGCCCAGCATCATGCGCCAATCGACCCAGGCCAGCACGATCAGGCTGCCGACGAGCTGAATAATGGCCCGCCACGGGTTGTAGAGCATGCTGAATACGAGTTCCGAGATGCCGCCGGCGTCATCGCGAAGCAAGCTCGTCGCCCCTCCGGATTTCAGCTGGTGGACGCGGTGCAATGGCAGCCGCACGGCCTGAGCGAAGGCGCGGCGACGAATCGCCACCTGCAGTTTGTTGACAGCCTTGGTGGCATACCACCGACCGCTTAAATGAATGGCGGTGGTCAGCAGCGAGACGACGCCCACCGCACCGCCGATCCAGTACAGCATCAGGTACCGGTCGGTTGGCAAGTCCAGCGTGCTGGTCCACCACCTCGGCAGCGGTTGGTCGGTGAGCACATTATCAACAACGACTTTGGTCGCCAGCGGGGGCGCCAGTCGCAGGATGGTTGCCAGGGTGAGCGTCGCCAGGGCAAAACCGATCGCCCAGCCATGACCGCGCAGCAATCCGAGGAAATTCCAAACGAGTTGCCCGAATCCTCGGGCCTTTGGCGGCTTCTCCGTAGCAGCGGTTGCTTCAGGTTTCTCGGGCTGCTCTCTCAGTTGACGGCGGTACTCGCGATAGCGCTGGCCGCTGCTTGGGGCAATCATAGGGCTTCCCAGGAAGTGCCGACGGACTCGGCTGAATCAGAACAACATCCAATCATTTGTCGTGACGGCCGGCTGACAAGGGCCGGAATAGCTTCGCAGACGCACGACGAGCAAGCCGAGTCTCTAGCCCAAGCGGCCGAACTGAACCGCCAATGGACGCTGATCGTCAACCAGCAAGACCGCTTGGTAAATCTGCGCATCGCCGACGAAATCGACGAAGTGACTTTCGCCCGGAAGCAAACGGAACTGCGCGACCGTCTCGCCGCGATCAACCTACAGCGTGACGTATTGACCCGTTCTCACGATGAAACGGCCGATTTGGCGGTCAAAGTTTTTGAACTCTCGCAAACCCTGCGGCAGCAATGGCTTACCGCAGATTACGCTGCGAAGCGTCGAATCCTGGAAATCGTTCTATTGAACTGCCGACTAGACGACGTAAACCTAGTCCCACAAATAAGAAAGCCCTTCGACGTTCTCGCCGAAGGGCTTGTTTCTGAAAACAGTCGGGGTGACAGGATTTGAACCTGCAACCTTCTGCACCCCATGCAGACGCGCTAGCCAGGTTACGCTACACCCCGTATGTCAGCAGGACGAGCCGGCGGTGGGGCAGGTTCGCGGCTGCTGTCTGGCTCAATATGGCAGAGCGGTCCGCCTTTGGCAACGCGGGCGCTTTTGCGGGGTGATCCATGGCCTGGGAAGTCGAGCAGAAATTCGCGGTTAGCGATCTGGCGTCGATTCGCAGGGCGCTCGAGGCCGCGGGTGTTGTCTGGGAGCAGCCGATCTCGCAGTCCGACCAGTATTGGAATCACCCCGCGCGGGATTTCGCCCAGACCGACGAGGCGCTGCGCGTGAGGCAGGTGGGAGAGCAGAATTGGCTCACCTATAAGGGGCCGCGAATCGACGCGACGACAAAAACGCGGCAGGAAATCGAAACGCCACTTCCGGACGGCGCGCAGCCCTTCGAGGAATTTGGGCAAATTCTGGCAGCCCTGGGATTCCGGCCGGTAGCAACCGTGCGGAAGAGCCGAGTGCCGGGCCATCTAACCTGGGAGGGACAGTCGGTACACGTCGCGCTCGACTCGGTGGACAGCGTGGGCAAATTTGCGGAACTGGAAATTGTTGCTAGCGACGCCGGGGCGATCGAGCCAGCCCGGAATTGCCTCCTGTCGTTGGCAGGACTCCTGGGACTGACTCAAGTGGAGCGGCGAAGCTATCTTGAGTTGCTGCTAGCCAGTTCCTCCTAATCGCTGACGGAATATGGACTTACGTCGATCGCTGCGGCGGGCGGCAATCCTTGAGGATTTTTTCCCGGCACGCGGAACCTTCAGGCCGGGAAATGGTTTGATAGGAGAGAGAAAGGGCCCCAATATTCCCCCAAGCGGGAATGTTTTTCGCCCTTAATCGTTGAACTAGCCCCCAAGCGATCGCCCGGCTGTGTTGCGAATTCGTTCGCTCACAGCCGGGCGTCTTCTTTTCTTGCCCCAGCGAGTCGGCTTTGGCTAGGATGCCGCTTTCCCAGGAGGCGCGAACATGGATGTTCAAGTTGCTGGCGGTTTCGCATCGACGGGTTTCGCGATTGGGGCCAGTGAAAGGCCTGCTCGCGGCCGACTGCGGAGCACCATCGTCATTCCCGCCAGGTTGGCTTCGACGCGGCTGCCGCGAAAGCTGTTACTGGCCGAGACCGGCAAACCGCTGATCCAGCACACTTACGAGGCGGCCGCGCGAGCGACGAGACCGGCGGGGGTCGTCGTCGCCGCCGACTGCGAGGAAATCGCAGCGGCCGTTCGCGGCTTCGGCGGGCGCGTGGAACTGACGAGCCAGGGCTGCGCCAGCGGCACCGACCGCGTCGCCGAAATCGCCCGCAAGCTGCCGGGAATCGACGTTGTCGTGAACGTGCAAGGAGACGAGCCGGAGATCTCCGCGCGGGCGATCGATCTGGCAGTCGAGCTTCTGGAGCAGGATCCAGCGGCCGGCATGAGCACTCTGGCGACGCCGATCCGTACTTGGGAGAAGCTGCACGACCCGGCCTGCGTGAAAGCGGTCCTCGACAGCCGCGGCCGCGCGATCTATTTCAGCCGCGCGCCGATTCCGTTCCCGCGCAATGCCGACGACAGCTTGTTGTCGGCTAATCCGCCGAACTTCTTCCAGCACATCGGCCTGTATGCCTATCGCCGGGACTTCCTGCTCAAGCTGGCCGAGCTGCCCCGCGCGCCGATCGAGCAAGTCGAAAGTCTGGAACAGCTCCGCGTGCTGCAGGCCGGCCACAGCATCAGCGTCGGCGTGATCGACGAGCCGACCATCGGGATCGACACGCCGGAGGACTACCGGGAGTTCGTCGCGCGGTGGAACCGTGTTCGCTGATCGCCAGATCGTCACCGACTGCGCTGGCTCCAGCGTCGCGCCCGCTCGATGCGACCGGCGATTGCGGCGTGGGCGATTTCCACGTCGCGAGCGGCGTTCTCTTCGCTGGCGGCGGCCAGCACGGCCTTGGCCGCTTTGCCGGCCTTGCCGCCGCTCAGATTTTCCAGCACACCGCGCGCGGCCTGGCTTGAGATCGCAGCGCCCGTTTCGGCGAGCAGCTCCAGAAGCAATTCGAGCAAGTGATGCAGGTCCTTGGGCGGGTCGGCCAGAGCTTTGCCCGCCTCGGCCAGGGTATTCTCCAAGGTCAGCCGCACAACGTGCGCATGGAGCGGCGAGATGCGGCTGACGCCGACGAAGACTTTGGCCCAGCGGGCGGGCTTAATTTCGCCGCTTGTTAGCAGCCGAGCGAGCGTCGGCGCGAGGCGCTGGCCATCGACGCGGCCATCGCTGATCGCCGCGGCCAAGCCATCTGCGGCCAGCGTGTGCTCGCCCGGCTCCTTGGCCGAGAGGCCCAGGCACAGCGCGAGACAGGCCATGTCGCCCAGCGGCAGATCTGCGTCCGGCAGCGGCTCGAGATAGGTCTTGTTGCCCCAATAGGCACTGGACCAGTCGATGTTGTTGCCGAGCAGGCGTGCTCCGCGGCTGAACCAGGCCTCGCGGCCGGCGGGCCAGACCGCTGCGAGCCAGCGAATCTCCGCGGCCGGGCTTGAGGAATCGTGATCGGGAAGGTAGTTGAGGAGCACCGTGGGCAAATCGTCGGCCGCCGACTTCTGCGCCTTCGGCGCGACCTGCAGGCGAAAGCGGACGAAGCGATAGGTCTTGCCGTCGAATTTGTGGGACTCGTGCCGAAAGCTCCACTCGTAGCGGGCGGCCGTCCCAGCATCGGGGCCGAGCTGGGGAAACCGCTTCTCTACGAGCGGGTCATCCGCGAGCGGATCGCGGGCCCGCGCCGCCGCGACCCAGAGTGCCGCCGTCTTGCCGAAGGCAGGCTTCTCGCCGCCCAGGGCATTGCGCGCGGCGTCGGCCAACTCACCCTTGAGTTTGCTAATCCGCTTGAGGGCCGCCGGGCGGTCGTCGGGCGCCAGCCGCAGCAGCGCCAGGACCGCGTCGTAATGCGGCGGCTGCTCGCCCCGCTGGTGCCACTCCAACAGCCGGTCGGCGAACGCCAGCGGATCGAGCCAGCCGCCCTGGTGCGTTGCCGCGCTGAGCAGCGGCCGAGCTTGCCGTTGCGCGGCGCGCTGGGCCAGTTCGCAGGAACGGTGCGAGAGCGCCGCGAGCGCCGGCGTATCATTGTTGACGCCCCACAGCGGTTGATCCTTGTCGGCAAACCGCCACATCATGTGCCCGTGCTCGTTTTTCCACCGCTTCGCCGTCACCACCTCGCCGGTGATCCAGGCCCGCACGACACCGCACACGTCGTCGCGCAGGCTCCGGCCCAGGAACGGCCCGCACGAGCCGCGATAGAACTTGTCGACCC
>DASRJP010000064.1:0-4980 GCA_035649415.1 Pirellulaceae bacterium | reverse complement strand
GACGTAAACTCGACGAGCAGGTCGCGCTCGTCCCCCAAGGCGCTGGCCGCTGCGGCAACGTCGAAATCCTTCGTCCCTACGGGGGGGCCGGCATTCACGAGGGGACCAGTCTCGGTGTAATCGTCGATCGTGGCCGCCACGATCCCCTGCGCTTCAAGGGTGCTGATGGTGATCAGAGCGCTGTGTTGGGCACTGAGGATGATAGAGCCGACCGACTGCGCCTGCTGCTCGATCCAGTAGCTGCCGGCCGACAAGCCATCGAAGCGGTAGCGGCCACTGGCATCGGTGATGTCGGCAGTGGCCGGTGCGTCGTCACCGGCAGGCTCAAATACGCCGTCGCCGTCGTCGGTGTAAAGGTTGACCGTCGCGCCGGCGACTTCTTCCCCGGCGGTAAAGCCGTTGCCGGTCGCATCGCGATAGATGAGGCCGCTGATCGCGCAGAAATCGCTGGCCAAAAGGGCTCGGGTTTCCAGCGGCTCGAAGGCAAAGCCGCGCGGTTTGTGCCGTCCGGAGCCGGTGGGCCGGCCGCGGAAGACCGTCCTAAGGAAGTCGGCAAAGACAGACGCGATCGTCGGGCGGGAGCGTCGAGCCATGGAGAAACCTGCTTGCGTGGGTGCGCGGCACTGGCCGCCGGGCCTGATCTTTCGATGCTACCATCGACAAAAAACGGACGCCAAATTCTTGGCCAGTTTTTTGGGCCGGTTTGTGAGGGGAGAGGAGAAGGTCCCCGCAGGTATTGCGGCGGTAGGCCAGGACTGGTTGGTTTGGGCCTGGCGCGGCAAGCAGAGATTTCGCCGCCAAAAAGGTTTACAAGCCGCACATCCGGACCAATCGAGGGCGGTCAAGAACCGCGACCCATCGCCCCCAGGGCAATGGACGCGGTAGAACGGCTTGTCACACAACACCCCGACTCGGACATGGCCCAGGCGATGAGCCACCATGCCCGAGTCGTTGGGGTATCGCTCCAGCCAGGCGTAGCTGGAGGAGTTTTTCGAAGTGGCGAGCCACGGGGTTGCAGCCCCCGTGGCCCGGTCAGTGAATCCAGAAATGGTCGCAGTCCGCGACAGCCGCGGGAATATCCCCGCGGCTGCCGGACCGAGGGCTAATTCTCGTTCTTCGCGAAGTCCGGATAACCCAGGGCGCCCATCTCCGGAATATCCAGGCCGCCAACCTCAACCTCCTCGCTGACACGCAGCGGGGTGATGAGGTTGCTAAGCTTGAACCACACATACGCCATCGCAAAACCAAAGGCTGCCACGACCGCGGCATCGAGCAACTGGGCGATGAGCTGCGAGGCGTCGCCGTACAAGATGCCGCGCACGCCGTCTGTAATCACGCCGTCGGTGGCCAGGTTCTTGTCATAGGCCTCACGAATGACGCCATTCCAGCCCATACCGTATTTGCCGTTGGCGAAGATGCCGACGGAGATCACACCCCACAGGCCGTTGATGCCGTGAACGGAGATGGCGCCGACCGGATCGTCAATTCCCATGCGGTCCCAGAAGAAAACGCTGATCACCACCAGCACGCCGGCGATAGCGCCAATGACGACCGCCGCCCAGCTATCCACAAACGCGCACGGAGCGGTGATCGCGACGAGACCCGCCAGCATTCCGTTGCACATCATCGACGGATCGGGCTTCATTCCCTGAACCTGCATGTAAACCATCGAACTCAACGCGGCGGCGACGCCTGCGAGCATTGTGTTGACGACGACAATGCTGATCCGCAGGTCGGTGCCGGACAACGTCGAACCGGGGTTAAACCCGAACCACCCGAAAGCGAGAATGAATGTGCCGGCAATCACCATCGGCAGATGGTGTCCAGGCATGGCGTGCGGTTTGCCATCTTTGTCGTACTTGCCAATGCGGGCGCCGATGACCATCGCACCCGCCAGGCCAATGAATCCGCCCATGGCATGGACGACGCCTGAACCCGCGAAGTCCACGGCCCCGTGTCCCAGTCCCCAGTTCTTTCCGGCCTGAGCTAGCCAGCCACCCCCCCAAACCCAGTTGGCGAACAAACAGTAAGGCAGCGCAACCCACAGCCCGTACAAGCAAAAGTTCTTCCAACTCCACCGTTCCGCCATCGCGCCGGTGGGGATCGTGGCCGTGGTGTCCATGAATACCATCATGAAGAAGAACAAGGCCATGATGCTGACGTCATCTCCGCCAAACCCTTGCAGGAAGAATCCTTTCGTGCCCATCAGGCCGTAAGTCTGATCGCCCAACGTCAACGAAATGCCGCTGTTGAGCATTGATACGCCGGGTCCCAGCGAAGCGTACCATCCGTCAGGCACGGGACCATTCCACCAGTTGCCCCAGCCGATCGCGAAGCCGTAGGCCCAAAACGCGATGCAGCCCAGCGGATAGATCATGAAATTCATGCTCATCGTGTGGGCCGCGTTCTTGGAGCGACACAGGCCCGTTTCCACCATGGCAAATCCCGCCTGCATGAACATCACCAGAAAGCCCGCAATCAGTGTCCACACCATGTTGATCGAGAACAGGTTGTGGACGATGCGCGTGTAGAGATCGGCCGGCGTCTTCGTAGCGGGGTCGCCGTCACCGACAGGACCGGGTGCTGGTGTCGTCCAGTACCCGGCATTGGCGCCAGCCGGATCGGGCCATAGCGGCGATGCCGAATCGGGGCTGGTCGCCGTCATGTACGGGGGCAATTCGGGAGCCGCTTCCGCCGGCTTTTCCTCCGCCTTGGGAGCTTCCGCGCCAGCGGCGGCGGGCGGAGCTTCCGCGGGCGCCGCCGCTGTTTCTGCGCTGGCAGCAGCGGGCGGCGGGGCCTCCTTTTTTTCACCCTCCTGCGAGAGCACAGGAGCAAAAGACAATATCAATCCGGTCAAGATTAGCGCGCAGTACGACCCGTACCTGACATACCTCATGAGATGACGCCTGTATGGAAGGAGAGAAACGGTGAGGGAGCCGCCACTGCGTTGCGCACTGCCGCCTACAGGTCGCCTGGGTAAACAGGCAGCTCAAAGTGTCGAGCCTCAATGCATGCCGCGTGCCGAAGCAGAAAACGCAATAGCGCCCGCTATCAACATTCGCGGGAAATCATTGCGATGCCAGCAGTTAGAACTGTGGCTCTCTCTGGTGCGCGCTCGCCACAGTGGCGCGCGGCGCAGCGCATGCACAAAACTTGAGCAATCGCCGGAAGAATTCCTGGGCAATTATCCGGCGACTTGTGCTCGCTGCCGTCCGCGGCGGGGAACTTCCACACCCGTCCGGTCAACCTGGCCGGCATCTTCATTTTCCGGCTCGCGACGCCTCCACCACTTTCCAATCCCCCCCTGCATGTCCAGCATCAAGCTCAAAAGGGCCGGCACAAAGACCAGCGTCACCAGCGTCGAGATCAAGAGTCCCCCCAGCAGCACCGCGCCAATGCCGCGGTACAGCTCGCTGCCGGGGCCCGGGGCCAGCACCAGCGGCAACAGTCCGACCAGCCCGCCGAGCGTTGTCATGAAGATTGGCCGAACGCGGGTTTTGACGCTCTCTACTACCGCCTCGCCGATCGGCATTCCGTCTTCTTTCATGTGAATCAGCGACTGCTCGACGATGAGAATCGGGTTATTGACCACGGTGCCGACGAGCATGATAAAGCCCAGCATCGTGAGCACGTCCAGCGGCTGGAGCACCCACCAATTGAGGAGCCACAGCCCGGCGAAGCCGCCGACCGCTCCCAGCGGCACCGTCATGATCACCACGAAGGGATAAATCCACGACTCGAACGTGGCAGCCATGAGGAGGTAAGTGATGACCACCGCCAGCACCAGGTTCCACTTCAGCGAGTTCCAGGTGGAACGGAGCTTGTCCGCCGTTCCCGCCAGGGCAATCCCATAGCCGCCGTCGAGCTGGCCGCTGGCCTTGAGCGGTTCGACTACTTTTTCGGAGATCAAATCCATGGCCGCTTCCAGCGGCATCTCCGGCGGCGGAGTCACTTCCAGCGTGATGGCCCGCTGCCGCGTGCGGTGGTTGATCTGTTCCGGCCCGCTTTCCACACGCACGTCGGCAACGGCATCCAGCGTCACAAGCTGCCCTGTGGGCGTGGAGACGGGAATCGACGCCAGCCGCTGCTCGCTGCTGGCGAAGCGATCCTCGGCCATGATCCGCAGGTCGATCTTGTCGCCACCCTTGTAGTAATCCGTGGCATACGCCCCATCGACGAACGCATCCACTGCGTAACCCATGTCGGCCGCTGAAACTTGCATATCGGCCGCCTGCTCCCACTTGGGATAGATGCGGACCTCGGGATTCGACAGGTCGAGGCTGGGGTTGGGACGAATCTGCGCCGCCGGCATCAGCGGCGCCTGTCCGGCCTCCGGATTGCCGGCTTTAATCTGTCCAAAAATCTGCCCACCGAGTGCAACGAGTTTCTGAATGTCCGGCCCGGTGATTTCGATATCGATCGTGCGACCCGCCGTCAGACCCTGCTCGAACAGGCTCGTCTGCTTTGCAATCAGGATTGTTCCCGGCACTTTGTCCGCAATCTTCTGAATGACCGGCACCAGGTCGGCGGACCGCATCGGGTGGGCGGCGCGGACACCGACGAACACCTGCCGGCTGCGAGCCACGAAGAAAAAGTCCTCGATTGCCGGCTGCTCGCCGCTTTTGATTTTCGGGTCATTCAGATCGACATCCCAATACGGCTTCAAGTCCTCTTCGACGATGTTTCCCATCTTGAGCAGGTGGTCGAGGTTGTAACCCGGCGGCGGTATCAAAATGGCGATCACCAGGTTGCGGTTGCCGCCGGGGAGATATTCCACCTTGGGAAGCAGCAGCCAGGTCGCCACGCAGGAGACCCCGAATACGGCGCCCACCAGCACCAGCCGCGGCATCACGCCCCGCTGCAATTGCCTGTTCACCCCCAGCAGCCAGTCCACGGTCCACATCGCAATCAGGTCACACACGCGCAGCACTCCGGCGATCGGCGCCCAGACGACGTCGAACACTCCCAGCCATCCCGAGC
>DASRJP010000063.1:0-8797 GCA_035649415.1 Pirellulaceae bacterium | reverse complement strand
ACTGCTTGCTCGTGAAGTGGACCGCCGGCAAAACAACCGCCGAGCGCAAGCAGCTTCTGCACGAGCGGCAGGTCGCGTTTGTCTACGTGGATTGGAACGAGATCGCGCGCTACGAGAGCCCGGGCAACTACGGCTTCGACCCGCGGTTTTCGCGCGAGCTCATTGACGAGCTGGTCGAGCAAGGCGTGCTCGGTCCGCCGCTGCCCGGCGCACCAGCCGACATGTATCCGGTCTTGCCGTAACAAGCCCGACGGGCCAGCGAGGGATCGCTGATCTGCAAAATCAGGGTTTACCCTCGCTTGTGCTTCGGGCTTGTGAATCGGCACTGGCATCCTTCGGCCGCTGCCACACGTTCCACGCGGCATACACCGCGGCGAAGCCGATCGATCCGATGGCGGCCCCCATCATGTCAAATCGCCAGTCGGCAATATCCATGTCGCGGCCGACCAGGCTCTGCGACACTTCATCCACTGCTCCGTACGCGGCTGCGCCCACCATCGTGACCAGGTACATGAACCACGTCACGCGCCCGAACGACGCCGCCGCGACCAGCCACAAAAAGGCCAGCCCCGCGTAGGCCACGAAATGCATCGTCTTGTCCCCCGGAGCATGCGGCATTGGCGGTCCGGAAAACTTGATGTGCGTGCCGGCAAACATTGCCCCCCAGTAGACCACGACGACTGCCACTGCCAGGATTCGCATTCGCCACTCGAAGTTGGTGCCTGGCATTGGTGAGTCGTGCGTAGCGAGTGGTAAGTGGTCGGAAGCCGGCACCGGGCACTCATGTTATACTCGGCCACAGAGTGCAAAAAGCCGCCCCATTCGCCACTCACCCTTCGGTATTCACCTCGACTCACCACTCACCCATGGCACTCCTCGTCACCGGCGGTGCTGGCTTCGTCGGCAGTCACCTGGTCGAACTGCTGCTCCAAAAGGCCGACCGCCGAGTGGTCGTGCTGGACAATTTCAACGACTACTACGATCCGCAGCTCAAGCGGCAGAACGTTGCCGCCCTGGCGGGCAATTCTCGCGTCGCACTCGTCGAAGGGGATTTTCGCGATGCCGCGGTCTGCCGCGAAATCCTGGCCGAGCACCAGGTGCGCGAGATCGTCCACCTCGGGGCGTATCCGGGCGTTCCTTACAGCCTCAAAGCGCCGCAGGTTTACATCGACAACAACATCACAGGCACGGTCAGCCTGCTGGAAGCGGCCCGTCAGTATCCGGTCGATCGATTCCTCTTCGCCTCGTCATCGACCGTCTACGGCCGCGGGGCGCAGGTGCCGTTCGTCGAGGACGCGCCGCTGGGCGTGCCCGCCAGCCCCTACGGCGCCACCAAGCGAGCCGGCGAAGTCATGGGACTCACCTACCACGCCCTGTTCGGCATTCCCTTCACGTCGCTGCGGTTCTTCAACGTCTACGGCCCGCGGTTGCGGCCCGAGCTGGCGCTCGCCGTGTTCACGCGGGCGATCCTCGAGGGAATGCCGCTGCCTCTGTACGGCGACGGCTCGGTGCTCCGTGACTTCACGCACGTCAGCGACATTTGCCGCGGCGTGGTTGCCGCGCTAACCGCGCCGGACATTGCCGGCCAGTGCATCAACCTGGGCCACAACGAGCCGATCGAAATCCGCCGGCTCATTTCGCTAATCGAGTCGGCCGCGGGCAAAAAGGCGCTCATCGAGCATCGCCCTGATCGGAAAGAGGACATGCCGGTAACGTGCGCCGACCTGACCAAAGCCGGGCGGCTTTTGGGCTACAAACCGACGGTGGCGATTGAAGACGGGGTGCGGGAGTATGTAGACTGGTTGCGGAATCAATGACCAATGACCAAGTCCCAATGACCAATGATGGTCACTTAGCAACCATTGGTCATTGGGACTTGGTCATTGGTCATTCAGCAAGGAGTCTTCCATGCGATCATTCTTCGCCCCTCTCACGATCGTTCTACTAGCTGGTCTATCAGTCGCCGCCGACGAGCCCAAGCCCGCCGCTCCCCCCAAGAAGGAAGAAAAGAAACTCAACTGGAAGCCCCTCTTCGACGGCAAGAACCTGGGCAATTTCAAGAAGACCGAGTTCGGCGGCGAAGGAGAAGTGAAGATCGAAAAAGGCCAGCTCATCCTGGAGATGGGACAGCCGCTGACCGGCGTCACCTGGGACAAGGAAAAGGCCAAGGAACTGCCGACCGACAACTTCGAGATTTCGCTGGAGGCGATGAAAGTCAAGGGGGACGATTTCTTCTGCGGGCTGACGTTCCCGGTCCACAAGTCGCACTGCTCGTTCATCGTCGGCGGCTGGGCCGGCGGCATCGTCGGCATTTCCAGCATCAACGGCCAGGACGCCAGCGAAAACGAAACCACCAAGTACCGCACGTTCAAGCACAACCAGTGGTACAAGATCCGCGTCCGCGTGGCGGGCAATATGCTCCGCGCCTGGATCGACGATGACGAGATGGTGGACGTCAATCTGAAGGGAAAGAAGATCGACACGCGGTTCGAAGTCGATACGAACAAGCCGCTCGGCCTGGCGACGTATCAAACGACCGCAGCCATCCGCGACTTCAAGGTTCGCACGCTGGAGAAGGATGAGGAGTAAGCGCCTCTCGGTGCTGCTGCCAATTTGCCATCTCCATACCACGCGCCCGTTTGCATTGCAGACACAACGTCTATAATGGACCCCGGCGCCCACGGCGAGCGCTCGGTGGCCAGGCAAAACGGACGGTTGGCTGCCGTCTTCAGATTCCTTCGGACGGAGCCGGCTAACTGGAGCACTTCTGCCATGACCCGCGCGCTATTCTGTCTGCTTGCTGTCATTTCTGCGGTCGCCTTCGTCACGCCCACCGCCCACGCTCAGCAGAAGGTGAAACCAGAGGAGGAAAAAACCGTCCGCCTCGTCTGGTTCCCGCGCTTCTCTCCCGACAGCAAGTGGCTGATTGCCGCTCATGGCAGTTGGGACGCCAAGGAAGCGGGCGAAGTGCGGCTGTGGGATGTTGAGGACGGCACGATCAAGCACACGCTGCCCCATCCCCGCGGCGTCCGCTCCGTCGCCTGGTCCCCCAAGGGAAAATTCTTCGTTACCGGTTCCTACGGCGGCCTGGTCCGCTTCTATGACCCCGAAACGGGCGAAATGCAAGCCGAGATCAAACTGGGGGGCAGCGTCGAGGGGGTTCGCATCACGGATGACGACAAGCGGCTGATCACCACGCACGGCAATGGCGACATTCGGGTGTTCGAACTACCGAGCCGCAAAGAGCTGTATCGCTTCCCCGCCGCTCACCAGGGCGGAATCTGGGGCATGGCCGTATCGCCCAGTGGAAAACTGCTCGCCACCGCAGGGAAAGACGCGTTCGTTCGCATTCATGACCTGGAGTCGATGAAGCTCCTGCACCAGAAAAAGCACCCGGGCGAAACCAACGGCCTGGTCTTCACGGCCGACAACCAGCGCCTGTTGACTGGCTGCACCGACTCGATCATCCGCGTGTTCGAAGTGACCAGCGGCGATGAGCTGGCCCAGCTCAAAGGGCACGACCGCGGCAGCATCACCGACATGCAGTTTTCCAAAGATGGCAAGCTGCTGGCTACCGCCGGCATTGACGGCACCGTCCGCATCTGGGATGCCGCCGACCTGTCGAAGGCGAGCGTGAAGGAGACGCTGGAGGGACACAATAACCTCGTGTTCGGCGTTGCCATCTCGCCGGACGATCGCTGGCTGGCCTCGGCTGGCTGGGACGATCAGGTCATCGTTCGGGATTTCAAGACGCTCAAGGAGCATTGGTCGTGGAAACGCTGATCCGAAACGTGTGTCAAGCAGCCCGCATCGCCGCGCTCGTTCTCTCCGGTGGCTCCCTTTCGCTGGCGGCCGAGCCGATTACGCTGAACTTGTGGCCAGCCAAGGCTCCGGGCGAAACCAAGGAGCTGCCGCCGGAGGCCTACCAGACCAAGCCGGAGGACAAGCTGATTGCCGGCCGGCGGATCATCAAGCTGGGGAACGTCTCCACGCCCCAAATCGCGATCTATCGTCCGCCCCAGGAGAAGAATACCGGCGCGGCGGTCGTGATTTGTCCCGGCGGCGGCCACAACATTCTGGCCTATGACCTGGAAGGGACCGAAGTCGCCGATTGGCTCAACTCCATCGGCGTCACCGGCATTGTGCTCAAATACCGCGTCCCTTTTCGCGATCCACAGCAGCGATGGACGGCCGCGGTGCAGGATGCGCAGCGAGCAATGAGCCTCGTCCGCTCGCGGGCCTGCGAGTGGGGCATCGACCCGAAGCGACTTGGCATTCTCGGCTTCTCTGCCGGCGGCGAAGTCGCGGGGCTGGTGTCCATCTTTGGCGAGGAGCGGAAATACGACGGCGTGGACGACGTAGACAAGGTCTCGATGCGCCCCGATTTCGCGATTCTTGTATATCCCGGCAATCTGGTGGACTGGCAAACGTCGCAGCTCCAGGAGTACGTTAAGGTGACGAAGGAGACGCCACCCATGTTCTTTGTCCATGCGTATGACGACGGCGTGACGGTCCTCAACACGCTGCTCGTGGCTGCCGAGCTGAAGAAGGCGGGAGTGCCGGCGGAAGTACACGTCTACGCCACGGGAGGGCACGGCTACGGCCTGCGGCCGGTGGAAGGGCAAAGCGTGACGCAGTGGCCCAAGCCGTGCGAAGCGTGGCTAAGGACGATGAGCTACATCAAGTGAGTAAGGCGCGGAGCTGATGCGTCTCAATCCCACCACCACTTCTCGTCCTCCCGCGGCGCAGCTGCAGAGCGGGTCTTGGCCAGCTCCGGGCTCGACTCGGCCCGATTGAGCACCGACCACGAGTCGATCTCGACGCCGCCGGAGATGCTGACGATCCAATTCCGCCCCTTGCGGACCAGGCTGGCGCGCGAATCGACCATCCTGGGGACCGGATGCTCGGCGATGGCGATTCGCTTCTCGTCCAGAAGCAGCGACAGATCGCAGCCGGCCCGGCCGGACAAATCTTCCTTGGTGATTAGCGCGGCCACGACGGCCAGGTCCATGCAGTTGCGGAGTTCGCCGAAAGCCGGCAGCGCTGCCGACAGCGCCTCGTACTTGCTCGTCATCGTTTCGGACCATTTTTTCGCCAGCGAGTTCTCCCTGTCGCGGCCGGCGACGATCGTCCCCCGCTTGCCGAGAAATCCCTCTTCTGTGAGCACCTGCACGCCGGTCCCACGCAGTTGCCAGGCTAGCGCATCGTCGTCCTTGAGTAGCGGCTCGTAATTCACCGCCATCCACCAGCGGGGCATTGCACTGCGCGGCGTCGGCGCAGATCGCTCTTGGAGCATCTCCATATAGCTCGGCATTCCCTCGACCGGTGACGCTTCAAAATTCATCGCCAGCCGCTTCATCAAAAAGTCGGCGCCGACCAGCACGTGGGCGAAGTGGCTGCCGGGCGCCACGCCAGTCACCGTGATCTGCTGCGGTCCGATCGATTCTTCCAGGCGTGCGACGGTGGCCTCGCTGATCGCCAGATCGCGCGATTTGAGCAGCCGCTGGAATTGCTTGAGACCATCCTCGGTCGGGTCGATCGAGCAGGAGATCCCCTGGCCGCTGGCGGCCGCCTCGGCCGTGCGCAGGGACACGACCAGATCGTCCAGCCGCAGCACCGGCAGTCCCGTCTTCTGGCCGACCACGTTCCCCTGTTCGTCGATCCGCCACCCCTCGGCATATCCGGCCAGGACGATGTCTTGCTGCTCGGGATAGATCAGCACGTACTCGACTCGCTGAAGACCCGCCAGGCACTGAATTTCATTCGGCAGCGGCCGTTTCTCGCGAGCCAGCTTGTCGATTGCCCGCTGCAAGCGGCGGAGGGAGACCTTGCGCAGGGGACTTGGGGACTGGATGTCGGAGTCGATTCCCTTGAGTGCCGCCAGCCGCGCCTCCCGCAGCCGACCACGCGTTTCCAGATCGCTGCGGGCGACTACTCCGTCAGCGTCGATCGATACGCCGCCGACCGCGCCACTGGCGCCGACGACCGGTATAAACCCGACGACAAAGGGACGCTGCGTGCCGAAAGAGACAGAGGCTTGTCCGCGGGTGACTGCGGGCAGGCAGAGCAAACCGGCGGCAGCGACCAGCGCGCAAACCGACGCTGCTCCGCGCCGCGCCGTGCTGCGCAGGCGCGAATCCAAGGTAGGTTCCATGACCGACACCTCTTTGAACAAGAGCCCCTGCCGGCAGATGCCTGGTTGCGTGCTGAATGAGTCAGAAGGCGTCGCTCAGAGAAGTATTTCCAGCCCAGCGGCATCGCTCCAAAGGTCACGGTAGCAATTCCCGCGGGGTAGAGCAAGTATTTTTGTGTCGCGGAGCTACCTGGCTCGTGGCTACCAGATCTTCAGCGAGGCGCGGAATAATTCGGCAAGCTCGGTTTCCCCGGCCGGAATCGGCGACAGCTTCGTCACCCGGTGCTGCGGCAGGGTCCCCGCCACGAGCTGCGGAATGTCGGTTTCCGTATAGCCAACCGCCGATAGCCCGTTGGGTATCTCCAGCGCTCGCATGAAATCGATCACGCGCTGGGCCAGAATCGGGCCGGCATCCACGGCACTCGCTCCGCGGACGTCCGCCCCCAGTGCGGACGCTGCGCGCAGGTGCCGCTCGGGCGATGCCGGCGCGGTGAAGCGGGCGACGGCCGGCGTGCTCAGAATCACCGACATGCCGTGGGGGATGAGCGGGTGATCGACCTGGTACCCGGCGGGCCGGAAATTGCGCACCATGCCAGCGATCGGGTACGACATGCCGTGCGGCAGGTGGACGCCCGCGTTGCCAAATCCAATTCCGGCGATGGCGGCGGCCAGCAACATCTGCCCGCGGGCGTGGTCGTCGCTCGGGTTGCGCACGGCGCGCACGAGCGATTCGTTTACCATCTCCAGGGCACGCAGCGCCCAGATGTCGCTGATCGGATTGGCCCCCTGGTACGCGGGCCGCTCCAGCGGCCGGGCGGGTTTCGGCCGGCGGTCGAACGGAATCGCGGTGTACGATTCGAGCGCGTGGCTGAGTACGTCGAGTCCCGCGGAGACGGCCACCGCCGGTGGCAGCGTCCGCGTGTTGTCCGGATCGACGATTCCCAGCGTCGGCTTGAGGTAACGATGGGCGATGCCCGTCTTGGCCTTCCGCTCGACGAAGTCGAAGATCGCGACTCCTGTCGTCTCGCTGCCAGTGCCGGCGGTCGTCGGAATCGCGATCAGCGGCTTGAGCGGACCGGGGACCGGCAGTCCCTTGCCGATCGGCGCGTTGACGTAGTCCAGAAAATCGGCCGGGTAGGTCGAGTACAGGTTGGCCGCTTTGGCCGTGTCGATGGCGCTGCCACCGCCGACCGCCACGAAGGCGTCAAAGCGTCCCGCGGTCGCGACCTGTGTCGCCGCGCGAAATGAGGCGTCAGTCGGCTCGACGATGACGCCGTCGAAAACTTCGAAATCGACCCGTGCCGCTCGCAGCGACTCCAGCACCCGCTGGCCGCCCGGCAATTCGACCAGCGCCGGATCGATCACCAGCAGCACCCGTCTGGCGCCGAGGTCTACGAGGTCCATTCCGACCTCGCTCGTCACACCCGCGCCAAAGCGGATGTTCGAGGCGGACATTTGAAAGGCGGTATCGAATTGCATCATTGGCCAAACCTGGAGGGGAACTGGTTGTGTGAGTGATGTTCGGCTGTCATTCTCCCGTCCCTTTCCGGCGATGCAAGTCGTTTCGGTTGCGTCGCGCTTTCGCGGCCGATAGGCTACGAGGCGGCCGAGTGTGGGAATCCGTCGCACGCAATGTTCCCAAACCAGTCAACATGACGAGTGCAAAATTCAAAAGTCAAAATGGGCCGCGCAATCACTCCTGCTGACTTTTGCATTTTGCATTTTGCAATGAACATTTTGCATTTCCGCCACTGGACTCACTTCTCCGCAGATCGCAGGGCGTGATGTCGTCGATGAAATATCCCGCAGTAGCCAATTACATCGACGGCCGCCTGGTCCCTTTCCGCGGCGACCATCTGGACGTCGTCTCGCCGCTGGACGGCACGCTCTTGTCGCGAGCGCCTCTGTCCACGGCCGCCGAGCTTGACCAGGCAGTCGCTGCCGCCGAGCGGGCTTTCGCGACCTGGTCGCAGCGGACGATCAAGGAACGCTCGCAAGTCTTCTTTGCCTACCGCGCGCTGCTCGAGCGCCACGCCAGCGAGCTGGCAACGCTCATTCACGAAGAAAACGGCAAGACGCAGGGCGAAGCGCGGGCCGAGGTGGCCAAGGCGATCGACGTGACGGAGTTTGCCTGCTCGCTGCCGCAGCTTGCCGCCGGCGAAGTGCTGGAGGTGAGTCCCGGCGTCGAATGCCGCGAAGAGCGCGTGCCGCTGGGGGTGGTGGCGTCGATCACGCCATTCAACTTCCCCTGCATGGTTCCGCACTGGACGATTCCGATCGCGATTTGCCTGGGCAACTGCCTGATTCTGAAGACCTCGGAGAAAGTGCCGCTGACAGCGCAGCGGACGGCGAAGCTGCTGACCGAGGCCGGATTGCCGGCGGGAGTCTTCAGCGCCCTCCATGGCGACGGCCGCGTCGTGGAGGCAATCTGCGACCACGAGCGGATCGCGGCCGTGACGTTTGTCGGCTCGACGCCGGTTGCCCGCCAGGTCTACGCGCGAGCCGCCGGCAAGCTCAAGCGCGTGCTGGCCCTCGGCGGCGCCAAGAACCACCTCGTCGTGCTCGACGATGCGGACGTGCCGCAGACAGCCGTCAACGTGACCGCGTCGATGTCGGGCTGTGCGGGGCAGCGGTGCATGGCCGCTGCGACGCTGGTGGCGATCG
>DASRJP010000062.1:0-14387 GCA_035649415.1 Pirellulaceae bacterium | reverse complement strand
AGCGCCGCGAAGGCACGGCGGCTAAGGGAGACAGACCCTGCCCGCAATCCCGAATGTCCGTCGAAAAGTACTTAAAGCCCGAAGTCATCAACCAGATCAAGCGGCTCGATCTGCGCGCCCAGTTCGTGGTGAAAGGGTTTTTGCAGGGGCTGCACGCGTCGCCATTTCACGGATTTTCGGTCGAGTTCTCCGAGCACCGGCGGTATGCGCCGGGCGACGATCCGCACGACATCGACTGGCTGGTCTACGCCAAGACCGACAAGTACTACGTCAAGAAATTCGAGGCCGAGACCAACATCACCGGCTACCTGGTGATGGACCTCAGCCAGTCGATGGGCTTCACCCACCGCCAGGAGCTGACCAAGTTTGACTACGCCATCTGCCTGGCGGCATCGCTGGCCTACCTGATGATCCACCAGCAGGACCCGGTCGGGTTGATCACGTTCGACGAGCAGATTCGCGACGTGATCCCTCCCAAGAGCAAGCGGACGCAGCTCGGCACAATCCTCGGACACCTGGCCAGCCTCAAGCCGACCGGCCCGACCGAGATTGCCAAATGTCTCACCCAGGTGGCGTCGATGTTCCGCCATCGCAGCCTGGTGATGGTCTTTTCGGACCTGCTGGCCGAGCCGGGACCCGTCTTCCAGTCGTTGCGGCGGCTGCGCCACCGCGGCCACGACGTGATTCTGTTCCACGTCCTCGACGAGGCCGAGGTCAATTTCCCCTACGACGGAATGATCGAGTTCGAGGATCCGGAGACCGGCGAGAAAGTCACCGTGGACGCCTCCAGCTACCGCCGCGATTACAAGTCGGAACTAGAGGGTTTTCGCGAACTCTATAAAAAGGAGTGTTTCCAGACCGGCGTCGACTATGTGCCGCTGGATACGAGCATGCAGTTCGACAAGGCCTTGCTCGAGTATTTGATCAGCCGGCAGACGCGAGGGTAGGGGAGGGAGTGGGTATGGGGATGTGTGGGTGACGGAGCGCCAAAACTGCCTCAATAGTCGCCCACCGGTTCGCCATCGTCCTTTTGCAAGAGCCGGCGAACCGTCTCCCATTCGATCGATTCGGAAATGAAGTGGACGCTGCCGTCGCAGAAGCCCGCCAGAAATCCGGCCGCCTGCTTCGGCGGGTCCTTTGCCGGCTTGCCCCGCAAACCTGCAAATGGCTTCTTGAAGTCAACGCTCCAATCATCCGGCTTCGTCCAAATGACGGCATGTTCCGGTGCGACCTCGACGATGGCGATCGTGTTCGACGTCCCGTCCGTAACTTTGGACAGGTGTATGCCCTCTTCTCCCTCGAATACGGTCTTGGGGCCGACCGGTAGGAGATAGGTGGTCATTCCCTTTGCGGCCAGATCGGCCGGAGCATTTGGCGAAGCGAAGATAGGCGGCATCTTTTCGATCAGTTTCTTGTTGTGCTCACTGTCCCACGGTTCGTCGAGGTGGAACTGCTTGTAGACATCGTCTTGTTCCAGGTACGGCAGCACATGGACGCGCCAGGAAAGCAGCTTTTTTCCATCTTTGCGGCTGGCCTGTGCGGGGAAATGTTTGTTGATATCGTGGTACATATGCATGCTCAGCATGAGCTGCTTGAGGTTATTAGCCGCTTGGGCCCGCTGGGCCGCCGTGCGGGCATTGGCTAGCGCCGGCTTGACCAGCTCATTGATGATCTTGGTGAGGTTCCCTTCCTTCTCATCGATTTTCAGGACGAGCCGGTCCGCTTCGACTTTGGGAAGCACCAGCGGCGCCAGCCCTTTGATCGGCGGAAATTCGCGCTGCAATTCCTCGTTCTTCGTGAGCAGGTCGAGGCCGCTGGCCGCGATCGACCGCAGTTGCTGGGCGGCCCGCGCGTCCCTGGCCTTGATCGTCACGTGCAGCGACAACTTAGGGGGCGGATTGACCCCCGCCGACAGCCAGCCAAAGCCGTCGGCCAGCTCGGCTCCGGAGATCCCCCCCAATTCCGGCGGCAGCGCCGGCAGTGACTCCTTGAGTCCCCGCCGCGTGTCGTCGCTCGGGGAAACGGCCAGCCGCAGGGCCGCGTCGCCAGCGGCAGCCAGCGCCTTGGCCAGGTCGGGCCGCGCCAGCCCCTTATTCTGCCGCACGCGGTCCAGCGTGTTTTCCAGCCCCACAACCAATGCGCCGTGCATCATCTCCGCGCTCGTTCGGTGGCCGTGTGCCTTCAGCAATTCCTGAAACGCCTCGGGCCTGGCGTCTTTGCCAGCCGGAAAAACCGCAAACGGCTCGGCCAGCGGCAGATCGGCCAGGCTGACGATCAGGTAGCCGTTGGTAAACCCGGTGTCGATGACTTGCTGGCGCAGCTCGACGGCCTTTTTCAGCACTTCCGCCCGCTGCTGCGGCGGCAGCACGTCGGCAGGGACCTGTTTGAACGCAAAATCCAAAGCGGCCGGCACATCGACCTTGCGAATGTCCAGATGCAAGACGGCAATGGTCTGCGCGTCGAAAAACGGCGTCAGATGGTCGAGGCTCTCCTGAGCATTGACGCGCTGCTGTCCGGCGGCCACTGCGGGGACGAGCGCCAGTCCCAGGATGACGAGCTTGCGAAAGCTGAGAAACATGGTCAGTCTCCGATGGAGTTGTTCCCGTCTGCCGTTCGGGACGTTCGTGGTTCCGTCAGCAAGAATGTGACCGAGACGTCTTACTTTCCCGCCTCAGCAGTGATGACGTAGTGAATCGCGTCGCGCTGATTCTCGCTCCCGATTCGGCCCTCATTTTGCGCCGCCAGCACGGCCGGGGCAATGAGCGTCGCCTCCGCGCCGCGCAGCTCGTAAGGGAACGGCTCGCCCGTCGAGGGGTTGTTTGGCACGGGAACGATCGTGATTTCCTCGAGCGACTGGGGCAGCTTTCCGCCATTGGCCGCCAGATGCATGCGGATCGCTTCCAGGGCCTGCATGGCGGCCAGGTTCCGCGCCAGGCGAATCGACGCCTGATTGACGTTCGATACGGCGGGGAGCAACAGCCCCGTGAGGCCCAGCGGGTCCTTCTGTCCCAGCCCCGGGCGCAGATAGCCATCGCGCTTCAGCCGCTCGGTAGTCTCGCGCAGCCGCTGGGCCGAGTCGGGATAGTCGAGCAGCAAGCACTTGAAGATTTCGTGATACGAGTAGCGGATCACCCGCGACGACTGAATCGCCAGCACCTGCCCGACGGGCATTTTTTCCACGCGGTCGGCATCCATTCCCGCTTTGATCAACTCCTCCTTGGCCGTTGGATAGTTCTTGGCCATCATGGCGGTGATCGCCAGCCGGTCGAGCCAGGCACTGCCCGACGAGGGTTTTTCCTGGAGCAGGTCCATGTCGCGGAACCCGGTCACCAGCAACTTTTGCCACTCCTCCGGCGTCCGCTCGGCGCTCTCCGCATCCTTCAAAAACGGAAAGAGCTTCTCCGGCAGTTCCATCTCGCTCCGCAGCGCCGGCCGAAAATCCACGAGCGGCCGGGGCAGCCCGATCAGCGCCCAGTAGACGTTGGGAGCCCCCGGCTGATCGATCAGCTCCACGAGCCTTTCATTCATCATCGACGAGATCGCCACGCCGACCAGCGCGTTGACCAGCAGCGGCGGCTGGGACACGTCGCGGCCAAGCTGATAGCCCTGGCCAATCGTATCGAGGGCGTCGTTCAGGCGGCCCTCGGCAATTTCGAGCCGCGCTTTCACCTGGAGCACTCGTGCCAAACCGCGCGTTTGCTGCACCTCTTCGAGCACGAAGCCAATCGTCTCCTGTCCGCGCAAATCCTGCACCCGCCAATCCCAGTCGCAATACTCGCGGTTGACGGCCGTCTTCAGATTCTCCAGCGCCAGGCGGTGCGACTGGACCCATTTGCCCACCTGCTCCTTGTCGAGCTGATCGAGCGGGCCCGTAGTCCACGCTTCCTCGTTCTCCAAGTACTGCTTGTCGAGTTCCTGCTGCCGCTCGCCGATCCGCAGGACGGCCCGGTAGTAATAGGGAGCGGCATTCCCCGGCGTCCGTTGGGAAAGCGGCGGCAGCAGCTCGTACTTGAGTGCGGGCATCGGCTCGGCCGCCGGCGACAGCGACAGCTTCACGATCCGCGGTTGGAACTCCGGATTACCCGCCATCGGGGGACCGGCGGGCGCCAGCGCGGTGACTTGGGCGGACGCCACGGCCGGCAGCAGGGTGAACAGCAGGGTTACGATGTGTCTAGGCATGGTCAATCGACCTGGGCTGCAAGGGTTATTTTGTGGACTGTTACAAGCCGCCTTACCACGCCGCCTAAGGCGTAATCCACTTGGACCACTGCCAGAACGTCGACGGCGAGGTGGGAGCGCCCCGCGTCATCATCATCGTTCGCATCAGCGCCCCGCGCGTCGGCGGCGGGGAGAGGCGGGACGTTTCGCGGCTGACAGGCGGGGCCAGCGACTCGACACCTTCCGTCAGCGCCACCTGCCGCACCCGCAGCAGGTGATTCTCCGGCAGTGAATCGACGGACAGAACCGGCTCCTCGTGGGCCTCCGGCTGCGAGGGTCGCCGTTCCCTGCTCTGAGGTAAACCTCCCGTGCTGACCGCCAGCGGCGGATGCGGTGCGGCGGGTGCTGCCATGCTGGGCGAACGCACACCGTGCCTGGCGACGGGCGGCTGATTGTCAGAAACGGAACGCAGCAAAGGTGCGATCCCGAAGGTTGCCGCTACCAGGGTCATCGTCACCGTGGCAGCCGGCCAAACCCAATTGGTGGGACCGAGGCCTGGAGGCACTGGAAACCAGGCAAGCACCCCCTGACGCAGCACGGCGCTTGCGCCCGACGCCAGTTCGCTATGGGCCGCGGCGCGGCCGGCCTCGAACATCAGCCGGTCGCGGTCGATCCGCGGCGGACGGGGAGCATAGGCGGGAAGGTCGGCCTCGAGCGGGTCGGCGCCGGGGTCGTGAGGAAGTTGGTTGGACATATCGAGGATTCCCAAAGATGGAATTACTTCTCAAACCGCGTTTGGTTGTGCCTTGCACTCCGTCGCTGGGCGGTCACCCCCAGCACTTGCCGCAGGTTCGCCAGTGCCGCCTCGTACCGCCGGTGGGCGCTGCTGGTGGCGGCGCCAATCAGTTCGGCAATCTCTTCAAAGCCGAGTCCGCCCCACACGCGGGCCACCAGCACCTCGCGATGGTCGGGAAGCAGCATCTCGATCGCGGCAGCCAGTTCCTCGCCGCTGAAGGGGGGCTCTTCGGCCGGCTGGGACCACGCGGGAAGCAGTGCCGCCGCGTGCCTTTCATGTTTCCTTCGCCGGCCGATGGCCCGCGCTTGGCTGATCGCCCGGTTGCGGACCACGCGGAACAGCCAGGCCACGGGGTTGTACGGCAGCACCGGCTGCCGCACCAATTCCACCAGCGCCTCCTGCACGCAGTCGTCCGGCGTCTCCGTCCACTGGGCGGCATACAGCACCAGCGCCCCGCCATGCTCGTCGAGCAGGCGGCCCAACAGTTCGGGCGTCACGGGGCTGGTCATTGACGGCTTGTGGACGGGGGCGGGAGTCGACTCGGGCCAACAACTTTCCAATCGCAATATCGCGTGTCCTGATTTGACTCCCGACCTCTTGTCGCTCCCTGTCTGCTGTCACCCATTATGACGCCAAAGCGGCCTTGTTTTCCTGTTGGCGGCTGCGAAAAAGGGCCCTTTGCCCGCGTCGGCGGAATTCCCCTCTTCCCCTTTCGTTGCACCTGCCGATGGGTAAGATGAAGGACCACTGGGCCACGTTGGGCCCCTGGGGAGGCCGCGAATCGCTTCCGGCTGATCATCTTTGAGTTGCCGTGCCGGCCCCAGAACCGAAGGAACGAGTTCTGTTTTCGTCTGCCGCGGCAATCCGCAGGGAGTCCGTTTGAACGCTCCAGCCAATCAATGGATTAGCACGGCCCGGTCAGTTCTTCAGCAATCCGAAGTCAACTACTTTCAGGTCAAGCCCTGGCGGTATTGGCTCGACTTCCTGCTCAGTGTTACGATCGCGTACGCCGCCGGCACGATCTATCTGACTGCGCCGCTCTTTTCGTGGCCGCAGCTCGTCGCCTTTCCGCTGGCCGTCTTCTGGCTCTATCGCACCGGCTCGCTGATCCACGAGGTCGCGCACCTCTCGCACGGCGAATTGCAGCCGTTCAAGGTCGCCTGGAACCTCGTCGTCGGCGTGGTCACCCTGTCGCCGTCGCCGTTTTTCACGCGGCATCATCGCGACCATCACACGCAGCGGATGTACGGCACGCCGCAGGATCCGGAGTACGTGGTCAACATCTGGCGGCGAGGAAGCCTGCTCAGCATGCTGGGCTACCTGGGAATTATTGCCGTCTTCCCGCTCCTGGTGTTTCTGCGGTTTTTCCTGGTGCCGCTTACCTATCTTCATCCGCGGCTGCGGGAGTGGACGCTGACGCGGGCGTCCTCGATGACGCTCAATTACCGTTACGTGCGGAGAATTACGCCCCACGACCGCTGGGCGATCACTGCCGTCGAATGGCTCTGCTGGATTCGGGCCACGATGATCCCAATGGCCGTCCTGCTAGGCCTCAATCACTGGACGCGAATGCCGCTGCTTTACGCGCTGGGCTTCACGGTGCTCTTGATGAACCAGATGCGTCAGCTCGCCGATCATCATTTCGAAGGGGATGGCGGCAATCTGGAGCTTTCGGACCACATCCACGATTCGTGCAACTACACCAGCCGCGACGTGCTGACGTGGCTCTTCTTCCCGTTTGCCATCCGCTACCACGCGCTGCACCACTTGTTCCCCACGCTGCCCTACCACAACCTGGCGGCGGCCCACTCGTACCTGGTGAAAGAGCTGCCGGCCGATTCACCATATCGCCAACTCGATCAGCCGAGCTGGTGGTCGGTGGCGCGGAAGATGTTCCTGGCGCAGCCGGAGCGGGTCTTCCAGGGCAAGGCGGCCAGCAGCCTCTCGCCGCACGGGGCCACCAGCAAGGCGGCATGAATCGCCGATCGTGCCAACCGCCGATTGCCGCGAGGGTCCCTACCACCGAAGGGACCTCGCATGCCCGCCTTGATCCGCGGCCCAGCTTGCCGGTGTCAATTGCGGCTGACCACCGCAATAGCCTCATCCTCACCCGGGCTTCTTGGGATCGAGATTACAGGTGTCGTCCGGCGTCAGGCCGGCCGCCTCGCGGTTCTCGCGCTGGATGGCGTCGAAGACTTCGCGCCGGTGAACCGGGATGTCGGTCGGCGCTTGAATCCCCAGCCGCACCTTGTCCCCGCGGATATCCACGATCGTGACGACGATCTCGTCGCCAATCATGATGCTTTCATCTCGATGTCGCGACAGAACCAGCATCGCAGGCTCCTTGCGTGCAAAAACCGCCCAGCCCCTTTGACCCTGCGGCGGGATGCGGGAAAGTATGGCAAGTTGTCGTGTAATTCCCGGCCACGTCTGCGGCATCGAAAGCCGGTCAGGACTCCCCATCCGGCGGCGCGGAATGCCCTGCTGACATTCAAATCGACGCACAGCTTGCCCAGAATTACCCGCTTCCCCGAGCGGCATAGTTTTGCGGAACACGCCGCCTGTAGCATGGCCGCTTTACGCGATCTTGCGGGCCGCAGCGGGGCTTTCGGCAAATGGCAGCGCGATTGGCTGCTCGTCGAGCGTCACCACCTGGCGGCCGAGTCGGCGATCGAGATTGATGATCACCGGCGCTTTGAGATTCACTGTGAACTGCTCATCGTGCCGGTTGATGACATTCAGCACGAACGCTTGATGGGTCTGTTCCAGCTCCAGGCGCAATAGCTGGCTCTTGACGATTCGCACCTGGTAATCGGCGGCAAATCGCCGCGGGCTGACGACGGGCAATGCAACGTGAGAGGACCGGACGCTTTGCAACCAGCCGAGTGACTCGTTCTGCTCGTCGGCCAGCAGGACCCAGTGCCGCTGGTCCTCAAAGCCGATGAGTCCGTCGGGGAAGTGGAGGATGTCCTCGACCTCGACGTCAACCGCCCCGAAGCGCGAAGTTTCCAGGAGCATAACTGATCGTGCCGTACACGCGGAAAGATGGGTGTGCTAGCACACCGAGGAGCGAAGCTCCCGTTTTGTCATCGGCCGGACGCGACCGTCACAACCAGAAAATCCGTCAGGCTCAGGCGGAGAAGGGAATTCATTCGGCCGCGGGAGGCCGGCCGGTGGCAAACGTCTCTAATTCCTGCGAAAGCTCCAGCAGCAAACGCTGAGCGCGGATCCATTCAGTGAGCATTTCGTTTTGGAGCAGCGTACCCAGCCGCGCTTGCTCATGGGACGCGCGCGTCAGCAACTCGGCTCGTCGCTGGCGGCAGGCTGCTAACCTGCTGGCGAGCGCCGGCGCACGATGGCAAAGCGAATCGGGCGGCGACACGTTGCCGCTGGAAAGCAGTGCCTGCCTTTCGCTCAGAAGGGCCAATAGCTCATGCTGCAAATCGCACAGCTCGGCGAGCAATTTGCCAACCTTCTGCTCCCAGTCGGCGGCAATCGATTCGGTCAATGCAGCGGGTGCGGCGGCAGTGCTCACGGGGGACCTTCGCTGGGGATCGAGGATTTGAGGTCAGGGCTGAGGGTTCTTGGTTCAGGAAGCGGCGGGTTGCATGGCGCGCAAACTCACGGCGGCGAACGGAACGCGGCCCCTTGGGCAACAGGCGTGCCAGATGCGAAACAACCGTCGGTCGCGTCAGCGGGGCTAGCGGCGAGAAGTTCTGTGCACGACACAAGTTGGCGAGAAATGACGGCCAGCTTGCGGTCTTCGATGGCTCAGCGGCGCGAAGTAGGCGCTGCAATAGTTGCCGATCATGCGCCGGCCGCTAGAGCGGCAACCGGCAAAAGCTGCCAGTGGCAATCGCGATTCGCAGTGTGGTCAGGCTGTTACCGAAGCTGACACAGCGACCGACTCAATCAACGTTCCAGCATGTTCCGCGCGGTCTTGGATGCCGGCGGTGTGTCCCGGCCGATGCCGCAGGCCCAAAAGACTGCGCCGCGGGTGCCAATTTTCATCGCATACAGATTGCGTCGCCCTTCCCGCCGCGCGACCGTAGCGCCGTCGTCGATGACTCCCCAGCGAATGATGTCCCCGACCAGACCGCGGTAGAAGGGAAAATCGTCATAGAGCAGCGGAGCGACCTGGCCGATCGCAAACGGGATCTGACCGGGGTAGTGACTGGCCAGAGCGGTCATGTTGTCCGTCTCCAGCGTGTCGAGCAACTGGCCGCTGAAGGCGAGGTACCTGGCTTGGGCCGCAACAAACTTTGATCCCCGCTCCCTGCCGATGACGTCGAGCTGCTCCTCCGACCAGAAATCGACAATGCCGCGGTCGTAAGCGGCGACGTTGTAGTTCAGATCGAACGGCTCCGCCTGCTGCGGCGCATGTCCCCAGGCCCAGAAGTATCCGTGCGGGCTCTGCTCGACCTGCTTCATAAGCACTTCCTCGAACAGCATCCTGGCCGCCCGGGCGAATTTTTCGTCGCTCGTTTCCTGGTAGGCCCGCAGCATCAGCGGACCGAGCATCACCATCCGGTTGGCCCAGGCGGAGCGGTAGCTCGCGCGCAGCTTGTCCCCGTCGAGCGGCGAGCCACCGACAACTTCCAGGCTGAAATCGGCCCACTCCAGGAGCGCTTCGCGGTATTCTCGGCGTGGGCGATCGGCCAGATCGAACAACCGGAAGTGCTCCATGAACCGCAGCGCGACCGGCACATCGACGGCGGCATACGCCGGGTTGTGCAGCCAGCCCTCTCCCCCTTCCTTGGTCGTGCCCAGGATGGGATCGGCGCCGCCAGCGGCGCACTTGCGGATTCGTTGCATCGCATCGGCGGCCATTTCGACCGGGTCGGCACACTCGCCGAGGAATTGTCTGGCGGCCTGGCGATCCCGCTTGTGAAGAACCGCGGGCAGGACCGTCCATGCTTGCTGATGACGCCCGCTGTCCGTGTTCGACGATTGCCGCAGGGAGAATTGGACGATCAGTTCCGCCAGTTCTTCTTCCTGGAACGGGCGGTCCACCCAGCCGGCGGCCGCTCCCAGAACTTGCCGAATGCCCGTTTCCGCATCGGAAGCAGTTTGGCCAACGCCGACCAGATATTGCCGATAGAGCCAATCGAAGCGCGGCCTCCACTTCACCAGCGACAGCGCCTCTTCCAGGGCGGCGACTCTCTCCGGCGGCCAGATCGGCCGGCCCTCCTTGTCCGTGGCGTCCGTCGGCACTTTCGTCAGTTTGCCGGACCCGAGCAACGTGTCGCGCAGATCGGTCACTTCGGCCAAATCGAACGAGCGGTCGCCGTCCAGGCGCGGATGGAACAGACGATAGATGCGGTTGTCGGTCAGGTCGTACGTCCAATTCAATTCGACCAGGCCGTCCCCTTGCCCCTTGGTTCTCTCTCCGGCTCGCGCCGCAAACGAACCCGGAGTCGATGCACAGAACGGATTGTTGCCGTAGCCAACCGCCAGTGGGACGTCCGGACACTGGTGGAGGGCGACAAACGCGTCGTCATCGAGCTCGAAGAGCCACCACGGCTTCTTCCACAAGGGCTGGTGCAGCTCCTGGGGTTGCCGCGGCATTTCCCAGATGGCCATCGTCAGCCCGCCTCCCAGGTAGCCCTCTGTATTGTCCAGGCTGAAACCCTTGAGCGCCACGAAGCTCCCTTCGGGGAAAAGCCAGTAGACGCATTGCCAGTTCATGGCCCCGCCGGCCCGGCCGTCGGTCGCCCCATGTATCGTGACCTTGGTAATGATCCCTTCGGCAAACTCGATCGCCAGCGGGCGCGTCGGATCGACGTGGGACGCTGCCTGGAACGACCCATCCTTGCTCAAGGATTTATCGCCGATCTTGAACCCGCCGTAGCGGAACAGTTCCTTGTCCTTCCAGCGGACCGCCAGCTTGTCGGGGAAGTTGTCGACGACCAGATCGCCCGCGGCTGCGGCGACTCTCTGCCTGGCGCGATCCGCCTCCAGCCGCCGCTGTTTGGGCTCGACCTGCCGCATGGGATAGACTCGCAGGGTGAGCTTGTCCTTGCCGAGCGCGGGGACAGCGTGGCGGACTAAATAGAGGGCGGCGCAGACCGAATCGCCCGCTTGTTTGGCCGCTTCATCCTGTGCCGCCAGCGATGCGCCGAGTTGGGGGAGTTGCTCTCTGGCCGCGTCGATGCGTCGCGGCCGCATCTCAAGCGCCTCGGGAGCATTTCCTGGATGATGGTTCAAGAGGGCGTAGCGTCGGCCCCAATCCGCCCTTCCTTCCCGCGCCACCTGCCACGTGACCGAGTCCCAGACGAAGTACTGCACTTCGCGGCCATTTTGGTCGAAGAATCGCACGGCCCACGGATCGCTTAGTTCGCCGGGCTCGAATTTGGCGCGAACGAAGGCGTAGGGGCTGTGATTATTGGCCTGTACGAGATGAACGGCCAGTTCGCGAGCCGGCACTTGACCATGTAGCGCGCTGGACGCCAGCGACCAGAGCAGAAGCGCAAAGAGGCCGACATTCAACGGTGCAAGTCGCGTCATCGCTGTTCCACCGTGCTAGTGGCAGCAGGATTTGCCTTCCGTTTTCTTCTTCGACGGCGGCACATCGTTGGCTGGATTCAGCGCAAAGAAGCCGTTCGGCTTGAGCAGAAATCCTATATAGGCCGTCGGCATCACGGGGTAATCTTCCGGTCGCGGGATATGCGTATGGCCCATCGTGTACCACAGGACTACGTCCTTGTCGGCAATCGGCCGGTCCTGCTCGGTCCATTGGATCAGCCCCTCGCCGCCGCGGCTCTGGTTGGGATGATCGCCGGCGCCATAGCGCTCGTCCTCGCTATACGGCGTCACCCACACGTGGTAGTTCACAAATCCGGCCCGCTTCCGCCACCAGGCGTTCTTGCTGGCCAGCGGAACGGCGTTGTCGCCAGGAAAAAATTTGTAACCGACCGGCTCGCCGACGGCATTCTTTACGCGCGGGTTGACGATCTTCCACGTGCGGCATGATTCCAGGCTCAGATTGGCCCGCGCCTGTTTCTCGGTCTCCAAGGTCGTGGCCCGCGCGTGGAACGCGTTCTCGAACGGATTGCGATCGTCAATTTGGTCGGCGACGACGTCCACTTGCTGCACCGTGTTGTTCATGCCGTCGAGATCGAAATCGAGCCGCATGTTGAAAAAGTGCTGGTGGTTGGGGGCGTAGACCTGCGGCGCGACCAGATTGCCGTACTTGGGCTTGTCGCCCGGCTGAAACGCACCCAGCGAGAGAATGCCGGTGAGCTTCACTTCGAGCTGGATGTTGCCGTCCTGGTAGAGATACCAGAAGAAGCCGTATTCATAGTTCTCGACCGTCGAGACGGACGAGATCACCAGCCGCCGCGAACGGCGGACTTCCGGGGCGTCGGGGAGGCGGCGGTCAGTGTGCTTCCACAGGATGCCAAAATCCTCCTCGTGCATGCAGATGGCGTTTTTGATCGTCAGCGGTTCGCCGCGGCTGGTGACGAGGTGGGCGTCGAAATACTTAATCAGCCCCAGGCAATCGCAGCCCAGCTCCAGGCTGTTGGCGCAGGCCCCCATGCCGTACTCACCCACGTCGAACGCGTTTTTCCGCACTTGCTGCGGTGCGGGATCGCCGTAGGGGACGACCATTTCGGTCAGACTCGCACGGTACAGAATGCTGCGGTCCTTGCCGCCGTCGTTATACCGCAGGTGATGCAGCGTCAGCCCCTCGCGAGCGTTGAAACCGATCACGAACTTCCAATTTTGCCAGCAGACTTCGTGGCCGCTCACCTCGAAGCTCGGCCCGTCGGGCTGCGTGATTTCGAGCTGTTTGATGTCGGTTCGCTGGTTGCGCACGCGCGTGGCCGCGTAGTTACACTCCCCGGGAGGGAGTGGCCATTTGCCATATTCCTCGACGCGGATTACCTGCATCGTGTTCAGATCGACGACAGGCCGCAGTCCTTCGATTGGTCGGGAGTAACCGTTCTCTCCCGGCTCCTTCCGCACGAAGCACAGCGGCCGCGCCAGCCGCCGCGTGCTGTCTTCCTCGCTGCCGTAATTGCCGGCGCTCCAGATATCGACCATTACCAGCCTGGTGTCGTCGATGCCGTAGTGCGCTTTGAGCTTGGCCTTGAACTCGGGCGAGGCGAGGACCGCCTGCTCGCACTCGATCTGCTCGTCGATCGACATGGTCGGCTGCTTGCCGGGAAAATCCTTCCAGGAAAGCAGCTTGCGGCTCGGCAGCGACAACGTCCCTTCGTGGCAGGTGTTGGTGCCGTTGTCGAACAGAACGAAGCGTGCCTCGCGGAGGAGAGTCTCATTGCCGGTCGAGGCATGGACGGAGTCCTTCGGCGGCTCCTTGAGGCTGATCGAAATGATCCGGGTCGTCGGCGTCAGTTTGCCGTTCTGTCGCAGGATCGCAACTGAATCTTGAACTTCGGCAGCCGAAAGGGTTTCGAGCGGATGCATGGCGAGACCTCGAACTGGGCGAGGAGAGTACTGGAAGGCAGAGAGGCAATCGCAGTGTAAGGCCGGCGACGGTGTTGGGCAACAACCGCCGAATGCGGTGAGCCACATGGGGGTCCAAGTGACCTACGAGCTGCTTCGGGGTAAACTAATGAATCCGTCCAATGACCTTTGATTTCTGCCGCCAATTTCCTTTTCATAGGCTTCCGTTCCATGTGCAATCGTTCCTTCATTCTGACGACGGCAGTCTTTCTTCTGGCCTCCGCCGCCCTGGCCGATCATCCCGCCCCGCTCAAGGTCGAAAACTCCGACGCCAAGACCGAGGCGGCAATGAAGCCCTACACCGAGCTGATCGAGCACACCGACGCCAAAATCGAGATGGTGCCGATCAAGGGGGGCAAATTCCTGATGGGGAGCCCCGACAGCGAGAAGGGGCGCGCCGACGACGAGGGGCCGCAGCACGAGGTGGAGATTTCTCCCTTCTGGATAGCCAAATGCGAGATCACCTGGGACGCCTACGAAGTCTGGATGGCCGATCTGGACATCGTCCGCCGCCAAGCGTTCGGCATTCCTGCCACCGAGCGCGACAAGCTGGCCGAGCCGTTCCAGATCAGCCGGCCGACCAAGCCGTACACCGACATGACCTTCAAAATGGGGAAGAAGGGCTTTCCGGCCATCTGCATGACCCAGCATTCCTGCCGCGTCTTCTGCGACTGGCTCTCCGCCAAGACCGGACGCTATTACCGGCTGCCGACCGAGGCGGAATGGGAATATGCCTGTCGCGCTGGGACGACAACGCCCTACAATACGGCAGTGCCCTGCGTTCAGGAATGGCGCACTTCGACGGGCGTTATGAATACCCCCCGTGCGGTGACTCCACCAACTCCTGCGAGAACGTTTCGGGCACGTTTCTCGACCGCACCACTCCTGTCGGCAGCTATGCGCCCAATGGCTGGGGTCTGTATGACATGCATGGGAATGTAAGCGAGTTCTGCCAGGATTACAT
>DASRJP010000061.1:0-20010 GCA_035649415.1 Pirellulaceae bacterium | reverse complement strand
AGCCTCGGCAAATGTATCGTCGATCAGCGTGTTTCCAATCTGCACTGGCACGCTCCGCCAGGGAAATCAGGAAGCTAGGATGGGGTGAGTCCAACATAATGACGGCCGCACGCAAGGCTGCCAAGGTGCGGTGCAGCAGGGGGGACCAGACGGCCAACGGCCTGAAGGCCCAGTACGCCTGGCACTTCGGCAGTTGGCATCCTGGCCACACGCAGTTCGTGATGTGCGACGGCGCCGTGAAGACCATTTCGGACTCGGTGGATTACCACAGCGTGTTCGTGTGGCTCAACCGGCCGGCCGATTACGAGGCGGTATCCTTGTCGGACGCTGGTCTAACCTCGGGTCAGTAATCGATTTCGTTGAGCAATCACACGTCTGCACGGCCCGGCCTGCTGATTTCAGTCCGGGCTTTTTCGTCGGCGTGCATTAATCGACGCAGCGTTCGGTCCGCGAATCGAAACGGTGAGTCTCGGCAAATTCGGTGCAAAATCCCTGCTCGCAGGCCCGTTGTCGGATACAATGAAGCGATATCGAGTTGCCGCCGCCATTCGGCGGAGGTAACGCCGCACACAATTCACAGCGTCATCGGCTTGACTGGTCGTTGACATGGGCAGGCCGGACGCCGACGAGAAAATAGGTCTATGAGAAGGGGGAAGTGATTATGAGAAGGTGCATCGGTCTGGCTGTTTTCGCGCTGTTAGCTGTAATCGCCCTGAATGTCGAATCCACGTGGGCCCAACGCGGCGGGAGTAGTCGCGGCGGTGGCGGGGGCGGGGGTGGAAGTTTTCGCGGCGGAGGCGGTTCAAGCTTTCGGGGCGGAGGGGGTGGTGGCGGAGCAATGCGCTCAGGAGGCGCACCCCGAATGAGCGGCGGAGGGAGTCCGCGGATGAGCGTTGGCAGCGCTCCGCGGATGGGCGGCAGCAGCGCCCCGAGGATCGGCAGCAGCAGCGCCCCGAGGATCGGCAGCAGCAGTGCTCCGCGCCTCAGCGGCAGCGCCATTCCGCGGGTCGGCAGTAGCAGTAGCGCGCCGCGGATGGGCGGTAGTGCTCCTCGTATCAGTAGCGGCAGTCCGCCTGGCATTGGCGGAAGGGGAAGTGCAGGTAATGGTGGATCGGCCCCTGGAAGCGTCCGCAGCAGCGCCAGCGCGGCTCGCAGCGGTCCGGCCATCGGCCCCACAACTCCCCGCGCTTCGGGTACACCTGGCCCCCGACTGAACACGGAAGGGAACCGAGGCCAAGGTCCGGCGATTGCGCGGCAGTCCGAATCCCAGGGAAGAGGAAAGGCCTCGTCGGGACCCTCGGTCGGGAAGATTGACCGACCTTCCGCGGGTGGTCGTGCAGAAGGGGCCGCTGGCGCTCGCCTTCCGGATGGATCGAAAGGCGGCAGCGTCCGCGACAATACACAGGTTCGCGGCAATCAGGGGCGCGCACGGACGGGCGACGTCGCGGGCGCCAAAGCCCTGGGCGAAAAGGGCAACCGCGGCAATGCCGCAATTGATCGCCAGGGAGGTAGGGCGGCGGCCAATCGGCCACAAGTGGAGCGTATCAACGAAATTCTCGGATCTCGAGGACGTGGCGACGGAAACGCGCGGGCCGGCGGTTCAGCGAGCACTCAAGGGCCGGGCAACACGGAGTTTGTCAGCCGACGCGCCTCGTGGAGCGAGAACGCTCGCAACACGCAGCTTAACCGCGTGCGGTCCAATCTGGAGCGCGCCAATCAAAACCCGGTCCGTCCAGCAGCATCCACACAGAACTGGCTGTCGGCAAATCCGGATCGCGCCAAACACTGGAGCAATTGGAGCCACGGCGACCGCAGTAACTGGAATGGCCATCACGATGGCCATCACCATCACGACGGCCATCACCACCACCACGGATACTTCACGTCGAGTTGGTGGGCGGTCAACAGTGTCTTCTTCCCTTGGCGGCATAGCTACTACTGGTGGGGCGCTCGCCCCTGGTCGTATTGGTGGGGCTGCCCGACCTGGGGTGGCCTCAGTAACTGGTACGGCGGTTGGGGGTGGAATAATCCTTGCTACTACGATTACGGCTACGGCGGCAACGTCGTCTACGTCGATCGGTACGTTTACGTCAACGGCCAGCCCGTTGCTTCGGCAGCCGACTACGCTCTGTCAGCCGCCGCGCTGGCGGCGACGGAGCCTTCGCCCGCAATTGTCGACGAGCCGGGCGAGTGGCTGGCACTGGGAACTTTTGCCATCGCGACCAGTAAAGAGGAGGCCGAACCGACCCGCGTCATCCAGCTCGCCGTGGACAAGGAAGGCAACGTCAGCGGCACAATGGTCAACAGGACTACGAACAAGACCTATCCGGTGCAAGGACGAGTGGATAAGGAGACGCAGCGCGTTGCTTTCACCATCGGCGATAATAAGGACGTGGTGCTGGAGACCGGAGTTTACAACCTGACGCAGCAGGAAACGCCGGTGCTCATTCATCAGGGAACCGATCGCACCGAGACGTACGTGATGCTGCGGCTGGAAGCACCCAAAGAGGAAGCGGCGACCGAAGGGAGCGTGCCCGGGAGCCTGCTGCCGTAGACTGCGTTTGCAGAATGAATTCCGTCCTTCCGCCGCCTCGCCCGTCGCCATACCATCAGGGGGTCAATTCACGCCTCGCGATCTTGGCCCCCCATGTCTGTCCGCACGCGTTTCGCCCCCAGTCCCACCGGCTATCTCCATATCGGCGGCGTCCGCACGGCGCTGTTCAACTGGCTCTTTGCCCGCCAGCACGGCGGCCAGTTCCTGCTCCGCATCGACGACACCGACGCCGAACGAAACGTGGCTGAGGCGCTGCACCCGATTTTGGATGGCTTTCGCTGGCTGGGAATCGACTGGGACGAGGGTCCAACCGACGACGGCACTTCGAGCCGCGGACCTTACGCCCCTTATTTCCAGTCGCAGCGCGGCGAGCGGTACCAGCGGGCGGTGAAGGTCCTGCTTGAAAAAGGGCTGGCGTACCGCGATTACGCCACCCCCGAGGAGCTGAAGGCCGAGCGCGAAGCGGCCGAGCGCGAAAAGCGGCCGTTTCTGTATAGCCGCCGCTGGATGGCCGAGACCGACGCCGACGCGTCGCGGTTTGAGGCCGAAGGCCGCAAACGGGTCGTCCGCCTCAAAATGCATCGCGAGGGAAAGTGCATCTTCGACGACCTCGTCCGCGGCACTTGCGAGTTCGAGTGGAAAAACGAGCAGGACCACGTCATCCAGCGGGCCGACGGCACTTGCCTGTATCACCTGGCCAGCGTGGTGGACGACGATGACTTCACGATCACCCACGTGATCCGGGCCATCGAGCATTTGGCCAACACGCCGCGGCAGATTTTCATTGCCGAGGGGCTTGGTTACACGCTGCCCAAGTACGCCCATCTGCCGTACGTCGCCGAGCCAGGCAGCTCGCAGAAGCTCTCCAAGCGCAAGATCGCCCAGTACCTGAAGAACCAGGAGTTCAAGCGGCTCTACGACCACGGCATCGAGATCATGCAGCGGTTGGGCCGCGGAGAGCTGAGTGCCGAGTCGTTCAACCCGGTGATCGTCGATTTTTACCGCGACGTGGGTTATCTGCCTGACGCGATTATCAACTACCTGATGCTGCTGGGCTGGTCGCTCGACGACAAGACCGAGGATTTTTCGCGCGAGGAGATGATCAAGCACTTTTCGCTCGAGCGCGTCACCAAAGCGCCCGCCAGCTTCGACCCCAAAAAACTGTGGGCTTTCCAGGACCGGCACATGCAGCGGCTGCCGGTCAAGCAGCGTGTGCCGCTGATGCTCAAGTTTCTCCAACAGGCGAAACTCGTCAGCGATCCAGCGCCGTGCGAGGTCGGCCCGAAGCTGGCGCAGATTATCGAGGCCAGCGGGGACCGGCTGAAGGTCGCCGGCGACATCTTGCAGTATGCCGACTTCTTCTTCCTCGCGGATGAGAAACTGACTTACGACGACAAGGATTTTGCCAAGCGAGTCGTGCCGGCTCAGTCCCAGGAACTGCTCGGCAAATTCCGTGACATGCTGAATACAGTCGAGCCCTTCGAAAACGGGCCGCTGGAAGCGGCCATGCAGCAGTTTCTGGCGCGCGAGGGGATCAAGATCGGCGACATCATTCACACCGTCCGCGTAGCGGTGACGGGCAAGAGCATCGGCCCGGGGTTGTACGATTGCCTGTCGCTGCTGGGGCGCGACTCGGTCCTGCGGCGGATCGACCGGGCGCTGACGATGTAGGGCAAGCGTCCCGCTTGCCTAGGCTGGATGTTGCGATCCGGGTCAATCTTGGCGGTCAAGAATCGGTTCAGTTATGCTGCGCCCCAAAATGCCTCCGAGTCGCATGGACGACTTGGCCGCGTTTTCCCTTCGCCCATGGCTGATCTTCGCGGGATCCTTCGCAGTTTGCAACCTCGCTTACGGCTTGCTGCTGGAGTTGTTAGACCGCGCCGACGCGGAACTGCTGATGTTCCTGCTCACCGGCTGCGTCGTGGCCGAAGCGGGCATCCTGCCGGCATGGCTGGTGTGGGGCAGGGGGCCGCTATGGCAGCGGCTGCCATGGCACGTCGGCATCGCGTTCGTCCTGTTCGTGCTGTGGTACTTGGGGATGCTCGTGTGGCATCTGAGGTCTTACGATGACCGCGTGCAGGTTCCGGCGATGATTCTCTTCTCGTTGCCGGCCGTCAGCGTCGCCGTCTCGGCGCCACTCTGGCTGGTGCGGCTGTTCTTCGGCTGGCGGATTGTCCCGCGCGACGATCTGAATCTGGCCAACGAACGACTGTCAATTCGTGACTTCCTTGTCGGCATGGCCGTTGTCGGAGTCGCTCTTGCCTCGGCGCGACTGGCCATGGCGATCGGCAAGCCGCCGGAGGAATGGCAATACTGGCTGGCACTGGGCATCGCCGTCGCCGCTGCGGCCGCCGCTGGGCTCTTCTTGGAGTTGCCGCTCCTGTGGTTCACGTTTCGCTTTCGTTCATATCTGCCCAGCGGCATAGCTGTTGGGGCCACGATGCTAGTCGCGTGGGTGATCCTCATCACAATCGTCACCGCCGTCGATCGCCGCATTCCGGACGGTCGGGTCGTTGCCGGCATCTGCCTTTTCTTACTCGGCCTCGGCTACACGACTGCCGCCGCCTTCTGGTTGGCCCGTGCTGACGGTTACCGGCTGGAGATTCCCGGCAGAGACCGCCGATGAAATCGATGTACGGGCTACCAACTGGAAATTGGCCGGCGGGTCGATGAGAGTTCCACGAAATGAGCGTCGGTGGGCCGAGCCAATCCGAGGTCAGGCGCTACAGCGGTCAGATTCCGGCCGCGCCCATGAGATCAATTAGCCGCTCCAAGGTCCCCGCCAGCGTCGGATGCGTGGCCTCAAATTTTGCCGCGGCCGTTTGTAATCGGTCGGTGATCCGTTCTGAAGTGGAGGAGCGTTCCTCGGCCGGCGTGATCTCTGCCGCCGCGAGCGCCGCTTGAATGTCGGCAAGGGCCTCCTGGAGAGCTTGCCGCGTGGCCGGATCCACTCTGCCAGCGCTAGAAAGCTCGGCGTGCAGTTCGGCAAGCGTCTGTTTCAGTTTGTCGGAATGGTCCATCACTTGATCGCTCGCTGACACCGACCGGGCTTACGCCAACCCCGCCTTGAGCTTCTCGTTCTCGTCGCTGATCGAGCTGCCGTCCGGTGTGGCGTCGTCGTGAATGTTGTACCAGTTCTCGTCGAACTTCACGAAGCCACCCTCCCCCTTATCGGCCTTCTTGATCGCCACATTCGTTGTTAGCGCGATTACGGCATCTCCCAGCGCAACTTCGGGTCGGCAACGCAGTGCCTCCTTGGGGGCGCTATTGCGGACGCACCAGGCGAAGTGCTCGATCTCCTCGCGATAGCCGCGGCTGACCGGTCCCTGATTTTCGGCCGCCTTGGCCAGCGCGGGTCCTTTGCCGCTGGCCTGCGTGTCGAGCGTCGGCCCCTCCTTGTCGTCCTTGACGCCGACCTTCGTGCTGGTGGCGTCGTTACCGCTCTTGTAGAGCATCACCTCCTGCTCCCGCTCCAGCACGATCGTTCCGCGGGTACCCATCACGACCTCGCCATAGCCGCCGAATCCGTTGCCGTTGATTGAGGAGTAAGTCACCACAATCTTGCGGGTCGGATCCTCGTCGTATGAGGGGATCCCCTTGTCGCGCGGCGGGTAGTTCATCTCCGGATCATAGTAACCGACCTTGAAGTCCGGCTCATAACCGGGGCCCGGGAACTCAAACATGCAGTAGACGTGGTCCTCGGCATCCCGGTCGTAGGGGAATGTGTGCCGGCCGCCGACGGCGTGCACCGTGAGCGGATGGGCCTTCTTGCCGTCTTGTCGCAAGGCCGAGCAGAAAATGCTCGCCGCATCGAGCTGATGGCTGCCGAGTTCGGCCATCAGGCCGCCGCCGGTCCGCTGGAACAGCCGCCAGCGGACAAGCTCCTCCAGGGCGCTGCGCGTCTTGCCGTCGCTGAAGTGGAAGGTCTTATAGCCATGGTTCTCGGCATTCACTTTCTCATCCTCGAGCCAGGCGGCCCACTGGGCAACCTTGCGCTCGAGCTTGCTGATGTCATCGGCATCCCGCGCCTTTTTGAGCTGTTCCTGAAGCTCCTCGTATTCCTTTTTGACGAAATTGACTTTCTTGAACTCTCCTTTCTCCATTGCGTCCACCAGGATTGGCAGCGGCTTTTGCCAACTATCGCCGCCGGGGAGATTGCCACGGTGCCACTGGGCGCGGACGTGGTGCAATTCGCCGAGCAGGCCCCACTGCATGAGGTTAACGGCATTGTCGTACAGCACGCTGTAATGCCGCTGGTGGCCGACGGCGAGGTATTTGTCCAGCTTCTCGCCAACTCGGGCCATGACTTTGCACTGGGCGACGTTATGGGCCATCAGCTTTTCAGTCAGGACGTGCTTGCCTTGCTGCATGGCCTCGACGGCGACCTGGGCATGCAGAAAGAGCGGTAGCGCGATGATCACCGCCTCGACATTGGGATCTTTGAGACACTCCTTGTAGTCCTGGTAAACCTTGACCTTTGCTTTGGCGGCGTCTTCGTTGGCATATCCAAATACGCTGATTATGCCGGGCCGCGCTGCAAGAGCCGTTTCGCTTTCCCAGTCGCCGTGGAACGAACGGTGGACGTTGTACGGGCGGATTTCACAGATCGCGACCAGATCGACATAATTGGGATTCATCGCGCCGATCAGGACATTTCCTTCGTCGCCGGAACCGATGACGGCAATACGCAGCGGCTGGCCGACGGCGCTGTAGCGAAAATACGATGCGCCCAGGCCAGCACCGGAGACGATGCCCGCACCGACGAGGGTCTTGAGAAAGTTGCGGCGGTTTTCCTTGCCATCCGCGCCGGCCGGAACCTCGGCCGCGCGCTCGGACTTGTCAAACGCCTCCATCGCGGCGTGATAGTTTTCTTTGCCTACCGCTTTTTCTTCTTCGGTCAAGTGCATCGATTTCTCCTTCACTCACTCTTGGACAACCCGGACGGTTGTCCCGCGCTCGCTGGGCAGCACCATGCTCGGCAGCAGCCGAACATGGCGTCCACGCTGGCCCATTTGCCTGCGCCGTTGGCCGCCAGCGCGAACAGCGCCAGCATCTCAATCGCCTGGTAATAAATGGGCGCTGAACCGGGATATCCCGGCCACTGCGACGCGCAGACGAACAGCAGGAACAGCCCGCCCAGAATTGCCGCCGTGCGAGTGAGCAGCCCGATGATCAGGCAAACTCCGATCGCCAAATCGAAATAAGGAATGATCTTGTCCACCGTGTCCGCACCGACGACTTGCCCGCCAACGCGGCCGATGGGGAGCCAGCCTTTGGCATGTCGCTGCTTGTCCGTGGCGATTTGGTTAAGTTGCCGTTCGAGGTCGTTCCACATTCGATCGATCGAGGCCAGCAGCGGACCGCGAAGTTTCATCCACTCTCCCTGGTGGCGCGCGTCATGTGTCTTGAGTGAATCAAGGTTCCGTTCCGGCCGTCCCGCGTACTCATCGCGGCGGATGAGCTGGTGGTAATACTCCTCGATCTCGTCGTTGTTTTTTCGCAGGTGTCCCTGATAGCGACTGGCAACCGACTTGGTGATCCGCTCAGCCTCGTTGGTCTGGCTCTTGTCAAAACCGTAGTGGCTCACCACCCGATCGCGATAGCCCTCCCAGTGGCTGAGCGTCGGGTTGGGATCGGGTTTGAAGGCGTAACCGGCAAACGATGGGTCATTCTGCTCTGGCAGTCCCAGCCGCAGCCTGCCGTCGGGGTCCCAAACCATTCCCTTGAGCAGCGGCGCAAAGGGCCCCTTGGAGTTATTGAAAAAACCGGCCGAAAACGGCTTGGAATCGCCTAATTTGCCGGTCCCTTCCTGAAAGAAGTGAATGCCGATGGCCAGGCGCAATACAACCAGCGCTGCGGCGGCCAGCCAGGCACACTGCTTACACGACTTGAGCAAGGGGACGGCACTCCAGGCGGGCCAGTGGGAACAGGCAGGGAGGACCGTTCATTATGGTCATGAAAGGGCGGCTCGCCAACTCCCGACGTAGGACAGGTTTTCAACCTGTCGTATGCGAGTTGATCTTGGACAGGTTGGAAACCTGTCCTACCTGCGGCTGATTGCTGCCGCGCAGCACCGTCGCTAGAATCCGGTTTTTCTCGTCTGAACTTTCATCGCCATGTCCGCCACTGGCCTGACTATCCGTCCCCAGGGGGAACTCGATTTCCTGTCGCTGGGGGCCATTGTCCATCGGCTGGATCCCGGCATCATCCCCTTCCGCAAAGCGCACGAGTGCCAGATCCACGTCAGCGGTGGCGAGTTCAACGTAGCGGCCAACCTGGCGGATTGCTTCCGACTCAAGGCAGCCGTCGCCACTGCCATAGTCGATTATCCGATTGGCGATCTGATTGCCGAGCGCGTGCGGGCGATGGGGGTCAGGTCCTTTTACAAACATTTCCGACACGATGGCGTCACCGGTCCTAACATGGCGACGGTGTACAGCGACCGGGGCCTCGGAGTACGGGCGCCGGTCGTGTTTTACAACCGCTGCAACGAAGCAGCCGCGCAGCTCAAGCCGGGTGACTTCGATTGGAAGGCCATCACTGCTGGCGGTCTGCGCTGGTTCCATAGCGGCGGCATTTTCGCGGCACTGTCGCCGACGACGCCGGAGTTGATCGTGGAAGGAATGCAGGCGGCCAAGGCGGCCGGAGCCGTCATCTCGTTTGATCTGAACTTCCGCGCCAAATTGTGGCAGGTTTCCGGCGGCCTCGACAAAGCGCAGGAGACGCTACGGAGAATCTGCTCACATGTCGATGTGCTCGTCGGAAATGAGGAGGACCTGCAAAAGGGGCTGGGACTGAGGGGTCCTGACGTCGAAGCCAAAAGCAAGATCGATTCCAGCGCCTTTATTGGCATGATGGACCAGGTGGCCAGGGCAATGCCGAACATCAAGGTCGTGGCCACAACGCTTCGCGAGGTGTTCACGACCAATCGCCACTGCTGGAGCGCCGTTGCCTGGATCAACGGCAAGACGTATTCGGCACTGACTTGCGACCTGGATGTTCACGATCGCGTCGGTGGCGGCGACGGCTTTGCGGCTGGGTTCTTTTACGGGCTCCTGTCGGGCTGCTCGCCGGAAGATGCGATTCAGCTCGGTTGGGCGCACGGCGCGCTGTTGACGACCTTTCCCGGCGACACAACGATGGCCACGCTCGAACAGGTGCAGGCGCTGGCCAAAGGGGGCTCAGCGCGGATTCAGCGATGAGGTGGATAGCGAATTTTCTTCCGGGTATCGGAAGTAGAACTTAACTCGTTTCCGTCGCGGCAAGCTGGGAAGAGCCCAGCCGCCGGACGGGCATTTTGGAAGGTGATTCACCAATGACGAACGACCCGTCCATCGACTCCTTTGACGACGACCAGCCGATTACGGACAACGGCAACGACATCAGCGAACCCGCCGGTCAGTCTCCGCTCGAAGCGGCCGGCGCCTGGCCTCCCTCGCCGCCGATGTCCAGCCCCTCCGCCGCGCCGATCGCCCTTCCCAAACCTGTCCGCAAGAAGCGGGCGGCCAAAAAAGCGGCTCGGCCGGCTAAGGCAGCGGCTGCCAAACGCAGCAAGCCCAAGAAAAAGGCCGGCAAGAAAGGCAAATCGGCTGGATCCAAACGGGCCACGGCCCGGGCCGCCGCAAAGGGCAAGTCCAAGGCCAAGAAAAAGAAGGCCGGCCGCAAAAAGAAATAGACGCTTAAGATTGGTCGCTGCCTGCTTTTTCGGTCGAACGCCATCGACTGCAATCCGCGCATGGCTGCCGAGGTCGTCGGCAGCAGTGCGCCCGGCCGCCCCATTTACCAGAACTGAACTCCGGCACAAAGTCTTGACCATGTCCGCCGATTTCGGCCTCATCGGCCTTGCCGTGATGGGCGAGAATCTCGCCCTGAATATCGAAAGCCGCGGGTACGCTGTCGCGGTTTTTAATCGCACCACATCCAGGGTGGACGAGCTGCTGGCCGGCCGAGCGAAGGGGAAGAAGTTCATCGGTTGTCATTCGCTTGACGAACTGGTGAAGGCGGTCCAAACGCCGCGAAAGATCATGATGATGGTCAAAGCGGGTCCGCCCGTGGACGAGCTGATCGACCAGCTCATCCCGCTGCTCTCACCAGGCGACGTGCTCATCGACGGCGGCAACGAGCACTACACCAATACCGAGCGCCGCACAACCTATCTCGAGAGCAAGGGCCTGCTGTTCATCGGCACCGGCGTCTCTGGCGGCGAGGAAGGGGCGCTCAAAGGCCCGAGCCTGATGCCCGGAGGAAGTGAAAAGGCCTGGCCGCTGGTGAAACCGATCTTCCAGGCGATTGCCGCCAAGGTAGGCCCGAACAATGACATCCCCTGCTGCGACTGGGTCGGGCCGCGCGGGGCGGGGCACTACGTGAAAATGGTCCACAACGGCATCGAGTACGGCGACATGCAGCTCATCTGCGAGGCGTACCTGATGCTCAAGGAGGCGGCGGGGCTATCCAACGACGAACTCTACGAAACATTCGATGCCTGGAACCACGGGGAATTAGAAAGCTATCTCATCGAGATCACGCGCGACATTTTCAGCGTGCGGGACGACCGAGGCGGCGACGGTTTTCTGGTGGATAAGATCCTCGATGTGGCCGGGGCCAAGGGGACGGGCAAGTGGATGAGCCAACTGGCCCTCGACCTCGGCGTTCCCAGCACCATGGTGACGGAAGCGGTCTTCGCGCGCGCCATTTCCGCGATGAAGCCAGCGCGGGTTAGTGCATCGAAGGTCCTCCAGGGGCCGACGGTCGCCGGCAGCGGCATCAAGATCGGAGACAGGAAGTCGTTCATCGAATCGGTGCGGCAGGCGCTTTATGCCTCCAAGATTTGCAGCTATGCCCAGGGGTTCGTTCAGCTCCAGGCGGCGGCGAAGGAGCACAATTGGCCGCTGAAGTATGGCGATATTGCCCTGCTGTGGCGCGGCGGATGCATCATCCGCGCAGCGTTCCTGGAGCGGATCAAGGAAGCCTTCGACCGGCAGCCGAATCTGGAAAACCTTCTGCTCGATCCCTACTTCACCCAGGCGACTGCCAAGGCCCAAAGGGCGTGGCGTGAGGTCATCGTAACCGCGACGCAGACCGGATTGCCGGTGATTGAGTTCAGCAATGCCCTGTCCTACTACGACAGTCTCCGCCGCGAGCGACTGCCGGCCAATCTGCTGCAAGCGCAGCGGGATTACTTCGGGGCGCACACGTACCAGCGAATCGACCAGCCGGCGGAGCAGAAATTTCACAGCGAGTGGCTGAAGCTGCGTCGGCAGCCGCAGTAACGTGGGGCAGGCGTCCCGCCTGCCGCAACACGAGCCCGATTCCAGGCAGGCGGGACGCCTGCCTCCACGAGGGACCCGATGAGTGCCGCATATCTCCAGGATCTTTTCGGCCTCGATGGCCAGGTCGCGGTCGTCATCGGCGGCACGGGGGTGCTGGGCGGCGCGCTGTGTGACGGCCTGGCCGCGGCCGGTGCGGCGGTGGTTGTCGCCGGCCGGAGCAAAGAGCGCGGCCAGGAGCGGGAGCTGCACATTCGGGCGGCCGGCGGCGAAGCCTACTTCATGCCCGTGGACGCTGCGCAGCGGGCGTCGATCCAGCGACTCTGCGACGACGCACTCCGGCAATTGGGCCGCGTGGATATTCTGGTCAACTGCGCCGGTGTCAATTCAGCGACCCCCTACGAGCAAATCAGCGAGGAGGACTGGCACCGCGTGATCAACGCCAACCTGACCGGGACGCATCTGGCCTGCCAGATCTTCGCGCCGGTGATGGCTCGGCAAGAGACCGGCGGAGCGATCCTCAACATTGGCAGCGTCACTGCTCACTTGCCTTTGTCCAGGGTGTTTGCTTATTCCGCATCGAAGGCGGCTGTGGTGAACCTGACCAAGAATCTGGCTCGCGAGTACGCTCCCAAAAACATCCGCATCAACGTCCTGTGCCCAGGCTTCTTCCCAGCCGAGCAAAACCGCAAGATCCTCGACCAGGAGCGGGTGACGAGCATCATGGCCCAGACGCCAATGAAGCGCTTTGGCGAGCCGCACGAACTGGTCGGAGCGGCACTCCTGCTCGTCTCTCGCAAAGCGGGAAGTTTCATCACTGGCGCTGACTATTACGTGGACGGCGGTTTCACCGCCATGCGGTTCTGATTGGCCGCGGCTGCAACTAACGCTTGTGCCGATTGCGCGGGAAGTAGCGCCCTCTGGTCAAGCTGGGGCCACAGCTGTCGACCTTTCCTTTCCGGTTGCCCGCGATCCGGCACGTTCGCGGTGGAAAGTGCGCTCTGCTGTGCTAGGGTGTCGTAGCGATCTTGGGGTTTGGATCGCCAGCTTGCGCACCCGGTGCCATGTGTGTGACCGGGCGGATCCACTATGCCCGTCAGCATTGAGAATCAACCGTTGAGGGAAAGCCCGGCCGCTGCCAATCCGCAGTCGCCTGTGGCTGGCGGCTTCGGCGTCGCCATGCCGGGAATTTTCGTGCGCGAACAGCCGCGACCAGCTCCGACCGCAGCATCCGCTCCTTCGGCTGGACCAACTACGAGCCGCAGCGCGTGGGCCTCGGCGGCGCCCGCACCCGCCCGTCCTACACCCTTGCCCAAACGGTCCAAGGGCCGGTACTTCGTTGCGGCGATCCTCATCACGCTGTTGGGCTTTTTGACGCTGGCCATCTGGAACCTGTTCTTGCGGTACGAAGGTTATGGCATTGTGGAAGGCCGCGTGATCCAGATTTCAGCGCCTTGGGACGGGCTGGTGCGATCGCTCGACGCCCGCGAGGGGGAGCGCGTCTCGCCGGGTGATGTCCTGCTGACCGTGGAGAGCGCCGCCGATCAAGCAGAGCTGGCCAGCGCCGAGGACGAGTTGCGGATGGCTCAGGCCGAACTGCACGCGCGGTCGGCCGAATTGCGCCTGGCAGCCCAGTTGCGCGGCGACCTGAAGCACAAGGCCCAGGCTGAATACTACGAGGTCTATGGCACGCTGCTTCAGGAGCAGTCGCGGCTGGCCGATCTGGTGGCCAAGCGCGACCGCAACGCTGAACTGTACCGCCGGTCGGCAATCAGCCAGGAGGAAGCGGAGACAGCGCGCCTGCAAGAGCAAGGGCAACGGGCCAAGATCGAAAAACTGCGTTCGGCGCTCGCTGAGCTGAAGCAGCGCGTCACGCTGGCCAACGAACAGCTCGACGAGGAGGACGGCCTGAAGCCGAAGCTGATCCGGATCGAAGTGATCGAGGGACAGATGAGCCGGCTGCGGGAGAAGATGGCTACCGGCCGCGTGCGCAGCCCGGTGGCCGGCCGCGTGATTCGCCGGCTGCGATTTACGGGCGAGCGGGTTGAGGCAGCCCGGCCGGTGCTGGAACTGCTGGAGGACGACTCGCTGCAAATCGTGGTCTATTTGCCGCATGCCAAGGCGGCCGCGCTCCGGCTGGGTCAGCCGCTGAACGTCGTCACCGATGCGGGCGGCCGCCAAGTCATGTGCACTGTCGAGCGGATTGCCGACCGGCTCGAAATGCCTCCTCCGGCGCTGGTCCGCTACTACAACCCCAACGAGATTCTGCTGCCTGTTTATCTGCGGCCCTTGGCGTCGGATTCGGCCTTGCGACTGGGAGGCGTGGTTCGACTCCCGCGCTCCTGGTCGCTGCTGGGAGGCTGATGGCAATTGCACCGCCCCGGATTGTTACTTGCGCCGCCAATGAATCCATCCCGTCCAACTACACCACGAAGACCTGACGAGGCCCCGCAGCCGTTGCCGCGGGGTGCGACGTCAGCCGCGGCCGAGCGGACACAGTCTTTGACCGATTCACCACTGGAACTGTCTCCCACCGAGTGCGAGCAGCGTCGCCACCCGCGATACCTGCTCACAGTCCCGGTCATTCTCATTCCCGTGTTGGCGGACGGCGGTCCAGACACCGATCACGTCGTCGAGGGACTCTCCGTCGATCTGAGCGCGGGCGGCATGGGACTCGAGACGAAGCAGTTCCTGCCGGGGACCAAGACCGTGGTCGTCGGCGTCGAGACGCACGATGGAGACATGAGCTACTGCTCGGCCCGCGTCCGCCACGCCGCTCCGACCGCCATTGGCTACCGCGTGGGAATCCAGTTTTACGGCCCCGACCACGAGCTGTTGCGCCCCGAGCGGTTGACGCCGTCGCTGTGCCCCAAGTCGCTGACATTTGCCGCAAACCTGAGCGACGACGCCCTCTCGCGCTGGGGACTGCTCGGCGTCGTGCGGCCGGTCGTCGTCGATTGGGTGCAACTCTGCTTTCAGTGCCAGGCGCTGCTTACATTCCGCAAGGGTTGTCCCCACTGCGGGTCGGCGCGCATCGCCAGCCAGCGGCTGATCCATCATTTCGCCTGCGCCCACATTGGCTTCGCCCCGGACTTTGAAGTCGATGGAGCCCTGCGGTGTCCCAAGTGCCGCACCAAGAACCTGGTCATCGGAACCGATTTTGAGTTCTTGGACGGTCCGTTTCGCTGCCTCGACTGCCAGTGGGGTGGCACGGAGCTGGAAAGCATCGCCCAGTGCCTGAAATGCCGCGTGCGGTTTCCGGCGCACCGGGCCATGGAAAAGGAGATCGTGGGATACCATGTTCGCCGGCTGGATCCAATGGCTTTCCTCCCAGCATCCTAAGGATGTGGCGCTGCTGATCCTGCCGCTGATGCTGCTGGACGGCGTGCGGTACATCGGAGCCACGCTGGCGCTGTGGGTGTGGGACTTCGCGCGTGACCTGTGCGGCTATCCGTCCGACGCGGCCAAGGAATACGAATATTGCCCCAGCGTGTGCGTGGTGCTGGCCGGCCTGAATGAAGCCGATTCCATCGGACAAACGCTGCTCTCGGTCTGGGGAACCTATCCCCGGCTGGAAATCATCGTCGTGGACGATGGCTCCAGCGACGGCATGGCCCAGGTCGCCGAGGAGTTCGCCGCCACGCACGAGAACGTCCTGGTGCTCCGCAAGCCGCACCGGGGTGGCAAATCATCCGCCTTGAACTTCGCACTCCCGTTCACCCAGGCGGACGTGATCATCTGCGTGGACACCGACTCGCATCTGGCGCCATGCGCCATCTGGGAGATCGTACAGCCGCTGGCGGACGAGCGCGTCGCCGGTGTCTCCGGCACGATCATCCCCCGCAACGGTTTCACGAACCTCTGCACCCGCCTGCAGGCGCTCGAATACCTCCGCAACATCTTCGTCGGCCGCCGCACGGCCGCCTGGCTCGGCATTCTCGGGATCGTCTCTGGGGCTTTCGGCGCCTTTCGGCGATCATCCCTCGCGCGCCTCGGCGGGTGGGACGTCGGCCCGGGCGAGGATGGGGACCTCGTGCTGCGGTTGCGCAAGCAGGGCTTTCGCATCGCCTTCACCCCGTACGCCCAGTGCTACACGAATACTCCCACGAACTTCTCTTGGCTGTTCCGGCAGCGCCGCCGCTGGGAATGGGCTGTCGTTACCTTCGAGTGCCGCAAGCACGTGGACTTGGGCGATCCTCTGTCGGCAACGTTTTCCCTGACGAACCTGGTGCTGCTCCTCGACCGCTGGCTGTTCAGCATCGTTTTGATGTATAGCTGCTTGATCTTCGCGCCGTATCTCGCCTGGCAGCGGTGGAGTGAACTGCACTACATTCTCTTGACGCAGTACGTCGCCTACCTCGCCATCGAAACGGCACAGGCCTGCGTCGTCCTGTACTATTCGCTCGACCGCTGGCGCGATCTGAAGTATTGCCTCGTGCTGCCGCTGATGCCGTTCTACGCCCTGTTCATCAAGGCGGCCTCGGCCGTGGCAATTACTGAAGAGCTGATCACGCGCCGCAGCTTTCAGGACAACTTCGTGCCGTCCCACGTTCGCGATGCGACGTGGCACTGGTGAGTATGCGTCAGGCAGCGGAAAAATCGCCGATTTGACGAGCGGCCGTTTGTGACCTAGGGTTCCATTGCCGGGCGTGGGCCGCCTGGCCGGTGTGTGCTTCCGGGGGGAAGCGCTTGCCGAGGGGATGGGAAAGCTGTCGAGCGAACCGGGCGCGGTTCCCGCCAAGATCGTCCCGCCGAACCCATCCCACCGCCATGCCACGCGCACGGACATTTCGCCCTGCCTGCGAGCAGCTCGAGCCGCGTCTGGCGCTCTCCGCAGACCTGACGGCAGTGGCCGTCAGCATCGGCGGCGAAGTCACCTGGATCCACGACAGCGAAGCGAAGATCGCCGTCGCTCCGGGCCAGGAACTGGCGATTGTCGGCGCGCTGATCGACGTGACCGACGACCTGGTCAGCACCGGCGGCATGCTGCAAATGGAAGGTTATCTCCGCAGCGGCGACGGCGCGGGAGGACTGGGCGAATTTGACTACACGCAGGGACGGTTCAGCCCCGGCCTGACCGTGGACGAGGCGGCCATTGACGAGGTTCACGCCGGCCTGTCCGGCGGCTGGACGATCGATCCGCTCCACAATCGACTGTCCATCGCACTCGTCCACTACGTCGGCGATGAGGTCGCCACCACTGACCGCTTCTTCCTGCAGCTCCAGACGTTCATGCCGGACTTCGGCATCGTGAACGCAACGCACGACAACGGCCATCGCGAGTTCAAGGTCGGGCAGAAAGTTGACATCCGCTTTGAATTGACGAACTCCGGGGACGGCGCGTTGCCCTGGTACGTGGAAGGGGACGTCTATCACGAGTCCGATCTCACCACGCCCATTTGGGTCGGCACGTTTGTCTCCGCCGACGAATCCAAAGGGAAGCTGGTCAACGACAACGACCTGGATTCGTTCTCCAAGCATTGGCGGCCCGACCGCGAGGGGACTTACATCATCAAGTTGTACGCGGATCCCGAGCACGAGTGGCTGGAAGGGTCCGAAGATAACAACGTGTTCACCTTCTCGATCACGGTGAGCGCGAAGTAAGTCGCTCGCCGCCGCCAGGTTTCTCTCCGGCCCGTTCTCGCGGCCGTGCTCGCCCGAATTCCGTTACAATGTCGCCTTGGCGGGCAACCATCGGTCGCCCGGCCGCGCACGACTCGCGCCTCGCTTGCACCATAGCTCATGCCGCACACGATTGTCATCTTCGGGGCTTCCGGCGATCTCACCAGCCGCAAGCTGATCCCGGCGCTGTACCTCCTCTTTCAGAAAGGCCGGCTGCCACCGCAAACGCGGATCATCGGCGTCTCCCGCACGCCTTACTCCCACGACGACTGGCGGCGCGAGCTGGCCGCTTCCACGCAAAAATACGTCGCCGCGGCATTCGTCCCCGCCGCGTGGGAAAAGTTTGCCGCGGGCGTCTTCTACCAGCCGGGGAACATCGATAAGCCGGACGACTTCGCGGCACTGTCGCGCACGCTCGAGGAGCTGGAGCAAGGGGCGTCCGCGACGCGGCTTTACTACCTGGCGACCGCGCCATCGCTGTACACGTCGGCCATCCAGCAGCTCGGGGCCGCCGGCATGGCCAGCCAGGAGCGCGGCGTGCGGCGGATCGTGATCGAAAAGCCGTTCGGCGTCGATTTGCCTTCGGCCCGCGCGCTCAACCAGGCGATCCACGAGGTCTTCTCGGAACAGCAGGTCTACCGCATCGACCACTACCTCGGCAAGGAAACGGTGCAGAACATTCTCGTGCTGCGGTTCGCCAACACGATCTTCGAGCCGATCTGGAACCGCAACTACATCGACCACGTGCAGATCACCGTGGCCGAGGAGGTGGACGTTGGCCGCCGCGGCGACTACTACGACGCCAGCGGCGTGCTCCGCGACATGTTCCAGAACCACCTGCTCCAGCTCATGATGGTCACGGCCATGGAAGCGCCCGTCCGCTTCCATGCCGACATGGTTCGCGACGAGAAGGTCAAAGTGCTCCGCGCCGTCAAGCCGCTCTCCGGCGCTGACTTCGCCAAAAACACCGTCCGCGGCCAGTACGAAGGGTATCGCCAGTCGGAAGGCGTTTCGCCAACCAGTCAGACGGCGACGTTTGCCGCGCTGAAGCTGGAGATCGACAACTGGCGCTGGAGCTGCGTCCCCTTCTATCTGCGCAGCGGCAAAGCCATGAGCTGCCGCACGACGCAGATCGTGATCCAGTTTCGCGAGCCGCCGAGCATGGTGTTCACCGGCGGCCCCCGCGGGCACATGGATGCCAACCGGCTGGTGATCCAGATCCAGCCGGCCGAAGGGATTCAAATCCATTTCCAGACCAAAGTCCCCGACGCCGGCATGCAGCTGCGGCTGACCGATCTCGACTTCCGTTTCGCCCGCGAGTTCACCGGCAGCCTGCCCGACGCCTACCAGCGGCTGCTCTTGGACGCGCTCAACGGCGACGCCAGCCTGTTTGCCCGCAGCGACGAGGTGGAGCTGGCCTGGGGGATCATCGATCCGATCCTGGCCGCCTGGAGTTCCCCCGCGGCGCCGCCGCTGGAAACCTACCCCAAAGGGGAGTGGGGAAATCCGTCGTGTGACCGCTGGATGCAGGAGCAGGGGCGGCAGTGGTTCGACGTCTGCCCGGTGCTGCACTAGTGGACAGGGTTCTTAGCCGGAGGCAAACCTGCCTCCGTGTCCCCGGCTAGCGATGCTGAGAACGATTGAATCAATAGCCGCAGGTGTGCTTAGCGCTGTCCCGAAGAGAAAGGGAAGGAGTAGGAGTAAGAGTAAGACCAAGAGCAGGATTAAGAGCAAGAGAAAGAAAACGAGTCCCGACTTTCCTACTCTTTCTCTTACTCCACATCGTACTCACTTTCCTAATTTTAATCCTTCTCTTCCGCCGCCTGAATTCTGCTCTCTGACCTCCTCTTGGCCGGCCGGTGCACGATCTGTGTGCCCCTTGGCGGGCCGCCCGCCAGTGGGAGCTGCGGACCATTCGGCCATCACGCACGAGCCGCCAGCGTATGTTCGACAAGACGTGGCGCTCGGGTCTGAGCGTGCCCTTTTTTTGGGAGGACCTGCAACCGCATTGGCTGGCCACCGCTGGCGGTGCAGCTCGACGGGTTTAGGCTGGCTACCCGTTGTTAGTGCCTGGCAAAATGGACTGCCTGCGACCGTGATACGGTTCCTCGATCGCGCGCGGCCGGCCGGAGAAAGAGGAGGCGGTTCGAGGAGGGGGAATATCGCGAAAAGTACAGTGACCCCTTTTCTGGTCCATGACCCCTTTTCTGGTCCAAATGGAACCCTCACGCCCCCTTTCCAGTGACCACCCATCTCCAAGACCAAAGGCACCACCTTTGTCCTAATTGCGCCCACGCTTTTCACTCTTCACATTTCACCCTTCAGCCAGCACTCCATCCAGCAGCTTGTAGCTCATCTCCATGCCGTCGGTCATGCCGGTTGAAAACGCCTCGTCGCGGTCAGCTTTCGACGCATACTTGATCAAGGTCGTCACGTTCGTGATCGCGTTGGTCTCGTTGAACGTGACAGTGATGATCGCTGGCTCACTCCCCATGGAAACGCCCAGGTCTCCCGCATCGAAGATTTGCGTATGCACGATTTTCGCGTGCGGAGTGACCTCCAGAACCT